>NZ_JBSFGU010000004.1:0-364968 GCF_053596725.1 Kitasatospora sp. NPDC001660 | reverse complement strand
TTTTCCTGTCGGGGGGGTTCTGGGGCGGGACCACGAGGTCCCGCCCCTTCCGCGTCGTGCGAGGGTCAGCCGCGCTGGATGCCCGAGGTGTCGGCCAGCACGCCCTGGGTGCCGTCCTGGAGCTGGGCGACCAGCGCGGTGCCGCGCTGCTCGACCGCCAGGTACCAGGTGCCGGGGACCAGCTCGCCGATCGGCCCGCCGACCGGGTTGTCCTTCGGCGCCAGCGGACGCGGGGCCGGGACGGCGAACCAGAACGGCGCGAAGTCGGCCGCCGGGGCAGGCTGCGGGGCCGGGGCCGGCGTCGGCTGCGGGGCCGGGGCCTGCGCCGGGGTGATGTCCTGCGGACCGGGCTGGCCGGGCGTGCCCGGGGCCGGGTAGCCGTAGCCGTCGGGCTGGGCGCCGTACGCCGGGGCCTGGTTCGGGTCCTGGCCCGGCACCGGGTAGCCGTACTGGCCGGGCTGGGGCTGACCGGGCTGACCCGGCATCGGGTAGCCGCCCTGGTACGGGACGGCCGGACGGTCGGTCACCAGCGGCGCCTTCAGCGCGGGCACCAGCGGGCCCGCCGCGGCGGCACCGGCGAGCACGATCAGCGAGATGAGGCCCAGCCAGGCGCCGAAGCCGTGGCCGATGTTCGGACCGTAGGTCTCGCCGCCCAGTGCCCAGATCGAGGTCCACAGCGCCGCGACCGCGAACGCGATGCCCCACTGGTCCAGCCGCAGGCCGAGCACCTGACGGTTGGCCGCGGCCGGGCCCTGGAACCGCTGCACCAGGATCAGCGCGGCGGCGGCGATGCCCAGCAGGTAGATCGAGGGCAGGATGGGGAACAGCGCGGTGCTCCACGCGTTCGTCGAGGACGAGACGCTCCCGCAGTACGGCCCGGCGCAGCTGTAGCTCAGGTAGGGCAGGAAGGAGGCGATGAAGAGCAGGACGGCCGCGCCCGCGACGGCAGCGTCTCCCCTGGTGAGAGCGCGCAGATTCACTTACGTTCCCCTCGTTGACGTTTCGTGGTCGGCGGTCGGTGCGGTCGGGCGGACCGGCCGAGAACCTCCGAACGGACCAGAAGCCTAGGGCCAACCGACCCGCCGGTGCACAGCGGGACCCGAGAATGGGGCGAAGTCGTTGTAAACGGCGCAGCCCGCAACCCTCGGTGGGCCCCGGAGGTCAGCCACGCGCGGTCAGAAACGCCGTCAGCGCGTCGGCGATCCCCTGGGCCGCCTTCTGCCGCCACTGAGGGTCCGTCATCCGCTTCGCGTCCGCCGAGTTGCGCATGTTACCGCACTCGATGAACACCTTGGGGACCGTCGAGAGGTTGAGGCCGCCCAGGTCGGAGCGGGTGTCCAGGCCGTCGTTGGCCGTGTAGTCCGCGTACTGCTCGCCGGTCGCGGTGTGGAACTGCTCGCGCAGGAGGAGGCCGAGCCGGTGTGACGGTTCGACGATCGCCGAGTTGTCGGCCTTCCCGGCGACCACCTTGGCGGGCAGGATCACGTGGAAGCCGCTGCCGCCGGCCGGCCCGCCGTCCCCGTGCACCGAGAGGGCCACGTCGGCGTGGGCGTCGGCGGCGGCCTTGGCGCGCTCGTCGATGCACGGGCCCCACGGGCGGTCGCCGTCCTGGGTGAACACCACGGTGGCGCCGCGGGCGGCGAGGATCGCACGGGCGCGGCGGGAGACGTCCAGGGTGTAGTCGGCCTCGGTGTAGCCGGAGTCGGTCTCGGTGCCGGTGGTGTCGCACTCCTTGCGGGAGTTGCCGATGTCGACCTGACGGTTGATCTCGGTGGCGTGCGAGAAGTTGCCGGGGTTGTGGCCGGGGTCGAGCAGGATCGTGCGGCCGGCGAGGGTGGTCGAGGTGGTGAGGGGGGCGCCGGCGGTGGGCGTGGCCGAGGGGGCGGTGGCCGACGGCGTGGCGCTGGGCGCGGCCCCGGACGCGGTCGGGGTGCCCCCGGGCGTCGGGGCGGCGGTCGTCGAGGGGGGTGGCGTCTCGGGCGTGGCGCCCGCGGCGGCCGCGCTGGGCGCGGCCGTCCCGCCGGCGGGCGCGTCGTGGCTGACGGCCTGCCAGCTCAGCCAGCCCGCGAGGCACAGCGGTACGGCCGCGCCGACCACCGTGGTGGCGCGCAGCAGGACGGAGCGGCGGGGCGGTCGGTTCGTCGGGCCGGTCACGAGTGGTTCAGATCCTGTCCTGGGTCCGCGCGGTGAGGCCGAACATGTCGGCGATCGGCTTCCACTTGCCGACGAAGTCCTTCTTCGCCTGCGTGGCCTGGGGGTTGAGCTCGTCGGCGTGCTTCTTGTCGGCGGTGGTCGGGGCCGTGCCGGAGCAGCCCTGGCCGGCCACCGAGCGCGCCCAGGCCGCGTACGCCCGGTCGATGTCGGCCGACAGCTGCCAGGCCGACTTCAGCGACTGGACGGCGTCCGCGCCGCCCGGGACGTCCGAGGCGCTCAGGCCCGCCAGCTTGCGCAGCAGCTCGTCGCGCTGCTTGGCGCCGTTGTCGAAGACCTGCGCCGCGCTGTCGATGTCGGCCTTGGCCGGGCAGCTGCTCACCTTCGCGACCGCGCTGCCGATCGGCGCCTTCGCGCTCTCGCCCTGGGTGAGCAGGTCGTCCATGGCGCCCGCCTGGGCCTTGGCGTTCGGCCCGGCGGTGGTCGCGGACGGACTGGGCGTCGCGCTCGCCGAGGCCGGGTCGGTCGCGGCGGTGTTCGGGGCGCCGGCCGAACCGGTCGGCGCCGGGGCCGGCTGCGGGCCGCCGGACGGCGCCGCGTCGGTCGCCGCGACGGACGCGGCGGGTGCGGCCTGGTCCTTCTTGCCGTCGCCCTTGACCGCCATCAGGAGCCCGCCGCCGACCGCCAGCACCAGGAGCAGCGCGAAGCCGACCAGCAGCGGCGCCTTGCGGTTGGCGGGGCGCTCCTCGTCGTCGTTCAGGTCCTGGTAGCCGGCCGGGTGGTCCGGCCGGGCCGGGTGGCCGGGCTGCGGCGGGTACTGGTAGCCGGGGCCGGGGGGCGGGCCGGGCGCCTGCGCGGTCGCGTGGGCGGGGAACGGCGATGCGGGCGGGACGGGCGGGGGCGGCGGTGCGGCGGACGGGAACGCGGGAGCGGTCGGCGCGTCGTAGCCCGGGGCCGTCGACAGGTACGGGCGGGCGCCCAGCGGCGGGCCCTGGTCGCCGACCCCGCCCGGGGCGGGCGGCGGGGCCATGGGCGGCGCGGGGGGCGAGGGGGGTGCGGGCCGGGACGCGGCGTCGGCGGGGCCGGGCTGCCGGGGGCTGCGCTGCGGCTGGCCGGGCTGCTGGGGGCCGGGCTGCTGGGGGCCGCGCACCCAGCCGCCGGCGCCACCGCGAGCGGTGGGGTCCCAGACCGCCGGAGCGGTGTTGTGCTGGTCCGTCATGTGCCGCTAGCCCCCACCGTCCGCCGTTGGTCTGCCTGGTGTCGCTGCCTGGTGCTGCGCGGCCACCGTACCGTTCGGACCGCCGCCCGACGGCTCCGGCACGACGTTAGAGCATCGGTGCGCGCCTGCGCAGCACACGCAGCGAACCGGTGACGGAGACCTCCTCGAAGCCCTCCGCCAGCGCCCGCAGGTACACCCGGTAGGGTGCCTGGCCGCCGTCCGCCGGGTCCGGGAAGACGTCGTGCACCACCAGCAGGCCCTCGGGGGCGAGGTGCGGCACCCAGCCCTCGTAGTCGCCGGTCGCGTGCTCGTCGGTGTGCCCGCCGTCGATGAACACCAGGCCGACCGGACGGCCCCACAGCGCCGCGATCCGCGGCGAACGGCCGACCAGCGCCACCACGTGCTCCTCCAGCCCGGCCGCGTGCAGCGTCCGGCGGAACGTCGGCAGGGTGTCCATCAGCCCGACCTCGGGGTCGACGAGCGTCGGGTCGTGGTACTCCCAGCCCGGCTGCTGCTCCTCCGACCCGCGGTGGTGGTCCACCGTCAGCGCGACCGTCCTGGTCTCCCGGGCGGCCGCGGCCAGCAGGATCGCCGAGCGCCCGCAGTACGTCCCGATCTCCAGCACCGGCAGCCCGGTGCGCCGCGCCGCCGTGACCGCGGCCGCGTACAGCGCGAGCCCTTCGTCGACCGGCATGAACCCGGTGGCCGCCTCGAACGCCGCCACCACCTCGTCCGCCGGGCGGACGCTCTCCAGCAGGTCGGACATGGGGCGGCTCCTCGCGATGGGTGGTGTGACGACGGTCGGTCGGACCCTACTCGACAGTACGTCCGCACCCCCGGCCACCCCTGCCCGGTGCCCCGCCCTGGAACCGTCACTGGAACGTGTTCCAGTCGCCGCTCCCCGGCCGTGCCAGAATCGGCCCGACCGTGGATCCGAGGCACACCGGGAGCAGCCCATGCGCGCAGCCGTTCTGCACAAGACCGGGCAGGACACGCTCGACGTCCGCGAGGACGTGACGGCGGTCGGGTTCGGGCCCGGCATGGTCAGGGTGCGGATACGGGCGGCGAGCCTGTGCCACTCCGACCTCTCCGCGATGAACGGCGTGCTGCCGCAGCCGGCGCCGTTCGTGCCCGGCCACGAGGGCGCGGGGGACGTCGTCGAGGTCGGCGAGGGCGTGCGGGGCGTCGCGCCCGGGGACCGCGTCGTGCTGTGCTGGATGGCGCCCTGCGGGCGCTGCGCCCACTGCGAGCGCGGCCGGGGCCACCTCTGCGTCGCGAGCCTGCGGCGCCTCGGCGCGCCCGGCTTCCGCTTCGAGGAGGGCGGCGTGGCGGTGGACGCGTCCGGGTTCTACGGCACCGGGTCGTTCGCCGAGGAGGTCGTCGTCGCCGAGGACGCCGTGATCAAGGTGCCCGCCGACCTCCCGTACGAGGCCGCCGCGCTGATCGGCTGCGGGGTGACCACCGGCGTCGGCGCCGCCGTCAACACCGCGCGCGTGGCGCCCGGCGCCTCGGTGGCGGTGATCGGGGCGGGTGGCGTCGGCGTGGCGACCGTCCAGGGCGCCCGGATCTGCGGGGCGGGCCGGATCACCGTCGTCGACCCCGTGGTGTCGCGGCGCGAGCGGGCGCTGGCCTTCGGCGCGACCGACGCGATCGCGCCGAAGGAGCTGAAGGCGACCGCCAAGGGCCTGCCCGGCGGCGGCTTCGACTACGTCTTCGAGGCGGTCGGCCGCTCGGCGACCGTCCGAGCCGCGTACGACGCCGCGCGGCGCGGCGGGGCGGTGGTCGTGATCGGCGCCGGGGCGCAGGACGACCTCGCGCAGTTCACCATGGGCGAGCTGTTCTTCAACGAGAAGCGCCTGCTGCCCTCGCTGTACGGCGGGGCGTCCGTGCCGTCCACGATCGCGCTGGTCGTCGACCTGTGGCGGGCGGGGCGGATCGACCTGGACGGCATGGTCACGCACCGGGTCGCGCTGGCGGACGTGAACGACGCGATCGCGCAGATGAGGAGTGGTGAGGCGCTGCGGACGGTCGTCACGCTGGACTGAGCACGACGCACGAGGGCCCGCCGGGAGGTCTCCCGGCGGGCCCTTCGCGTGTGACCGGTCAGCCCAGGGCGCCGGCGGCGCGGTGCCTGCCGTGCGCGCCGGCCTCGGGGCTGTCATCGGTGGAGGACAGGCCGCGGTGGCGGCCGTGCGACGCGGTGTCCTCGGCCGTGGTCTCGTCGGCGTCGGTCCCGTTGGACGCGGGTCCGGTGGTGTCGGTGAGGGTGTCGGACATCAGAATCGTCTTTTCCGTGCGGAGGTTGCGGATGCATCGGCGCCCGCCCGGCACTGTGGATGCGCGGTCGGGCCCCCGTTCGGGCGCAGGAAACGCGCCACAGCCGGTGATCGCGGCCCGTGCCCCGGCCACCATAACGGCCGGAGCGCAGGAGATCCTATCGAGATCATGACGCCCGCCGGCCGCCGGTACGGGGAGAGAGGCACGAGCCGGCGACCGGCCTGCGGGCGGCGCCCGGCGGGCCGGCTGGTTCGGGTCGTCGTGCCGCGTGAGGGTGCCGTCATGATGCGCACCGCGCGTGTGGCGCGCCGCTGGGGAGAGGGGTGGACCCCAGCCAGTGGCCGACCAGGTCCCGGTAGAGCGGGGACAACACCTGCAGATCCCCGTGCCGGGCGAGTGTGCCGCGGCCGCCGTCCAGCAGCAGGACGCGGTCGGCGCGCAGGGCGAGGCCCGCCTCGGCGGCGAATCGTTCCTCCGCCAGTACGACCGCCCGGCGGCGTTCCACCAGCGGCCGCAGCAGACGGGAGAAGAGCAGGCCGGCGGCGAGCAGCGGCAGCAGGACGAGTGGCAGGACGGCGGGCGCGAGCAGTGCCAGGCCGATCAGGGCGGCGGCCAGGGTGATCCCGACGCCGCGCAGGGTGCGCAGCAGGGTGGCGGTCAACTGCCGCGCGGACTCGACCTGTTCGGTGAGCCGCGCGACCTCGGCGGGGTCGGCGACGGGCCTGGCGAGCGCGCCCTGGACCACCCGTGTGACGAGCGCGTCCCGGAACGGCTCGACGACCGCCGCGAGGTGCGGGAACCCGGCTCGCGCCGCCCGCGCCGCCCGCGCCGGCCGGTCCGGCGGCAGCGGCGGTGGCGTTGGCGGCGGCGCCCGTGCCCAGGAGGAGGGCGAGCAGTGCGAACGCGCCGGTCGCGGACCGGTCCGCGCCGCCGAGGGCGGCGTCGACGGCCCCGGCGAGGGCGGCGGGCAGGGCGAGCGTGGTGGCGGCCTCGACGGGCAGCGCGAGGCCCAGGGCGAGGGTCGGGCCGTCGGGTCGGCGGGGCAAGCAAGAGCTCCTGCGGGAGAGTCGGAGAGTGAAGGACGGCGCCGTCCCCGCCTGTCCGGACAGGCGGGGACGGCGCCCTCGGGTCATCGGAGGACCTGGGTCACCAGCGTGATCAGTTGATGGTGAAGATCAGGCAGGTCAGGATGAGACAGGTGTACTGGCAGCCGGCGCCGTGGCCGGTCAGCTCGACGGACTCGCTCTCCGGCAGCTCCTGGAGCGCCGCGAGGTCGGTCTCGAAGTCCACCATGTTCTCCATGATCGGTTCCTCCCCTTGGGTGCGCGCCCGCCGCGATCTGCCTGCGGGCGTCGGGTAGTACCCCCGGGCGGCTCGGTCCGCCGCGCCGGGGTGGTGCCCCGGGCCGCCGGGCCCGGGAGTCCGTGGGGTGTCCTGCCGGGCCGGTCAGCCCGGTCGGCCGGTGCGCAGGAAGGCGGCCAGCAGCTCGTGCAGCACGGCCGCGCCCTCCTCGGCCAGCACCTCGTGCCCGGACCCGGCCGCCTCGACGTACCGGAAGTCCACGCCCTCGACCCGGCCGATCCGCAACAACTCGTGCCGCAGCGACCGGGACTGGCTCACCGGCACGACCTCGTCCCGGTTGCCGTGCACGACGAGCAGCGGGGCGCTCAGCCGGTGCGCGAGCTGGAGCACGTCGCGCGGCCCGCGGGCGTCCGCGATCTGCTCGCCGCCGCCCAGCCGGGTGGTCAACGCCCGTACGGGAGGCGCCGCTTCGGCCAGCAGTCGGGCGCCGGACAGGAACGGCGCGACCACCGCGCAGCGCACCACGTGCTCGGCCGGGGCGTGCGCCGCCGCCAGCAGCGCGAGGAACGCGCCGTAGCTGACGCCGAAGAGGGCCGGCGGCTCCAGGCCGAGCGCCGCGCGCTGGCCCGCGAGGCCGTCCAGCAGGTACAGGACGTCGTCCAGGTCCGGCCCGCCCCACGCGCCGCGGATCGCCATCGCGTGCGGCACGCCGTACCCGGTGGAACCGCGCTGGTTCGGCGCGACCACGGCCAGGCCCTCCGCGGCCATCCGCTGCAGCGCCGGGTCGAACTCCAGCCGCCAGGCGTCCGCAGGCCCGCCGTGCAGGGCCAGCACGAGGTGCGGGCTGCTCAGCCAGGCGTCCCCGCCGTACACGACGGCCTCCAGCGGTCCGGCAGGGCCCGCGAGCTCGATGCTCTGCGCGGGCTGCCAGCGGCCGCCGTCCCCGGGCGACGTGCTGCCGTCCAGCCGCCAGCCGGCGGGCGGCGTACGGGAGATGCTCATGCCGCCGGGCTGCCACGGCAACACCGTGTCCCGCCACGGGCCGGGCAACCCCGAACCCAGCGGCGCCAGTTGGAGCGGCAGCGGCATCGGGCCGGACACCGGGGCCGCCGGGCCGTGCGCCAGCAGCGCGTCCACGTCCAGTGCCGCCAGTGCCGCCGGGTGGTCGGGCGCCGAGTACGGCATCCGCAACCCCGCCTCCCCCCAGTGCCCGACCGCGCCGAGCCGGCCCGGCGGCACCGGCAGCGGGTCCAGCCTGCCCGCCGCGGGCCGCCACAGCGCCAGCGCCGAACCCGCGCCGTGGTCGATCTGCACGGCCACCCGCGGCCCGTCCGCCGCCTGCCGCAGCGCCACCGGCCGCAGGAACATCCCCGCGACGTGCAGGCGCTCCGGGAACCGCAGGGGCTCGCCGCCGCCCAGCACGCCCCAGCCCAGCCGGTCGGTGCCCGGCGCGTCGCTGCGCACCATCGCGAAGCGGCTGTCCGGGTCGAACAGCACCAGGCGGTCGTTGCTGTGCTCGCCGATCTCCAGCAGCGGGGTGACCGCGCCGCTGCGCACGTCCAGCACGACGGTGCGGACGATCCCCGCGCTCACCCGGTCCAGCGCGAGCAGCGCCCCGGTGTGGTCCAGCCAGACGCCACCGCCGTGCAACCCCGGTACCTCGGCGACCGGTTCGGGCTCGCGGCCGTCCGTCCGGACCAGCCAGACGGTGGTCGCCGGGCGGGTGTCGGTGCCGAGCGCGAGCGCCACGGGGGCGGACGGGCCGCTGCCGGCGGGGCCGGTGCCGGGCGGGAGCGGGAGCAGGCGCAGGCCGGGCATCCTGAGTGTCGCCAACTGCCGTTCCGTGCAGGCGCCTTCGCTGGGCGAAAGGTGGACGAGGTCGTGCCGTTCGCCGTCGTGCCGGCAGATCAGCACCGACCCGTCCGGCAGTGAGACCAGCTGCGAGCGCAGGCTCTCCGAGCGGTTGCCGGACAGTGGCATCGGGGTCGGTGCGGCCGGTCCGCCGTCCACCGGGAGGCACCAACTCTCCGCGTGCCAACCGCCGTCGGCGGCCGAGGCGAGGCACGCGGCGTGGCTGCCGTCCGGCGCGAAGGTGAAGCTCAAGCGGCGCAGCGCGTTGGTCCGGGTCTGGGTGACGACGTTCACGCCTGGCTCACCTCGCTGGTGGAGCGGGCCGGTTGGCGCGCGGCGGGCGGCACCGGGTCCACCCAGAGGCGGGGGCCGCCGTGCCGCAGGCGCAGCAGGAAGGCGAGCGCGCCCGCCGTGCCGGTGCCGTAACCGGGCGCACAGCCGGTGCCGGTCTCGTCCGGGAGTACCAGGAGGCCGTCCCGCAGGGCGCAGCGGGCGGCGATCAGGTGCGCCAACTCATCGGCACCGGCCTGGAATTCGCGCTCACCGGTGGCTCCGGCGAGGTCCAGCAGGTACTCGCCGTTGCCGGCCAGGCCGTGGCACGCGCTCACCCCGCTGTGCCAGCGGCCGGCCAGTACGGCCCGCCCGGCGGCGAGTGCCAGCTCGCGGGCGGTGGCGTCCCCGGTGGCCTGCCAGAGGCGGAGGAGGAACGTGCCCGCGCCGGACGAGCCGTTGCACCAGTGCGCGAGGCGGACGTGTGGCGCGTCGTCCGCGCTCTGCGGCCACCAGGCGGCGTCGGTGCCGGCGCCGGCACCGGCCTCACGGCGGACGGTCGCGGCGAGCGTACGGCGCGCCTCGACGGCGCCGGCCAGGAGCGCGGGATCGCCGGTCGCCTCGGCGACGGCGAGGAGGAAGGCACCGACACCGGCGACCCCGTGCGCGAACCCCAGGTGGGTGATCCCGGCGAGCGCCGAGTCGAAGTCCTCCGGCACCGGCCAGACCAGCCCGTACGGCTCCCGGCGGGCGGCCGCGAGCAGGGCGCGTCCGCAGCGGGCGGCGCGGGCGAGGAAGGCGGACGCCGTGGTGCCCGAGGCGTCGGCGGCGAACCGGAGCTGGGCGAAGCCCGCCCCCGCGGCGCCGTGGCAGACGTCGGGGTTCGGCCACTCGACGGCGACCCGCAGCGCCATCGCCGTGGCGCGCTCGGCGAGATCGCGATCGTCGAGCGCACGGGCGGCGTCGAGCAGCGCCCAGGCCGTGCCCGACCGCCCGAAGTGCAGCCCGGGCAGGACGACCGGCTCGGCGGCACAGCGGCGCTCGATCCAGTCGGCCGCCGCACGAAGCATCCCCGCATCGGCCGGAAGCCCGTCCACCAGCGCCGCCCGGGCGAGGAGAGCGAGCACCCCGGCGGCCCCGTGCTGCACATTGCACGGATCCGTCCGCTCCCCGGCCGGCACGACGGGCCACAACCGGTCCCGCCGTTCGGGCGTGGCGGTGACGGCGAGGTGCCGGAGCCCGTCGCTCAGCACCCGGTCGAGATCGACGGCGTGCGCGGGGAGGCTGGCACCGCCGGCGAGGAAGAGCGCGTCGCGGTGCTGCGGGCTGATGCCTTCGGTCGGTTCAGCGTCGCCGGGCTTCCGCCCGATGCGGACGGTGGCGGGACCGGGGCGGCCGTCGTCACCGGCCGTGCGGTTCTCGGCCGCAGGCCGTTGCGTGCCGTCCTGCCGCTCGGTGGCGATCGGCGGCAGCAGCAGGACGGCGCTCGACGCCCGCCGGTCGGCGCCCGTCGCCGGCGGCGCGCCGTCCCTGCCCGTGGCCGCCGCGTGCGCCGTCGCGTGCGCCGCCGCGCTCGCGTCCACCGCGCCACCCCCGCCGAATATTGCCGCCCGGACCCGCTCCACGTCCCACCGCTCCGTCGGGGCGTCCGCCCGGAGGGCCAGGACGGCCGGGGCGAGGCGGCGGGCCGTCGTGCCGGTGCGGGCGGCGAGGGTGAGCCAGCGGGTCAGGCGTTCGGTGACGGGGCGGGCGTGGGGGAGGTCCTCGGGGAGCAGGGGGTCGTGGCCGGTGGCGAGGAGGAAGAGGAGGCCGCCGAGGGCGTACAGGTCGACGGCGGGGTCGGCGAGGCACGTGCCGTCCGTGACCAGGCTGAGCCGGCCCGGGCCCTGTTCGGGGGCGCGGTAGCCGGGGGTGCCGGCCGAGCCGGCGTGGTGGCCGGTCTCGGCGGCGAGTTCGAGGTCGACGAGCCGCAGCCCGCCGTCGGGGCGGACCATCACGTTCCCGGGGGAGAGGTCGCGCAGGACCAGCCCCTCCGCGTGCACCCGCTGGACGAGGTCGAGCAGGGCCCGCGCGATCGGCCCGGCCTCGGCCCAGTCGACGTCGGGGCCCCCGTCGCGCCGCAGGCGGGCGGTGACCCAGCTGCCGAGCGGCTGTCCGGCGATTCGTTCCTGCACCAGGAAGACGGAGTCGTCCTGCTCGATCAGTTCTATGGCGGCCGGCGCCAGGTCGCGCCCGGCCAGCCGGTTCAGCAGAGCGGCCTCGTGCCGCAGTGCGTCGCGGGCGTCCGTACCGGCGCGGTCGACCTCGATGTGGGCGCGCGCCTGCTTGACCACGACCTCGGCGCCGCTCGCCGCCTCCCGGCCGACGAAGACCCCGCCCTTGGTGCTGTGCCGTACGGCGGACGTGATCGCGTACCGCCCGGCGAGCAGCACCCCGCTCGGGCGGTTCCGGGGCCGCGAAGGAGCCGCGAACGGATCCCGCGCCCACCCCGGCGCCCGGTAGGAGGCCCCGCGGACGTCCACCGCGCGCTCCCCGTCCGGCCCGCGCAGCACCGACCGGTACTCCCCGTCGTTGCCGAGTTCGGCGCGCGCCGTGAACGCGCCGTACCGGTAGTGCACCCGGCTGCCCGGCCGCAACGGCCGGTCCGAGAGCACGACGGGGCCGGGCAGCCCGTTTGTCGCGCGGTCGAGCGCGGTGGCGAGCCGCCGGAACTGTTCGTCGTGCGCCGGGTAGACGGTGATGAACTTGCCCGCCGAACCGCGGTCGCTGTTACGGGAGTTGAGCTCGCGCAGGCGCTCCTGCCCGGCTGCGAACTTGAACGTGCACGGGTCCTCGGCGAGCACCCCCACGACGGCCGCGAGCACCGCCTCGCCCGCCGCCGAGGCCGCGCTGACGTGCAACTTCCAGCCCTGCCCGGGTAACGGCGACGACCCGGACGGCCTGGCCGTGCACCAGAAGCCCTCGACGGCGACCTCCCAGTCCCCGTCGCCTCCCCGGCCTCCGGCGCCGGCCAGCGCCGCCCGCGTCATCTCCGGCCACGGACCGGCCGCATCCGGTCCGCCGCCGACCGATCCCGCACCCCCGGCCGTACGCAGCGATGTGCCCGCCTCCATCCGCATCCACATCCCTTCGTCTCGGCCGCTGCCCGCGGGTGCCCACTGCTCGGGCACCCGGGCGCGCGGCACGGCCTGATCGGTTTCCTCGGGAGGACCGGGAGTTCGGACCCCGAAGGACCTCGAAGGGACCTCGCAGGCCCGGGACCCGCAGTGCCGTCCCGACCCCAGGTCGGGGCTACTGCCAGGGCAACTCCCGTTCGCGGAACTGAAGTTACTTTCGAGGTGGGGGAGCCTCAACGCACAACCGGTCACTTCACTCATAAGGGTGATCCAGAGCGGGTTTCGAATTCGTGCGAGCGGCCCGGTGTGAGCAGTGGGGGCCTGCCTCACCGGCGCACACGGCCCGCGCGCCTGGCGCCCGAGCCGCGCACTGCAGGTTGACGCGCATCCGTACGCCGGCGGCACCCACGTCCGAACGCTCCCGTCGGCGGCCCCGTGAGCGGCCGGGGCCCGACCGCCCCCGCGCGCACGGTAGTCTCGACAGGTGCCGAAACTGTCCGACGTCATCACCGCACTCGAAGAGGTCTACCCGCCGCAGTGGGCGGAGTCCTGGGACGCCGTCGGCCTGGTCTGCGGCGACCCCGAGGCCGAGGTCGGTCGCGTCCTGTTCGCCGTCGACCCCGTGCAGGCCGTCGTCGACGAGGCCGTGGAGTGGGGCGCCGATCTCGTCGTCACCCACCACCCCCTCTACCTGCGCGGCACCACCAGCGTCGCCGCCACCACCTTCAAGGGCCGGGTGGTGCACACGCTGATCGGCAACGGCATCGCCCTGCACGTCGCGCACACCAACGCCGACCACGCCGATCCGGGCGTCTCGGACGCCCTCGCCGAGGCCGTCGGCCTCACGGTCACCGGCCCGCTGGTGCCGGACCGGACCGACCCGCTCGGCCGCCGCGGCGCCGGGCGGATCGGCCTGCTGGAGCCCCCACTGACCCTCGCCGCCTTCGCCGAGCAGGTCGCCAAGGGCCTGCCCGCCACCGCCGCCGGCGTCCGGGTCTCCGGCGACCCGGACCGGCTGATCAGCCGGGTCGCGGTGTGCGGCGGCTCCGGGGACGGCTTCTTCGCCGAGGTCCGGGCGGCCGGCGTGGACGCCTACCTCACCGCCGACCTGCGTCACCACCCGGCGTCCGAGGCCGCCGAGGCGGCCCCGGTCGCGCTGGTCGACGCCGCGCACTGGGCCACCGAGTGGCCCTGGCTCACCCTGGCCGAGCGGGCCCTGCGGGCCGCCGCCGACGAGCGCGGCTGGGCCGTGGAGACCAAGGTCTCCCACCGGGTCACCGACCCGTGGACCGCACACGCCCCCATGTCCTTCCCCGCCTGACCCGATTCACAGGAGCTCTCCGCTTGAACGCCGCGCCCGCCGACCAGATCCGCCTGCTCGACCTCCAGGCCATCGACTCGAAGCTCGACCAGCTGGCCCACCGGCGTCGCAGCCTGCCCGAGCACGCCGAGATCGAGAAGGCCACCGCCGACCACACCGCGCTCAAGGACCTCGTCGTCGCCGCCCAGGCCCAGCAGGGCGACACCGCCCGCGAGCTGACCAAGGCCGAGCAGGACGTCGAGCAGGTCCGCGCCCGCTCCGCTCGCAACCAGCAGCGCCTGGACTCCGGCGCGATCACCTCGCCGAAGGACCTGGAGAACCTCCAGCACGAGATCGGCTCGCTCGCCAAGCGCCAGGGCGACCTGGAGGAGGTCGTGCTGGAGGTCATGGAGCGCCTGGAGAGCGCCCAGGCCCGGGTCACCGAGCTGACCGCCCGTCTGGAGCACTCCACCGTCGTCCTCACCGAGGCCGAGGGCCGCCGGGACGCCGCCTTCGCCGAGATCGACGGCGAGGCCGAGAAGGTCAGGCGCGACCGCGAGACCGTCGCCGCCGTCATCCCGGCCGACCTGATGAAGCTCTACACCAAGCTGCGCGAGACGCAGGGCGGCGTCGGCGCGGCCCGTCTCTACCAGCGCCGCTGCGAGGGCTGCCGCACCGAGTTCTCCATCACCGAGCTCAACGCCATCAAGGCCGAGCCGGCCGACAAGGTGGTCCGCTGCGAGAACTGCTCGCGGATCCTGGTCCGCACCGCCGACTCGGGCGTCTGATCCGGTGGCGGCGCGCTTCATCGTCGAGGCGGACGGCGGGTCCCGGGGCAACCCGGGGCCGGCCGGCTACGGCGCGGTCGTCCGCGACGGCGACACCGGGCAGATCGTCGCCGAAGCCGCCGAGTTCATCGGGCACGCCACCAACAACGTGGCCGAGTACAAGGGCCTGATCGCCGGGCTCAGGGCGGCGCGCGAGCTCGACCCGGACGCCTCGGTGGACGTCCGGATGGACTCCAAGCTGGTCGTCGAGCAGATGTCCGGGCGCTGGAAGATCAAGCACCCCGACATGCAGCCGCTCGCCGCTGAGGCGCGGACCGTCCTCCCGCGCGGCCGCGTCACGTACACCTGGATCCCGCGCGAGCGGAACAAGGACGCCGACCGGCTCGCCAACGAGGCCATGGACGCAGGCAGGGCGGGGCGGCAGTGGGAGCCGAGGAAGCCCGCTCCCGCGAAGACCCTCGCGGCCGACGAGCCGCCCCTGGAGACCGCCGTCCCCAAGGCCGGCTGGGCCGCCCCCGCCGACCTCGGCACCCCCACCACCTTCGTGCTGCTCCGCCACGGCGAGACCGCGCTCACCCCGGAGAAGCGCTTCTCCGGCAGCGGCGGCAGCGACCCGGAGCTCTCCGAGAAGGGCCGCTGGCAGGCCGAGCGGGCGGCCGAGGCGCTCGCCGCGCGCGGCAGCATCCAGGCGGTCGTCGCCTCCCCGATGCTGCGCACCCGGCAGACCGCCGAGACCGTCGCGGCCAGGCTCGGCCTGGAGGTGCGGTACGAGGACGGGCTGCGCGAGGTCGACTTCGGCGCGTGGGAGGGCCTGACCTTCGCCGAGGTCCGGGAGCGCTACCCGGACGACCTCACGGCGTGGCTCGGCTCCGCCAAGGCCAAGCCGACCGGCAGCACCGAGAGCTTCACGACCCTCACCCACCGGGCCGGCGTCGCCCGCGACAAGATCCTCGCCCGCCACCCCGGCCGGACGGTGCTCGTCGTGTCGCACGTCAGCCCGATCAAGACCCTGGTCCGACTGGCCCTCGGCGCCCCGCCGGACTCGCTGTACCGGATGGAGCTGTCGGCCGCCTCGCTGTGCGCCGTCCAGTACTACGCGGACGGCAATGCGTCGGTGCGGCTGCTCAACGACACGTCGCACCTGCGCTGACCGGGCCGTGGGGCGGGGCATGGGCCCCGCCTCAGGCCGTCAGTGGACGTCGGTGACCACCACGTCCAGCTGCCACGGCTTGCGGGCGGTGCCCTCCGCGGCGAGCTCGACCCGGTGGCCCAGCTGCAGCAGCGCGTCCATCAGCTCGCCGGGGGTCTTCGGCTCGGCGCCGGCCACCAGCAGGTCCCGGACGAGCCGGCCCTTCGTCGCCTTGTTGAAGTGGCTGACGACGCTGCGCTTGCCGTTCCGCTCCTGGAGCACCCGGACGGTCGCCGTGCGCGCGGCCACCTCGCCGGCCGGCTTCCACGCGGCCGCGTACGCGGAACTGCGGAGGTCCAGCACCAGCCCGTCCGCGACCTCCGGCAGCACGGTGGCCATCGCGCTCCGCCAGTACGCCCCGAGCGCCCCCGGTCCGGGCAGTTTCACACCCATCGAGCAGCGGTACGGCGGGATCCGGTCGGCGATCCGCACGGCGCCCCACAGCCCGGAGAAGACGAGCAAGGAACGCTCGGCGCGTCCGTACGCGACCTCGTCCAGGGTCGCCAGGCCCAGGTTGTCGAACAGCACCCCGGTGTACACCTCACCCGCCGGCCGCACCCCGGCCGACGGCAGCCCGGCGTTCCGCGCGATCTCCCCGCGCAGCCCCGGGCTGAGCCCCAGCACGTCGGCGGCGGTGTCCTCGTCACCCCGGCAGAGCGTGACCAGCGCCTCCAGCACCTCACCCCGCGCCGCCGTCAGCCCCGGCAACGACAGTCGGTCGAGCGCCACCGGCCCCCCGTCCCCGGACGCGGCCTTCCCCTCCGAGGGCGGCAACAGCACCAGCACAGCGGACTCCTCGACACTTCGTGGCAACCGAACCCCGCCACCCTACGCAAAACAACCCCCCGACCGCCGATCGGTCCCCGGACCGGGCCGACAGCCGGGGCCACCGGCGGGTACGACGACCCCGTCGCCCCCGCCGCCAAGGACCGCAGGTCGCTCCTGGGGCACCGAGGACGCCGAGCCTCCGTCCGGAATCACCCGATTCGCCCTACTCTGGCGTCCATGCCACGCCGAAAACTGCGCGTCAAGGCCGCCGACTCCGCTCGGATCCACGCCGAACTGGCCGAGCTCAGGACCCGACTGGAGATCCACGCCGAGTGGCCGGAGGCGGTGCTGGCCGAGGCGGAGGAGGTGGCCGAGCAGCCCCGGATGCCCGAGTACGACGCCACCGACCTGCCCCTCTTCACGGTCGACCCGCCCGACTCCCGCGACCTCGACCAGGCCATGCACCTCACCCACCGCCCGGGCGGCGGCTACCGGGTGTACTACGCGATCGCCGACGTCGCCGCCTTCGTCCGTCCGGGCGGGGCGATCGACGCCGAGGCCCGGCGCCGGGTCGAGACGCTGTACTTCCCCGACCACCGCATCCCGCTGCACCCCGCCCGGATCTCCGAGGACGCCGCCAGCCTGCTGCCCGGCGAGCCCCGCCCGGCGCTGCTGTGGCAGCTCGACCTGGACGCGGACGGCGGCGTCGTCCTCGCGGACGCGCGCCGCGCCGTCGTCCGTTCGCACCGCCGCCTCGACTACGCGGCCGTCCAGCGCGCCGTCGACCTCGGCGGGGCCGACGAGCAGCTGGCCCTGCTCGCCACCGTCGGCCGGCTGCGGGAGGACCAGGAGCGGGCCCGCGGCGGGATCAGCCTGCCGGTGCCCGAGCAGGAGGTCGAGGAGACCCTGCACGGGTACGTCCTCGGCTACCGCGCACCCGGCCCGGCGGACGGCTGGAACGCGCAGATCTCGCTGCTCACCGGCATGGCCGCGGCCGAGCTGATGCTGGACGCGGGCGTCGGCCTGCTGCGCACCCTGCCGGCCGCGCCCGCCGCCGCGTACGACCGGCTGCACCGGATCGCCGCCGCGCTGGACGTGGCCTGGCCGGACGGCCTCCCGTACCAGGAGCTGATCCGCTCGCTCGACCCGGACGCGCCGCTCAACGCCGCGTTCCTCAACGAGTGCACCGGGCTGCTGCGCGGCGCCGGCTACCACGCGTTCGACGAGTCCCGCGGCCTGCCCGCCCCCGCCGATCCGGGCCACGCCGCACTGGCGGCGCCGTACGCGCACTGCACCGCGCCGCTGCGCCGCCTCGGCGACCGGTTCGCCCAGGAGGTGTGCGCCGCGGTGGCCGCCGGGGAGGACGTGCCGGACTGGACGCGCGACGCGCTGCCCGCCGTGCCGGCGCTGATGGCGAGCGGGGACCGCCGCTCGGCCGAGGTCGAACGGGCCTGCGTGGACCTGGTGGAGGCGGAGCTGCTGACGGGCCGGCAGGGCGAGGACTTCACGGCGGTGGTCATCGACGTGGACGAGAAGCGGCCCTCGGGCACCGTCCAGTTGCGCGAGCCGGCCGTCCGGGCCCGCTGCGACAGTGCCTACGGGCCCGCCGCCCTGCCCCTGGGCGGAATCGTCCGGGTGCGGCTGGAAACGGCTGATCCGGCCACCCGGACGGTCCGCTTCGCCGCCCTGTGAACGGTGTGGGGGTGGCAGGATCGTGCCGTGCCCGAACCCCTCACCCCCACCCTCCCCGGGCGGCGCCGCCGCCTGCTCGTCCTGGCGATCTGCTGCCTGAGCCTGTTCATCGTCGGCCTCGACAACACCGTGGTGAACATCGCCCTGCCGGCGATCCAGCGCGACCTCGACGCCCCGGCCTCCGGCCTGCAGTGGATCATCGACGCGTACACCCTGGTCCTGGCCTCGCTGTTGATGCTGTTCGGCTCGGTGGCCGACCGGTTCGGCCGCCGCCGGGTGTTCCGGATCGGGCTGTTGTGCTTCGCGCTCGGCTCGCTGCTGTGCAGCCTGGCGCCGGACCTGGAGTGGCTGGTGGCGTTCCGGGCGCTCCAGGCGGTCGGCGGGTCGATGCTGAACCCGGTCGCGATGTCGATCATCACCAACACCTTCACCGACCCGGCCGAGCGGGCCCGGGCGATCGGCGTGTGGGGCGGGGTGGTCGGCATCTCGATGGCGATGGGGCCGCTGCTCGGCGGCTTCCTGGTGGACGGCGCCGGGTGGCCGTCGATCTTCCTGATCAACGTTCCGGTCGCCCTGGTCGCGATCGCCCTGACCGTCCGTTTCGTACCCGAGTCGCGCGCCCCGAAGCCGCGCCGGCTGGACCCGGTCGGGCAGCTGCTGATGATCGTCCTGCTCGGCTGCGGCACCGCCGCCATCATCGAGGGCCCCGGCAACGGCTGGACGTCCCCGCTGATCCTCGCCCTCGCCGCGACCGCCGTGGCAGCGCTGGTCGCCTTCCCGCTGTGGGAGCGACGGGTGGCCGAGCCACTGGTCGACCCGCGGTTCTTCGCCAGCCCGCCGTTCACCGGCGCCACCGCCACGGCGGTGTGCGCGTTCGCCGCGCTCGGCGGCTTCCTCTTCCTCAACACCCTCTACCTGCAGGACGTCCGGCACTACGGCCCGGTCGAGGCGGGCCTGTGGACGCTGCCGATGGCGGGCATGATGCTGGTCTGCGCGCCGCTGTCCGGACGGATCGTCGCCGGCCACGGCCCGCGCCTGCCGCTGGTGGCGGCCGGGCTCGGCCTCGCCGTGAGCGGCCTGCTGCTCACCCACCTGACCGCCGGCTCCCCGGCGGTGCTGCTGCTCGTCGCGTACGCGCTGTTCGGCTTCGGCTTCGGCATGGTCAACGCGCCGATCACCAACGCGGCCGTCTCCGGCATGCCGCGGGCCCAGGCGGGCGTGGCGGCGGCGGTCGCGTCGACCAGCCGACAGGTCGGCCAGTCGCTCGGGGTGGCGGTGATCGGGACGGTCGTCACCTCGGCCGTGGTCGGCCCGGTCGCCACCGGTTTCGCGCCGGCCAGCCACGCGGGCTGGTGGATCCTGGTGGGCCTCGGCGGCGCGATCCTCGCCCTCGGCCTGGCCGTCACCTCGGGACGGGCCACGGCGGCCGCGGCCCGGGTCGCCGCGCGGCTCGGCGGGGATGCGCCCGTGGTCCGGACCGGAGTACGGCAGGCCCCGCCCGAGCGGCTACGATGACCACTACGGCGGAAGAGCCGGCCGGGCGGTCGCGACGGGTCCCAGACCCGCCGAGGAACGTCCGGGCTCCACAGAGCAGGGTGGTGGGTAACGCCCACCCGGGGTGACCCGCGGGACAGTGCCACAGAAAACAGACCGCCCGCCGTTCTGCGGCGGGTAAGGGTGAAACGGTGGTGTAAGAGACCACCAGCGACCGGGGTGACCCGGCCGGCTCGGTAAACCCCACCTGGAGCAAGGTCAAGATCGGTGCCCTCGGGTGCCGTGCGCGAGTGTTCGAGGGCTGCTCGCCCGAGCTCGCGGGTAGACCGCACGAGGCTGTCGGCAACGGCAGCCCTAGATGGATGGCCGCCTCCCCGGGCCGCGCAAGCAACCCGGGAGACAGAACCCGGCGTATAGGTCGACTCTTCCGTCACCGACCTGGGGAAGGCCCTCTGATCTGCAACTTAGCAGGTCAGAGGGCCTTTTCATGCCTCGAATCCCTGTGATCGCCTGGCGACTCTTCGTGTCTGTTGCGGCCTGCTTCTGGGTGCTGTGTGGCGATTGAGTGGCGGTGAAAACCCGGTCTTCGGCTAGCGTGGCCTGCCTCCGGCCGCAGGACTCGCACAGCCACGCCGCACTGTCCGCCTAGGCAAGGCCCGGCCGTACTGCTCATGCCCAGGGATTCGGGGCTCAGATGGACTGCTCGATCCGCTCGAAGATGTCCGCGTCCGTCTCCTGCTGCCAGGTGGGCAAGTCGTCCCAGTCGGCGACGTACGAAGGCTTCGGGTTCTCGATGTGCTTGTGGATCTGGGCGATCCAACAGATCGCGACGAATCGGCCCTTCTGCTCGCGAGTCAGGTGGGCCGTGGTGCCGTTGCTGACCTTGACGAATTCGCGGACCTGTCCGAACACGGCGACGGCTGACTGCCGTTCCCAGTCGGGGGTGTCCTCCCAGGGAGCGATGTAGCCAGGCTTGGGCTCGCCGGGGAAGTGCTTTTTCACGCCGTCAATCCACGCCTCGCGGAAGATCCGGCCGTCGTCCGTCACGTCTTCTCCTCGTCGTCAAGCGGCGCGCGAAAGCGCCTTGATCCGCTGGTTCAGGTCTGAGACTCGGCCATCTGACATCAGCGGCGCAAGACGCCCCTGTAGCCCTTCCAGCTTCTTCCCGATGAAACCGGAGCCGGTCTGGCTGGCCAACTCGATTGCGGCCTCGCTGTAGTGCATGACCTGGTCAAGATCTCCACGCTCGGCACCGAGAGCTGCAAGTTCGGCAAGTACCGCCCCGCGCCTACGTAGCGACAAATCCTGCTTGAGCGCGGCCGTCAACGACTTCTCGGCAAGGTCGGGGCGACCGAGTTCGAGATAGCAGGTGCCACGCTCCTCGGTGAGCCGCGAACCGTCGAACCGGAGCCAACCGCCGTTATGGATCTGCCCGTCGAGGGCGTGCACCTGGTCCGCTGTGTCGAGTGCCTCTTGACAGGCGTCCAGGTCGCCCAGGCCCGCGTACGCCTCTGCCTGGACGGCGGCAACCCAGTACCGGGTCGAAAGTTGTTCGTTTCCCCGCTGGGCTACCCGCGAGGCCGCAGAGAGCATGGGGGTCGCCACGGAGAACCGGCGCTCATACAGCTCGATGAAGGCGTGCCGGGTCATCGCGCACGCCCACAGGTCGTAGGCTTCGGCTTCCCTGCTGGCGCTTGCCGCCAAGGTGTAGCAGTGCGCGGCGTCGGCGTACCGGTTGGCGTCGAAGAAGATCTCCCCGGCGAGCTGGTAGAGATCACCCGCCAGAGTGCAGAGGTACTTGTGCTCAGTCTCCGTCCGGGCACCCTTAAGTTCCTGCGCCAACGCCCCGAGCTGATGCCGTACGAGCGGGTACACGGCCTGCTTCGACTCGGACCAGCCGAAGATCTGCCACAAGTGCGAGTTCAGCGCGCCGGTGCCCCCCACCGAGGCTCGGCGGGTAGCCGCTCCCGCATCGGGCGGCGGCATCGCGACCAATGCCCCCGTTATGGTCAGCAGGCCCAGGAAATCGCGGCGTTTCATGTCGTCAGCATCACCAGCGGTCGGGGGATTCTCGGGGATCACCGCGCTGGCGTGAAGCATCAGCTGCGGCGAGAGGAGATCTTCAAGCTGTTCAGGGGTGATCTTCAACAGCTTGGCGATTTTCGGCCGCTGATAGGGCTGGGGATCGGTTTTGCCGCTCTCCCACCTCACGACCGTAGAGGTCGCCACCCCGTTCAGTTCGGCGAACTTCTCCTGACTGTAGCCCAGGGACTTGCGGCGTTTCTTCAGGTCTAACCGCTTCATCGAACGTACCCCGAGGTCAGAACCAGCAGTGCGCTGATTATGCCTGGTTTCTGCGCTCCTGATGCTCTGGTTGGCGGTAACTGGTGAGCCGTTCACTGGAGTTCGTCGCCCGGCGGGAGGACTACCGATCCCCCTCGGCAGCCGTGGAAGCGCGTCGGCGGCGTCCCCTACCCCGAGGAGCTGATGATGGCGACCGCGTTGGAGACCGAGGCCACGATCTTCGCGCGGTCCCGCTGCATCCGACAGATGCCCTGCGCACCCGAATCCGCCAAGGCCGCCCGCGTCCTGGTGGAGGAGAAGTTCACCAAGTGGGGCCGGCTCGAACTGATCGACACCGCCCAACTGATCATCAGTGAGCTGGTCGGCAACAGTGCACGGCACACGGGCTGCACCCGCATCACCGTTTCACTGCGCCTCGAAGGCCCAACCATCAGTGTCGCTGTACGGGACTCCTCGCACACGTTACCCATCGTCATCACCACCAGCGACAAGGCCACCTCCGGCCGCGGCATGGCCCTTGTGGACGCACTGTCGCCCCGTTGGGGCGTCGAGTGGGCGCCCAGAGGCAAGTGGGTCTGGGCCGAGGTCCCGACCCCGCCGAAGACCCCGCTGCACCGGGTGTAGCGGTACGCACCTGCACCGTCCGCAGTACATCGAGAGGGGCGAACCGTGTACCAGATGATCGCCAGCCCGTTCCTCGGGCAGCACCTGTTGCTCAAGACCGGTAGCCAGGCCGGCCTGTTGCTGCCGGAAGACCGGTACGAGGAGCTACTCGCCCAAGACCCGGAGAAGTCCGCCCCTTCGTGGCTCGCGGACGCCGTACGGGACCAGTGGGGTACGGACGTGTTCGGGACGCCAACCGGCGAGTTCCTGATGGTCCGGCAGCCCTCCACCTGGGGCTACGGCCGGGCGTCGTGGGAGATCAACCTGGGCTGCAACTTCAAGTGCAAGCACTGCTACCTCGGGCTCAAGGTCAACTCCGGGATGCCGCTGGAGGACAAGCTCACCTGCCTGCGGATCATGGCCGGGGTCGGGGTGCTGTGGCTCCAGATCACCGGGGGCGAACCCACCGTGGACAAGGACTTCATGCCCTCCTATCGGGCTGCGTTCGAGCTGGGCATGATGATCACGGTCTCCACAAATGCCTCCCTCCTGTGGCGGGAGAACCTCCTGGCCATGTTCCGGGAGTGCCCTCCGTACCGGATCACGGTGTCCATCTACGGCGCCACCAAGCAGAGCTACGACGAACTCACCCAGCGGCAGGGTGCCTGGGATCTGTTCGTCCAGGGGATGAACGCCGCCCGGCGGGCCAAGCTCCCACTGCGGATGAGCATCATCGTCACGGAGGACAACGCCCACGAAGAGCAGGCGATGATCGAGCTGTGCGAGCGGTGGGGTGTTGAGTACAACGTCTTCACCAACATGACGCCGACGATCTACGGCGGCGCGGAGTCCCTGACGGCGCAGTCCAAGGAGCACCTGCGGATGCGCAAGCCCTTCGGGGGCTGCAACGCCGGACACACGTTCTTCCACACCGACCCGCATGGACTCGTGTCCATCTGCAAGATCGGCCGTGACGACCAGATCAGTCTCCCCGTCGAGGGGATCAACGGCCTCACCCGGCTCGGCGACATCGCCGACCGGCTCATGCTTCGCACCGGTGGTTGCTCCGGCTGTCAGCTCTCCGGCTCGTGCACCGTGTGCCGGCCGCTGGCCAAGCACTACCAGGAGGCGAAGGCACCACTCGCAAGTTACTGCCAGCACGGGATCAAGAAAGCAGGGTGAAGCAATGACCGCTGTAGCCGTCGAACTCTCCCCGGGGCGCCCGTTCCCCGACGACCTGCCGGGCAACCGGAGCCTGCCGTACCTCACGAGGCCGATCCTGGCCGCCGCCCCGCCGGTCACCGCGATCACGCTCGTCGCCGACCTGGATGAGGTCATGGACAGCGCCAAGTGCTCGTGCAACGCGGGCGACGACAACCCTCACTGATCGAACCTGATCAGAGTCGGTCAGGCCCCGGCGCAATCCGCGTCGGGGCCTGCGGCATGCAGGGCCACCGTGGGTAGGGTGCGGGTATGGATCTGCGATGGGACCTGCTGCACCCCGTGATGCGTGTCCCGTATCTCCCGACACTCGGGCCGCTGCACCCCGACGCCGTCTCGCCGGGCCTGCTCACCGACGTCCTCGCTGTGGCCGGCACGGGCGAATTCCTGCCCCACGACAAGGACCGACGCTGGTCCGACCGCAAGGACGAACGCATCCTCATCGGCGACGTCCACCAGGATCGGAACCGCACGCTGATCCCCACCCTCACCGCTCGTGGGATCTTCCGAGTGCACCTGTACGGCAGGCCTGAGCATCGTCCGGAGGCGGAGGAATTGGCCGCCAAGCTCACCGACGCGCACGACGCGGTCAAAGCCCGTGTGGTGTGGTTCCAGGACGTCGCTGACCCGGTGGCGGCCTCCACCCGCGTGCAGCTCCGTACCTTCGACCAGGACGCATCGGCCGTTGAGGGAATCGAAGCCCTCGGTGAGCAGCCGGAAGCTATCCGGGCCACCTTCGCCGAGTTCGCCGAGAAGCTGGCCGGCGAGGGTTTCGTTTTCCTGCACTCCCGGATCGACAGCGTCGGCCCTGTGCTGGTGGCTGTCCAGGATGAGCGCGTGGCGGGTGCCATCGGGCCCATGGCGACCATGGCTGACCCCATCGGCAAGCAACGACTCCTCCCGCAGTACTTCGGGGTTCTGCCGGAATATCGCGGCCACGGCCTCGGGCGGCTTCTGTGGCGTGCGGCGATGCACTGGGGCAAGTCGCACGGCGCTGACTACCAGCTCTTGCAGACGGCTGCTGGGGGTGCATCCGACCGGCTGTGCCAGAGCGAAGGTCTCGCCGACCTCGGGTTCGTCTGCACTACTACCGTCTGACGAGAGCGTGACGATGGGCGCGGAGGAGTCACTGGCCTGCCCGGGGTGTGGCGATTGAGTGGCGATCGAGGGTCTCCTCGGGGCATTTGCCCAGCTCAGTGCCCCCGCGGAGACTATGCCCGGTGTACAAGGCCGACTCTTCCGTCGCCGAGGCAGCCGAAGGCCCTCCGGGCCGCGCGAGAAGCGCGGGCCGGGGGGCCTTCGTGCGTTGGGCTGCTCCTACGCGGGGTGTGCGCCGACGGCGTCGCGGATCTGCTCGCCGAGGCCGCCGTTGATGCGGGCGCAGTTGGCGCAGCAGAAGAACATGCCGGCCACTTCGACGCCGTGCCCGACGATGCGGACGTCGCACTGCTCGCAGCGCGGCGCGAGCTTCTCCATCGCGCACTCGAAGCTGTCGAACGTGTAGGAGTCGCCGGTGACCGTCTTGATCTCGAAGGCGAGCCAGTAATCGTTGCCGCAGGTGACGCAGATGGCCATGGCGGCTGTCTCCTTCCGGTGGGGCCGGCCCTGGCGGGGCGGATGCCTCCAGTGTCGAAGGGGTGGACGGCCGCGGCCACTCGGCGGCCCCGTCAGGCGGAGCGGGCCGACAGCTCCTCCAGGGCCCGGACGGCGCGCTCGGCGTCGTCGGCGCCGACGAACAGGTGGTCGTGGTGGAAACCGGCCACGACGTTGCAGCTGATCCCCTCGTCGGCGAGCCGGCCGGCCACCGCCGCCGTCAGTCCGACGGCCTCCAGCGCCGAGTGGATCTGCAGGGTGATCCAGGCCGCCACGTACTCGTACCGCAGCCCGAGCGCGTCCGCCTCCTCCTGCGGGAGCACCACCGTCACCCCTTCGGGCTCGGCGACGGTCACCACCGGCCGCATCCCGGCGGGCACCTTCGCGGGCAGCGTGCAGTAGACGTACCGCCCCGGGTTGAGCAGCGGACGCATGCCGTGCAGCAGCGTCGAAAGATCACGTTCTCCGGCCATGCCCGTCACCGTAGCGGCTGGGCGGGGGCCAGGTGCTCGCCGCCGCCGGGTGGGGCGGACGTGTCGGGTGTCGTTCGCCGTTGACGAGCGACAGTCGCCGATATATCGTCGAACTATCGAGACAATTACTCGACTGTCTCGCCGAATCGGAGGAGGCGGGCGCCATGCGCTCAGGAATGCGATTTCGTGGGGAGGGCCCCCGTGGCGACAGGCGCCGCGGGCCGGGCCCGGAGTTCGCGGGGATGCCGGGGGAGGGCTACGAGCGCCGCGGGGCGTTCGGCGGCTTCGGCCCGCCGTTCGGCGGCGGCCCTGGCCACCCGATGGGCGGCCCGTTCGGGCACGGCTACGGCGGGCGCGGCGGTCGGCGCGGCGGCCCGCACGGGCGGCGCGGCGGCCGGGCGCGGCGCGGGGACGTCCGCGCCTCGCTGCTCGCGCTGCTCAAGGAGCGGCCGATGCACGGCTACGAGATGATCGCCGAGATCGCCGAGCGGACCGGCGGGGCCTGGCGGCCGAGCCCGGGGTCGATCTACCCCAACCTCCAGCTGCTGGAGGAGGAGGGCCTGATCGTCGCGGAGGAGGTGGGCGGCAAGCGGCTGGTCTCGCTCACCGAGGCGGGCCGGGCCGAGGCCGAGGCCGGGCCCGCGGAGCCGTGGGCGGAGGCCGGCCGGGAGGTCGACTGGGAGGCCGTCCAGGAGGTCGGCCAGGCGCTGGCCGCGGTTGACCAGGCGATCCGTCAGGTCATGGCCACCGGCTCCGAGGCGCAGCGCACCAAGGGCCTGGCGGTGCTGACCGAGGCCCGCAAGAAGCTGTACCTGATCCTCGCCGAGGATGACTGACCGTCACCGGGGGGAAGCGGTGCTGCTGCTCGGGTGTGGACCGTTCAGGGACGACTGCTCACGGGCGGGTCGTGAACAGGGCCGCGCAGGAGAGCAGCAGCACCGCCCACCCGAACCAGAGCCAGCCGTCGGGCCCGATGACGACGGAGTAGAGGCTGACCGCCACCAGCAGCGCCGCCGTGACGCCGGCCACCTGCCGGTTGTGGTGCGCGATCGCCTGGGACCTGCTCCTGGGGTGCCGCGCGGTTCTCGCCATGGCCGTCCTCCCGGGGAGGTGGCGGATCGGGCGCCGCGCCGGTCAGCCGGACGCGCGCTCGGTGGCCGCCTCGTCGTACTCGTAGCGCCAGAACCAACTGGTGCCGCGCACCTGCTTGGACCGGACGTACACCAGTGTGCGCGCGGGGGTGTCGCCGTGCGCGGGGACCGGCACCTTGTAGGTCTTGGGCACGCCGAGCATCATCCCCACCTCGATGGGGAGGACGCGGCCGTCCAGGGGGCCGCCGACGAATTCGGTGTCCGCTTTCACCTCACCAGGGTCTCACCTCCGCGCGGGTGACGTGGCGGCGGACCAGCCGAGGGGGCCTTGTGGCCGCCGCGTGCCGGGAGTGTGACCGGCGAGGCACCGCCCCCGGTCATCCGGAGGCCCCGCGCACCCTTATCCTTCCTGTACGCCCTCGGGGTCCACCCGGGTCAGCGGGCCCCGTACGGGCCGGGCGAGGCGCGAATCGGCGTGCTCTCCGGGCCTTCGAGCCGCAGTCCGAGCGCTGCCGCGACTCCGTACCGTGACCCGGGCGTCGGCCGTCCGGTGACCCCGGCTCCGGCCGGCAGGGCGTGGACGGCAAGGCCGAGCACCGACCCGGGAAGCAGCGGGGGGCGCCGTGCGTTGCGTCGACAGGTACGTCGAACGCCGTGTCGCACCAGGCACGGCAGTGCGCGGAAGGGGCCCGATGGAAGCCGGCAGCAGGTGGACGACCTGGTGGCAGAAGCGTGACCGTGAGCGGGCCCGCCCGGGCGACGCGGACACGCCGGCCGCCCGACTGGATCAGCTGCTCGGCGCCGTTCGCGCCGGCTTCCCGCTCGCACCCGCCGCCCATCCGGCCGGCTACCGGTGTTCCTGCGACCGGGTCGCCTGTCCGGCTCCCGCCCAGCACCCGGTGTCCTTCGCCTGGCAGACCCAGGCCACCACGGACCCGGAGCAGCTGGCCCGCTGGCTCTCCCGCGACCCGCACGCGAACTTCGTGACCGCCACCGGCCGCGTGCACGACGTCCTGGACGTCCCGGCCGAGGCCGGCCGGCTCGCCCTGGAGCGGCTGACCGCGCTGGGTGTCGAGGGCCCGGTGGCCGCCGTCGGCGAGGAGCGCTACCTGTTCTTCACCGCCACCCGCGGCACCCCGCAGGACGAGGACGAGTGGTGGCCGAGCGCCCTCGACTCCACGCCGGACACCATGTCCGAGCACCCCGGCCTGCGCTGGCACTGCCGCGGCTCGTACACCCTGCTCCCGCCGGCCGCGCTGCCGGACGGCTCCCAGGTGCGGTGGCTGCGCGGGCCCGAGCTGCCCCTGCCGGACCCGCTGCGCGTCCTGGACGTGCTGACGGACGCGTGCACCGAGGTGGGCGCCGTGGCCGAGGAGCAGTGGCTCATCGGCTGACGGCGCCTGGCGGGAGCCCGGGTCACGGCAGGGTGAGGATCTCCGCGCCGTCCGCCGTGACCACCAGGGTGTGCTCGAACTGGGCGGTGCGCTTGCGGTCCTTGGTGACGACCGTCCAGCCGTCCGGCCAGATCTCGTAGTCGTAGGTGCCCAGGGTGAGCATCGGCTCGATGGTGAAGGTCATCCCGGGCCTGATCACCTCGGTGGCCCGCTCGCTGTCGTAGTGCGGGATGACCAGGCCGGAGTGGAACGACGTGTTGATGCCGTGGCCGGTGAAGTCCCGCACGACGCCGTAGCCGAAGCGCTTGGCGTAGGACTCGATGACCCGCCCGATCACGTTGATCTGACGGCCAGGCTTGACCGCCTTGATCGCCCGGTTGAGGGACTCCCGGGTCCGCTCCACCAGCAGCCGGGACTCCTCGTCCACGTCGCCGACCAGGTAGGTGGCGTTGAGGTCGCCGTGCACCCCGTGGATGTAGGCGGTGGCGTCGATGTTGACGATGTCGCCGTCCTGGAGCACGGTCGAGTCCGGGATACCGTGGCAGATCACCTCGTTGATCGAGGTGCAGACGGACTTGGGGAAGCCGCGGTAGCCGAGGTCGGACGGGTAGGCGCCGTGGTCGCACATGTACTCGTGGGCGACGGCGTCGAGCGCGTCGGTGGTGACGCCGGGGGCGACCAGCTTGGCCGCCTCCGCCATCGCCTGGGCGGCGATCCGGCTCGCGATCCGCATCTTCTCGATCGTCTCGGCGGTCTGCACCTCGGGCCCGGTGTACGGCGTCGGCGCGGGCTTGCCGACGTACTCGGGGCGTGCGATGTGCGCCGGGACCTTGCGGGTGGGGGACTGGATGCCGGGTACGAGAGCCATGCCGGCGAGTCTATCGGCCGGGCCCCGCGCGGCCCGGCTGCCCGGCGGTGCGCGGTCGGGCGGTGTGCGGAGCGGGTCCGCGCGGGGAATGATCTGTAGCGGACCGCCCGCCGTCGTTCAGGAGACCGCCATGCCCCTGGGATTCCACCGCAAGCCGACCGGCAAGCCCGGCGAGTGGTTCTACTGCATCAAGCACAGCAAGGTCGAGGAGGGCCCCGAGTGCCCGGCCAAGGACCGGCTCGGCCCGTACGCCACCCCCGACGAGGCCGCCCACGCCCTCCAGCTCGCCGACGAGCGCAACCGCGAGTGGCGCAACGACCCGCGCTGGAGCGACGAGCCGAAGGACAAGGACGAGTAGCGGGGCCGCGACACCACCGCGCTCGTGTCGCAGCCCGACCGTCGGCGCCTACGGGTGGTCGACCACCGAATCGTCTCCACGATCGACGACGGACAGCTGGTGGTGCGGGTCGTCCGCATCGGCCACCGCTCCACGATCCACAGCGCCTGAAAGAACATCAAGGCCGCCCGGCCCGCGCCGGGTCCGGGCGGGGCGAGCGCGGCCGACCGCGCGGCCGGCTGGCATGAGGTGGTTCGTCGCCGTTCACGAACGACCGTCCCGGGACGGCCACTTCGGGCACCGCACCGGGTCCTTCGGCGACGCGAGGTCACCAGCGGCTGATCGTCGGCGCCGCGGTGAGCCGGCCGGCCAGCTCGGCGAGCCGCCCCAGCGCCGAGCAACGGGCCCGGGGCTGCCCGGCGGCGGCGCTGACCAGGTGCTGGGCGAGGTCGAACGGCTCCTCCTCGGCGGTGCCGACGGTCAGCCGCTCGTGGGCGAGCCCGCCGAGGTCGCCGAGGCTGCCGACCGCGGCCGCGTCGCCGCCGTCCATCGCGAGCACCGTCGCGCCGCCCCGGCGGGCGTCCTGGACGTGCTCCAGCAGGGGCGCGCCGACCGCCCCGGGGGCGACCACCAGGACGGTGGCGCCGCGCCGGGCCTCGGTCAGCCGCCGCAGGCCGTGCGCCAGGTGCGCCGGGGCACCGGCCGGCGGACGGTGCCGCAGCAAGGTGGGCGCCAGCCGGGGGACGTTCGACCAGGCGGCCTCGTCGTCCAGGTGGGCGGCCAGGTGCCAGGGCTCGTACGCCTCGGTGCCGACCAGCAGCAGCTCGCCCGCCCCACGCCGGGACACCGACCGGCGGAGCGCTCCGGCGAAGCCGCCGACCGCCTCCAGCCAGCCGGTGCCCGCCAACCGTTCCCGGAGTGCCGAAACTCTCACCGCGTCCATGCGGGCCAGAATGTCGGCCCGGCGAGGGATTTGGCAGGATCGGCCCATGACTTCCCTCGATTCAGCGACAAACCCGGCCCGCGAACTGCCGGACGTCTCGCAGCTGGTGGTCGGTGTCCTCGGTGGCACCGGCGACCAGGGGCGCGGACTGGCCCTGCGGCTGGCCAAGGCCGGCCAGCAGGTGCTCATCGGCTCGCGCGACGCCGCCCGGGCCGAGGCGTCGGCCGCCGGGCTGGGCCTCGGCGTGCGCGGCGCCGACAACGCCACCGTCGCCCGGGAGAGCGACATCGTGATCATCGCGGTTCCGTGGGACGGGCACGCCGCGACCCTCGCCGCCCTGCGCGAGGAGCTGGCCGGCAAGATCGTCGTCGACTGCGTCAACCCGCTCGGCTTCGACAAGCAGGGCGCCTACGCGCTGGTGCCGGAGGAGGGCAGCGCAGCGCAGCAGGCCGCCGCGCTGCTGCCGGACTCGCGGGTCACCGCCGCGTTCCACCACCTCTCGGCGGTGCTGCTCCAGGACGAGTCGGTGGAGCGCATCGACACTGACGTCATGGTCCTCGGCGACGAGCGGGCCGCCACCGACATCGTGCAGGCGCTCGCCGAGCGGATCCCCGGCATGCGGGGCATCTTCGCGGGCCGGCTGCGCAACGCCCACCAGGTGGAGTCGCTGGTGGCCAACCTGATCTCGGTCAACCGCCGTTACAAGGCGCATGCGGGCCTGCGGATCACGGACGTCTGAGCATCCCCGTCGTGTCGGCCTCACCCCTGGACCCGGTCCGGAGGTGAGGTCGGCGACAATGGGTCCCGGCCGCCGCACCGATTCCCGCAGCCGGCCCGCCGTCCGCGCCCGAGGAGCCGCCCGCCATGCCCCGCACGTCCGTCTTCGCCCTGATCGTCGTCGTCCTCGCGCTGGCCGCCGCCGTGGTCTCGCTGACCCAGGGCTTCTGGCTGGGCCTGATCTGGATCCCGCTGGCCGGTGTGGCGAGCAACGTGCTGTGGATGAACCGGCGCCGGGCGAAGCTGGCCTCCGCCCAGGCCGCCGAGCAGGCCTAGTTGTTCCAGAAGCTGAACAGGTAGCGGCCGAGGGACGCGTAGTCGGCGTCCACGCCGAACAGGCTCATCAGGCCGTGGACGGCCCCGAAGAAGAACGAGTTGACCTGCGGCTGCCACAGCAGCGCGAACACCGCCAGCATCCCGTACGGGGCGAACGGCTCGACGGCGCGCCGCGCGTTGTACGACAGCCAGGGCTCGATGATCCCGTAGCCGTCCAGGCCCGGCACCGGCAGCAGGTTCAGCAGCGCCGCGCTGAGCTGGAGCAGGCCGAGGAAGCCGAGCGCGCCGGCGAACGGCGAGACGTTCAGCTCGTAGCCGTTCCAGAGCGCGTGCACCTTCGGGTCGTCCAGCCAGCCGGCGCCGATCGGGATCAGCAGCACCGCCGCGCAGGCCAGGTTCACCAGCGGCCCGGCCGCCGAGACCAGGCTGTGCTTGAGCCGCCCCTGGATCCGGTGGCGCTCGATCCAGACCGAGCCGCCGGGCAGGCCGATGCCGCCCAGGATCACGAACACGATCGGCAGCACGAAGCTGAGCAGCACGTTGGCGTACTTGAACGGGTTGAGCGTCAGGTAGCCCTTCGCGCCGACGCTGATGTCGCCGCCGTGCAGCGCGGTGCGCGCGTGCGCGTACTCGTGCAGGCAGAGCGAGACCATCCAGCCCGCGACGACGAACAGGAACACCCCGAACGAGGCGTTGCCGTACCCCTCGTACACCGCCCAGCCTGAGGTGCCCAGTATGGCCAGGAGCACCCAGAACACCGGGCTGATCCGGCGGTCGTCGCTGCGCGAGCGCTGCGTTGCGGCGAAGGTCATGGTGTGGTTGCTCCGGGAGTTAGACGGGAGTGGGGAAGACGGACGGTGCACCGATCATGCCGGGCGTGCCGGTGGGCGGACAAGCCGTCCGGAGTGAACGTCCGGCGCCCCCGTGGGGGTTCCGCGGCCGCGGCCGCGGCCGGTCGGTGCCGGAACAATTGTGCGTCCTCGCGACCGGGCATCGACCAGAATGGTCCGGTGCATTACGGCATCCTCGGAACCACCACCGCCCACCACGACGACGGCACGCCGGTCCCGCTCGGCGGCGCCCGGCTGCGGGCGCTGCTCACCGCGCTGGTCCTCCGCGAGGGCCGCCCGGTGCCGGCCGACGTCCTGGCGGACGAGGTGTGGGACGCCGGACCGCCGCAGGACGCCTCGGCCGCCCTGCAGACCCTGGTCGGCCGGCTGCGCCGCACCGTCGGCCGGGACGAGATCGGCTCCGGCCCGGCCGGGTACTGGCTGACCGGCCCGGCCACCGACCTCGCCGAGTTCCGCCGGCTGTCCGCCGAGGGCCGCCGGGCGCTCGACAGCGGCGACCACGCGCTCGCCGCCGAGCGGCTGCGGGCCGCCCTCGCGCTGTGGCGCGGCCCCGCGCTGGCCGACCTGCCGGACCGCGGCCCGGCCGCCCGGCTGGAGGCCCAGCGCGACGAGGCCCGCCGCCACCGCATCACCGCCGAGCTCGGGCTCGGCCGGGCCGCCGACCTGGTCGCCGAGCTCACCGAGCACTGCGACCGGCGCCCGCTGGACGAGCCCTGGCAGTACCTGCTGCTCCGCGCGCTGCACGAGAGCGGACGGACGGCCGAGGCGCTGCGCCACTACGAGCGGACCAGGCGCGTCCTCGCCGACGAGCTCGGCGTCGACCCCGGCCGCCGACTCCAGGACTTCTACGCGGAGTTGCTGGCCCCCGAGGAGGCCCTCACACCGCCGCGCCCGCCCGCGCGGGCCGCCGGCAACCTGCGCGGCCGGCTCACCAGCTTCGTCGGCCGCGAGAGCGATCTCGCCGCCCTGCGCGAGTCACTGACGGCCAGTCGGCTGGTCACCCTGACCGGCCCGGGCGGCTCCGGCAAGACCAGCCTCTCGGTCGAGGCCGGCCGTGCCGAACTCGCCGTCGGGCGCTGGCCGGAGGGCGTCTGGGTGGCCGAACTCGCCCCGCTGGAGAGCCCGGAGGCCGTGCCCGCCGCCGTGGTCTCCGCGCTCGGCCTGCGCGAGATCGTCCTGCACGCCGGCGGCATGGTCGCCGAGGTGATCGACAAGCGCGTCGAGGACCCGCTGCGCCGGCTGGTCGAGCACTGCGCCCACCGCCGGATGCTGCTCGTCCTCGACAACTGCGAGCACCTGATCCAGGCCGCCGCCGACCTCGCCGCCACCCTGCTCGTCGAGTGCCCCGGCCTCACCGTGCTCGCCACCAGCCGCGAACCGCTCGGCGTGCCCGGCGAGACCGTCCTGCCGGTCGAGCCGCTGCCCGCGCCCGTGGCGCTGCGGCTGCTCGCCGAGCGCGCCGCCGCCGCCCGCCCCGGCTACGACCCCGGCAGTGAGCCGGAGGCCTGCGCGGAGATCTGCCGCCGCCTGGACGGCCTGCCGCTCGCCATCGAACTCGCCGCCGCCCGGCTGCGGGTGATGACGGCCCGCCAGATCGCCGACCGCCTGGACAGCCGCTTCGGCCTGCTCACCGCGGGCAGCCGCACCCTCCTGCCGCGCCAGCAGACCCTGCGCGCGGTGGTCGACTGGAGCTGGGACCTCCTCGGCAAGCGCGAACGGGCCGTCCTGCGGCGGCTGTCGGTGTTCGCCGGCGGCTGGCGCCTGGAGGACGCCGAGGTGATCTGCGCCGACGGCGTCGAGGTGGCCCGCGAGGAGGTCGCCGACCTGCTGCTCTCCCTGGTGGACAAGTCCCTGCTGGTGGCCGATCTCGGCGGCGAGGGCCTGCCGCGCTACCGGATGCTGGAGACCATCCACGAGTACGCGCAGGAGCGCCTCGCCGAGGCCGCCGAGGGCGCCGGGACCGAGGGCCGCCACCTCGCGCACTTCCGCGAGGTGGTCGCCGCCGCCGACCTGGACATCCACGGTCCGCGGCAACTGCACTGGCTGGCGGTGCTGGAGGGCGAGCAGGACAACGTCCGGGCCGCGCTGCGCCGCGCGGTCGACCGGCGGGACGAGGAGCAGGCGCTGGTCCTCGTGCTCGGCATGAGCTGGTACTGGTCGCTGCGCGGCTACAGCAAGGAGGCCCGCGGCTGGTACGACGCGGTGGCCGCGCTCGGCCCGGACCCGTTCGACCCGGCCGGCCCGGCGCCGGTGCCGCTGGCGCGGAACGTGCTCACGTACGGGGTGCCGATGCCCGAGGGCGTGGTCGAGGAGGCCCGCCGGCTGGTCGCGATGTGCCGGCTGATCGGGCTGTTCGAGGGGAACCTGGAGGTGCTCGGCGATCCGGAGGCGATCGCGGTCTCGCAGCACCTGCTCGACGCGTACACCCCGGACCTGCCGCAGTCCTACCGTGTCCCGGGCCTGATGCGGGTGTTCGGGGCCTTCCTGTCCGGCCGGCTGGAGCTGATGAAGGACCTGCTGGACGACGCCGTGCGCGGCTGCGAGCGGTACGGCGGGCCGGGCGACCTGGCGTTCATCCTCCAGGTCCGCGCCAAGATGCTGAACGACTGGCCGGGCGGGGCGGAGCAGGGCATCCGCGACGGCGAGCGCTCGCTGGAGCTGTTCCGCGAGGCCGGCGACCTCTGGGGGATGTCCCAGGCGCTGGCGGCCCGCGGCGAGTCGCTCGCCAACCAGGGCGACGCCGAGGAGGCCGCCGCCGCGTACCAGCGGGCGATCGAGCTGGCCGAGGAGCTGGGCGCGCCGCAGGAGGTGCCGATCCTGCGGGTGAGCCAGGGCAGCGCCGTGCTGGAGCTGGACCTGGAGCGTGGCGAGCGGATCATCCGGGAGACGCTGGCCGCGATCGACTCCCCGAGCGTGAACCAGGCCACCACCGGCGCGCTCGTGTTCGGGCACCTGGCGCTCTGCGGCATCCACGCCCACCGCGGCGAGTACGAGCGGTCGCTGGCCGAGCTGGACCGGCTGGACGGGGTCCGGGTCGGCGGCTTCGCCCCTGGCGTGGTGGACGGGCTGCTGACCACCGCCCGTGGCTGGGTCACGGCCCGGGCCGGCGGCCCGGAGCAGGGGCTCGTCCTGATCCGCGACGGCCGGCGGATGCTGCGTTCGACGGGGGCCGCGAGCGGCTTCGCCGAGCAGATGACGGTCATGGTGGTGCCGGCCGTGGCCGGGGTGCTGCGGGCCTTCGCCGAGCGCGACGGCGACCTCGTGAAGGCCCGCCAGGCGGCCGTGCTGCTCGGCGCGCACAACGGGCTGAACGGCCCGAAGGGCGGCTACCTGGACCGCGCGGAACGCGCGCGGTCGGCGGACTCCCTGCGGGCGATCCTGGGTGACGAGGCGTACGAGAGTGCCCACGCCGAGGGCGACGGTCTGACCCCGCCGCAGACCAGGCGGCTGCTGGACGAGCTGATCGGCTAGGCCCGTCCCCGAACTCCGGCCCGCAGGGCGCGAGTTCGGGGACAGGGCGGGGTCGGCCCGCACCCCCGCGGAGGGCCGGCCGCCGGGGGTCACACCCGCTTGCGGAACCGCGCCACCGCGAGCGGGGCGAAGACCGCGGTGAGTCCGGCCGACCAGATCAGCACGATCATCACCGGGTGGGCCACCGGCCCCTGGCCGTTGAGCAGCGCGCGGGCCGCGTCGGCCAGCGCCGACAGCGGGTTGACCTTGGTGAAGGCCTGGAGCCAGCCCGGCATCTTGTCGGTCGGCGTGAAGATCGAGCTGCCGAACTGCAGCGGCATCAGCACCAGCATGGAGACGCCCTGCACGGCCTGGGCGCTGCGCAGCGACATGCCCAGCAGCATCGAGACCCAGACGATCGACATGCCGAACGCCAGTGACAGGCCGACCGCGGCCAGCAGCTCCAGCGGGCCGGTCTTCAGCTCGAAGCCGAGGCAGAAGGCGAAGCCGAGCAGGATCGCCGAGGAGAGCAGGGCCCGGAGCGTCTCGGCCGCGATCTTGGACAGCAGGACCGCGGCGCGCCCGATCGGCAGGGTGCGGAAGCGGTCCATCACCCCGGTCTGGAAGTCGCTGTTCAGACCGGTGCCGACGGCCAGCGCCAGGGTCATGCCGGTCTGCCCGAGCAGCCCGGGGATCATCCACTGCTTGTACTCGTCCTGGCCGCCCGCGATCGCGCCGCCGAAGACGTAGACGAACAGCACGGTGAAGACGATCGGCATCAGCACCGCGTCGAACATCGACTCCGGGTCGGCCTTGATCCGCATCAGGTTGCGCCGGGTCAGCGCGCCGACGTGGCGCAGGTGGCCGGACAGGCCGATCCGGGTGTCCTCGACCCGGGCGGGGGCGGCGGTCATCGTGCTCATGCGACGGGCTCCTTGGCGAGGGTGGCGGGGGCGGGCTCCGCGATGTCGGCGGGCTTGCCGGTGATGGTGAGGAAGACCTCGTCGAGGCTGGGCACGGCGGTGTCGATGCCGGCGATCGCGAAGCCGCGGGTGCCGAGCACCGCGATCACGGCGGTCAGCTGCTCCTCGTCGGTGATCGGCACGGCGAGCAGGCCGGTGTCGGGGGAGGCGGTGGCGCCGGTGATGCCGCCGTCGTGCAGGCAGCGGGCCATCTCGGGCAGTTCGGCCGGGTGCACCGGGCGGACCTGGAGGGTCCGGCCGCCGACCCTGGCCTTGAGCTCGTCGACACCGCCGCTGGCGATCACCCGGCCGCGGTCGATGACGGTCAGCTCGTTCGCGAGCTGTTCCGCCTCCTCCATGTACTGGGTGGTGAGGAGCACCGTGCTGCCCTCGGCGACCATCCGCTGCACCTCGTCCCAGACCTCGTTGCGGGTGCGCGGGTCCAGGCCGGTGGTGGGCTCGTCCAGGTAGAGCACCCGGGGGCGGCCGATCATGCTGGCGGCGAGGTCGAGGCGCCGGCGCATGCCGCCGGAGTAGGTCTTGGCGGGCCGCTTGGCGGCCTCGGTGAGCGAGAAGCGCTCCAGGAGTTCGGTGGCGCGGGCCTTGGCGTCGCGACTGGAGAGGTCGAGCAGACGGCCGATCAGGTACAGGTTCTCGTACCCGGACAGGAGTTCGTCGACGGAGGCGTACTGGCCGGTGAGGCCGATCGTGCGGCGCAGCTGCTTCGGCTGGCGCAGGACGTCGTAGCCGCCGACGTACGCGGTGCCGGCGTCCGGCTTGATCAGTGTGGAGAGGATCCGGACCAGGGTGGTCTTCCCGGCGCCGTTGGGGCCGAGCACGCCGAGGACGGTGCCCTCCCGCACGGTGAGGTCGACCCCGTCGAGCGCCTTGGTGGCGCCGAAGTGCTTGACGATGCCGTGGACCTCGACGGCGTTGCCCGCGGCGGTTCCCCGGTCGTTCGGGGCGGTGGCGATTCGTGTCATGCCCCCAAGGTTGTCCGGCCCGGCTGTCAGCGGGCTGTCATCGAGGGGGAGGGCCGGGCGTGGCGCTGTCACCCCGCTGTCACCGGCGGCCGGGCGTGACAGCGGCGCTGGTGACGGGTCCCGGAAACGGCTGCGGCCCCGCTCCCGGCGGGGGAGCGGGGCCGGCCGACGGCGGGTCAGTGGAAGCTGTGCTCGGCCGCCGGGAAGGCGCCGGTGCGGACGTCCTCGGCGTACGCGCGGGCGGCGTCGCCGAGGACGGCCCGCAGGTTGGCGTACTGCTTGACGAACTTGGGCACCCGGCCCGCCGTCATGCCCGCCATGTCGGTCCAGACCAGCACCTGGGCGTCGGTGCCGGGCCCGCCGCCGATGCCGACGGTCGGGATCGCCAGCTGCTCGGTGACCTGCTCGGCCAGCTCGGCGGGCACCGCCTCCAGCACGACCGAGAAGGCGCCGGCCTGCTGGACGGCCTTGGCGTCGCGCAGGAGCTGGTGCGCCGCCTCGTCGCCGCGGCCCTGGACCGGGTAGCCGCCGAGGGCGTGCACGGACTGCGGGGTGAGGCCGATGTGCGCCATCACCGGGACGCCGGCCTCGGTCAGGAGCTCGATCGAGCGGGCACTGCGCTCGCCGCCCTCCAGCTTGACCGCGCCGACGCCGGCCTCCTTCATCAGCCGGGCGGCGTTGTGCATGGCCTGGGCGGGGGACTCCTGGTAGGAGCCGAACGGCAGGTCGGCGACGATCATCGCGCGCTTGGTGCCGCGGACGACGGCGGCGGAGAGCATCACCATCTGATCCATGGTCACCGGGACGGTGGTCTCGTAGCCGAGGTGGCAGTTGCCGGCCGAGTCGCCGACCAGGAGGACGGGGATGCCGGCCTCGTCGAACACGCCCGCGGTGAGGGCGTCGTAGGCCGTGAGCATGGACCACTTCTCGCCGCGCCGCTTGGCGGTGGCGAGGTCGCGGACGGTGACGCGTCGGTTGGTGACCCCGCCGTAGAGGGTGGCGGGCGACGCCTGGTTCTGGGCAGGCGAAGGCGGAGAAGCGTTCATCGAACAGGCTCCTGAAGGGTTGTCGTCTCGTGGCGCCGTGCGGCGTCCCCGGATCACCTCCATGCTTGCACGCCCGGGCGGCTGCGCAAAGACGGGTGCGCAAAGACGGGTGTACGGAGCCCGGAGCGATCTGCGGCACACCGGACGGTCTTTGCCTCCTTTTTGCGATACGGCGTCGTCTCGTATCGAAAATCCGGTTACGCTGTGGCGGGGGGTTACGAGACGTCCGCGGCTCGGAATTGCCCGCCAGTGTCACACCATCACGGACGGGAAGACCAATGACCACCGCAGCCGCGCCACCCCGCGTGCCGGAAGCCATCCACCGCCGCCGCTGGGCGATCCTGTGCACCCTGGTGCTCGCCCTGCTCGTCGTCGTGCTCGACAACTCGATCCTCAACGTCGCGATGAAGACCATCGCGACCCCGGCGCCGGTCGGACTCGGTGCCACCCAGAGCGACCTGGAATGGTCGATCAACTCCTACACCCTCGTGTTCGCCGGGCTGCTCTTCACCTCGGGGCTGCTCGGCGACCGCTTCGGCCGCAAGCGCGCGCTGCTGGCCGGCATGGTCGTCTTCGGCATCGCCTCGCTGCTCTCCGCGATGGCCGGGACGCCCGGCCAACTCGTCGGCTTCCGCGCCCTGATGGGCGTCGGCGCGGCGCTCGCGATGCCCGCGACGCTGGCCATCATCATGAACGTCTTCGAGCGCTCCGAGCAGCCCAAGGCGATCGGCATCTGGGCGGGCGCGGTCGGCCTCGCGATCGCCATCGGCCCGATCACCGGCGGCGTCCTGATCGAGCACTTCTGGTGGGGCTCGGTCTTCCTGATCAACGTGCCGATCGTCATCGTCGCGGTGATCGCGATGGTGATCCTGGTGCCGGAGTCCAAGGACCCGAACCCGGGCCGGCTGGACCCGGTCGGCGTGCTGCTGTCGATCATCGGTCTGGTCGCGCTGATCTACGGCATCATCAAGGGCGGCGAGCTGGCCGACTTCACCGACGTCCAGGCCTGGGGGCCGGTGCTGGTCGGCCTGGTGGCCCTGGCCGCGTTCGTCTGGTTCGAGCGCCGCACCGCGCACCCCGCGCTGGACGTCACGTGGTTCCGCAACAAGGTGTTCAGCGCCTCCGTGGTCGTCGTCGGCGTCGTGTTCTTCGCGCTGATGGGCGTCTCGTTCTTCGGCGTCTTCTACATCCAGAGCGTGCGCGGCTACAGCGCGCTCCAGGCCGGTCTGCTGATGCTCCCGCTGGCCGTCGCCCAGCTGCTGTTCGCGCCCCGGGCCCGGCTCGTCGTGGACCGCTTCGGCGTCGCGGCCACCGCCGCCGTCGGCATGCTGCTGATCGCGGTCGGCTTCGTCGGCTACACCGTGCTGACCGCCACCACGCCGATCTGGGTGCTGATCGTGCTCGGCGTGCTGATGGGCGCAGGCATGGCCCACGTCATGCCGCCGGTCACCGTCGCGATCATGGGCTCGCTGCCCCGCGAGAAGGCGGGCGCCGGTTCGGCCGTCAACAACACCTTCCGCCAGGTCGGCGGCTCGCTCGGCGTCGCCGTGCTCGGCGCGGTGCTCTCCACCGTCTACCGCGACCACATGAGCGACACCCTCGACCAGCTGCCGGCGCAGTGGCGGGACGAGGCGGGCGAGTCCCTGGAGGCCACCGCGGCCATCGCCGGCCGGATGGGCCCCAAGGGCGCGGCGCTGCTCGGCCCGGCCTACGACTCGTTCATCAGCGCCATGCACGTGGTCGCCTCGCTCTCCGCGGGCATCACCGTGGTCGGCGCGCTGATCGCCTGGTTCCTGCTCCCGCGCAAGGCCGCCGGATCCGCCGGCGGGCCCGGCGGGGCGGCCGACCGCCCCGCTGACCAGCGGCAGACCGCGGCGGCCGACGCCTGACCGGCAGCCGGACTGAGCGACAATGGCCCTGCCGCCCCGGGTGAGCCCGGAGAGCGGCAGGGCCGTGGTCCAGGGCCCCGGCACCACCCGGCCGGGCCCGTACGGACCACCATCGGACAATGGAACGGCGCCCCCGCGCCCGCGCAGATCCAGGGAGACCAGCGGGATGAAGACGGACACCCCGACCGCCGAGGCCGCACCGCCCTGCGCGGCCGTCCGCCGCGGTCGGCCGCGCAGCGAGGCCGCCGAGCAGGCCATCTTCACCGCGGTCGAGGACCTGATGGCGGGCGGTGCGAGCCTGTCCGAGTTGACCATCGAGGGCATCGCCACCGCCGCCGGCGTCGGCAAGGCCACCATCTACCGGCGCTGGCCCAACAAGGAGGCCCTGCTGGTCGACGTGGTCGGCCGGCTGGAGCTCTCGATGCCGGAGTCGACCGGTGCCAGCGCCCGTGACGACCTGGTCTCGATGATCGACTACATCCGGCGGCGCGGCCTCGCCAAGCGCAGCCGCTGGGTGCTCAAGGCCGCGCTCGGCCAGATGCACAGCCTGCCCGAGCTGCAGACCGCCTACCACGAGCGGGTGGTCAGGCCGCGGCGCGAGGCGGGCGTCGTGCTGATCCGCCGGGCCGTGGACGAGGGCGTGCTGCGCGCCGACCTCGACGTCGACTTCCTCGCCGACCTCCTGATGGGCCCGATCCTCTACCGGAGCGTCCTCTCGGAAAACTCCGACCTGGAGGACCCGGAGCTGGCCCGCAGGATGATCGACGCCCTGCTCGAAGGGCTCGCGCCGAGCTCCTGAGCCCCCGTCCCGTTCCGTCGGCTTCCGTTCGTTCCCGTCCGGCCCCGTGCTTCCGGGCGTGGCCTGGCTCACCAAACCGGGCCACGCCGGAACCCGATCCGAAGGCCCGGCGTCTGTCCCGGCATAGGCTGAGCCGGGATCCGATCAAACCGGCACCACTCCGGCACACCGCCCGTACCCCCACGGGCCGGGCGGCGGACCGGCGACGGCACGAGCGAACGGGAGCCACGGATGACGCAGGCGGACAGGGCCGACCGGGTGAAGGGCGAGGAGAGTGTCCCGGATCCCGCGGGCCGTCCCGGCCGCTTCCTGAGCCTGTGGCACTGGGGCCGGGACGCTCGCGGCAGCACCACGTGGCGGCGCGGCCTGGTCGTCGCCGCGCTGGCCCTGCTCACCGGCCTGCTGCTGGCCTTCCACGCCGAAGTCACCAACAGTGTCGGCAACTTGGGCAGCCTCCTGGAGACGTTCCTGCCCTGGCTCGGCCTGGCCGTACCGGTGCTGCTCGTGCCCGCGCTGCTGCGGCGCTCGGCCACCGCGCTGATCGCCCTGCTGGTGCCCGCGGTGCTGTGGGTCAACCTGTTCGGCGGGCTGCTCACCGACAAGAGCGGCGGCAAGGGCGACTGGACCGTGGTCAGCCACAACGTGGCCGCCGACAACACCGACGTGCCGGGCACCGTCCGGGGGCTGGTGGACTCGGGCGCGCAAATCGTCGCCCTCCAGGAGCTGGCCGGCAAGGCGCTGCACGGCTACGAGACCGGCCTCGCCCCGGCGTACCCGTACCACGCGGTCGAGGGCACCGTCGGCCTCTGGTCCACGTACCCGATCGCCGACGTCCGGCCGGTGGACCTCAAGATGGGCTGGACCCGGGCCTTCCGGGCCGAGGTCACCACCCCGCAGGGCCCGGTCGCGGTGTACGTCGCGCACCTGCCGTCCGTCCGCCTGAAGGCCGAGAGCGGCTTCACCGTCGCCCAGCGGGACGTCAGCGCGCAGGCCCTCGGGGACGCGATCCAGGCCGAGCGGCTCAAGAAGGTGCTGCTGCTCGGCGACCTCAACGGCACGATGAACGACCGCAGCCTGGCGCCCGTCACCTCGCAGATGCGCTCGGCCCAGGGAGCGGCCGGGGACGGCTTCGGCTTCAGCTGGCCGTCGTCCTTCCCGATGGCCCGGATCGACCAGATCATGAGCAAGGGCGGCCTGCGGCCGGTCGACTCCCGCACCCTGCCCCAGGACGGCAGCGACCACCTCGCGGTGGCCGCCGCCTTCCGGTACAGCTAGCCGGCTAGCCGCGCCGCCAGCGGTTGGTGATCGGCAGGCGGCGGTCCCGGCCGAAGTTCTTGACCGAGATCTTCGGGCCCGGCGGGTACTGGCGCCGCTTGTACTCGGCGGTGTCCACCAGGCGGACCACCCGGTCCACGACGGCCGGGTCGAAGCCGGCCGCGACGATCGCGTCCCGGCCCTCGTCGCCCTCGATGTAGCGGGCCAGCACGCTGTCCAGCAGGTCGTAGTCGGGCAGCGAGTCGGTGTCCACCTGGTCCGGCCGCAGCTCGGCGGACGGCGGCTTGGTGATCGTGTTCTCCGGGATCGGCGGCACCTCGCCGCGCCGCTCGGCCTCCTCGTTGCGCCAGCGGGCGAGGCGGAAGATCAGCGACTTGTAGACGTCCTTGATCGGGCCGAAGGCGCCCACCGAGTCGCCGTACAGGGTCGAGTAGCCGACCGCCAGTTCGCTCTTGTTGCCGGGCGCGAGCACGATGTGCCCCTCCTGGTTGGAGATCGCCATCAGCAGGGTGCCGCGCAGCCGGGACTGCAGGTTCTCCTCGGCCAGACCGGTCAGCTCGGTGGCGCCCAGGTAGGCGTCGAACATCGGGGCGATGGAGACGGTCCGCAAGTGCAGTCCGGTGCGGCGGGCCAGGTCGGCCGCGTCCGACTTGGAGTGCTCGGAGGAGTAGCGGCTCGGCATCGAGACGCAGTACACGTTCCCGGCGCCGATCGCGTCGACCGCGATCGAGGCGACGAGCGCCGAGTCGATGCCGCCGGACAGGCCGATCAGCACCGACCTGAAGCCGTTCTTCTCGACGTACGCCCGGGTGCCGGAGACCAGCGCGGCCCAGATCTCGGCCTCGTCGGACACCCGCGGCGCCACCTCGGCGGTCAGCTTCTCGGCGGGGGCGGGCTGCGGCTCGCCGCCCAGCTCGGTGCGGACCAGGCGCAGGCCGTCGCTCAGCAGCAGGCCGTCGGTGTGGTCGCTGCTGGCGGCCGGGAGGTCGAGGTCCAGCACCATCAGGTGCTCCTCGAACTGCGGGGAGCGGCCCAGCACTTCGCCGTCCGCGTCGACCACGATCGAGTCGCCGTCGAAGACCAGCTCGTCCTGGCCGCCGACCATGTTGACGTAGGCCAGGGTGCAGCCCGCCTCGGCGGCGCGGCGGCGCACCAGGTCGAGCCGCTGGTCGTCCTTGTTCCGCTCGTACGGCGAGCCGTTGATCACCAGCAGCAGGCCGGCCTCGGCCTCGCGGGCGGCGGTGACCCGGCCGCCGTCCTGCCAGATGTCCTCGCAGATCGCCAGCGCGACGTCCACGCCGTTCAGCCGCAGCACCGGCAGCTGGTCGCCCGGGACGAACCAGCGGAACTCGTCGAACACGCCGTAGTTGGGCAGGTGGTGCTTGGCGAAGCGGGTCACCACCTCGCCCCGGTGCAGCACGGCCGCGCAGTTCTGCGGCGAGCCGGCCGGGCGGCCGAGGCGCGGCGAGGCGTGCTCGGAGCGCCCGAGGTAGCCGACCACCACCGGCACCCCGCCCAGCCCGTCGGCGGCCAGCCGCCCGGCCAGCTCCACCAGCGCGCCCCGGGACGCCTCGACGAACGAGCGCCGCAGCGCGAGGTCCTCGACCGGGTAGCCGGTCAGGACCATCTCGGGGAACGCGACCAGCTGGGCGCCGGCCTCCACGGCCTGCTTGGTCCAGCGCACCACCTCATCGCTGTTGCGGGCGATGTCACCGACCCACGGGTCGATCTGGCTCAGGGCGAGACGGAGATTGGGCATGCCCCGAGTGTAATCGTCGATCTGACGCAATGTCCTGGCAGGGGGTCGGCGAGGGGGGCGGCACTGCCCTCCGGGCCGGTGATCGGCCATGATGGGAGAAGTCGCTTCCCCCGGGTCTTTCGGGGGTCTTCCGCGCGTAACACGAGCGTAAAGAGCAGAGGTGAGACTGTCCTCATGGGCAAGCAGCAGCAGTTCGTGCTTCGGACGCTCGAAGAGCGTGACATCCGGTTCGTCCGGCTGTGGTTCACCGACGTGCTCGGGTTCCTGAAGTCGGTCGCGGTGGCGCCGGCCGAGTTGGAGCAGGCCTTCGAGGAGGGCATCGGCTTCGACGGGTCCGCGATCGAGGGCTTCGCCCGGGTCTACGAGTCCGACATGATCGCCAAGCCGGACCCGACCACCTTCCAGATCCTCCCGTGGCGCTCGGAGACCCCGGGCACCGCGCGGATGTTCTGCGACATCCTGATGCCGGACGGTTCGCCCTCCTTCGCCGACCCGCGCTTCGTGCTCAAGCGCACCCTGGAGAAGGCCTCCGACCAGGGCTTCACGTTCTACACGCATCCGGAGATCGAGTTCTTCCTGCTGAAGAACCTGCCCGGCGACGGCACCCCGCCGATCCCCGCCGACCAGTCCGGCTACTTCGACCACACGCCGCGCGGGGTCGGCCACGACTTCCGCCGCCAGGCGATCACGATGCTGGAGTCGATGGGCATCTCGGTGGAGTTCTCCCACCACGAGGGCGCGCCCGGCCAGCAGGAGATCGACCTGCGCTACGCCGACGCGCTGTCGACGGCCGACAACATCATGACCTTCCGGCTGGTCATGAAGGAGGTCGCGCTGGAGCAGGGCGTGCACGCGAGCTTCATGCCGAAGCCGTTCTCCGACCACCCCGGCTCGGGCATGCACACCCACCTCTCGCTCTTCGAGGGTGACCGCAACGCGTTCCACGAGTCCGGCGCCGAGTACCAGCTCTCCAAGGTCGGCCGCTCCTTCATCGCCGGCCTGCTCAGGCACGCCGCCGAGACCGCCGCCGTCACCAACCAGTGGGTGAACTCCTACAAGCGCATCTGGGGCGGCTCCCAGCGCACCGCCGGCGCCGGCGGCGAGGCCCCGTCCTACATCTGCTGGGGCCACAACAACCGCTCGGCGCTGATCCGGGTGCCGATGTACAAGCCCGGCAAGCAGGGTTCCACCCGGGTCGAGGTCCGTTCGCTGGACACCGGCTGCAACCCGTACCTCGCCTACGCGGTGACGCTCGCGGCGGGCCTCAAGGGCATCGAGGAGGGCTACGAGCTCCCGCCCGGCGCCGACGACGACGTGTGGGCGCTCTCGGACTCCGAGCGCCGCGCCCTGGGCATCCAGCCGATGCCGCAGAACCTCGGCGAGGCCATCGACCTGATGCAGCGCAGCGAACTGGTCGCCGAGACGCTCGGGGAGCACGTCTTCGACTTCTTCCTGCGCAACAAGCGCCAGGAGTGGGAGGAGTACCGCTCCGAGGTCACCCCGTTCGAGCTGCGCAAGAACCTCCAGGTGCTCTGAGCACCGGCCGCAAGGCCCGCCCGGCGACCCACCGCCGGGCGGGCCTTGCCACGTTCCGGTGCGGCGGACTGCTGCGAACGCTCACTCTCGCGGGTGTCGGTGCGGGCCTCCTCGGTGACGGTTCCCGGCCGTCTGCTCGACCGGGACTCCCCGGTCCTGACGGGCACGGCCGCGAGCGGCTCGGCCTTGCCGGCGGCGCTGCTCCGGCACCCGGCGGACCGGACGCAGGAGCGGGCCCGACACGCTGACGGCACCCGCGCCACGGCCCCCGTGGCGCGGGGGGACCGGCGCCTGGGAAGGTAGGTCCAGGGCCCGTGCACTCGCGCGGGCGACCGGGCGGGCCGGGAGGGTGAGGACGATGGCAATGGCGGAGGAGGGACAGCGAGCCGGGAGCCGGGTCAGCCGGCCGGAGATCCGGCTGGTGCGGCGCGGGTTCACCGATCCCGCGCGGGCCGTCCGGCTGCTGGCGGGGCCCGGCCTGGAGGGCCTGGCCGACGACCCCGTCCTGCTGGACGCGCTCGGGGCCACCGCCGACCCGGACCTCGCCCTGCTGGGCCTCGCCCGGCTGCTGGAGGCCGCCGACGAGGCCGACCGGCACGCCCTGCGCGACACCCTGACCACCTCCAAGCCGCTGCGCGACCGCCTGCTCGGCGTCCTCGGCGCCTCCACCGCGCTCGGCGACCACCTCGCCCGGCACCCGCACGACTGGCACGCCCTCGTCACCTTCGAGCTGCGCGACATGCACCCCGGCCCGGAGGACTTCCGGCGGGCCCTCGCCGAGGGCGTGCGGACGGGCGGGAGCCGCAGCCCCGCCGACGCGCTGCGCGCCGCGTACCGGCGCTGCCTGCTCGCGATCGCCGCCCGCGACCTCTCCGGCACCACCGACCTCGCCCAGACCGCCGCCGAGCTCGCCGACCTGGCCGGCGCCACCCTGCAGACCGCCCTGGACCTCGCCGCCGAACAGGACCCGGACGCCGCCGCGGCCTGCCGGCTCGCCGTGATCGGCATGGGCAAGTGCGGCGGGCGCGAGCTCAACTACGTGTCCGACGTGGACGTCATCTTCGTCACCGAGCCGCCCGACCGCGTCGACGGGCAAGGGGCCGTCGACGAGCACGAGGCCGTCAAGGCCGCCACCCGGCTCGCCGCCGCGCTCACCCGGCTCTGCTCGGACACCACCGGCGAGGGCACCATCTGGCCGGTGGACGCCAACCTGCGCCCCGAGGGCCGCAACGGCCCGCTGGTGCGCACGCTGGCCAGCCACGTCGCGTACTACCAGCGCTGGGCCAAGACCTGGGAGTTCCAGGCGCTGCTCAAGGCCCGCCCGGTGGCCGGCGACGCCGAGCTCGGCGCCGCGTACGTGGACGCGCTGGCGCCGATGGTCTGGCAGGCCGCCGCCCGGGAGAACTTCGTCGCCGACGTGCAGCAGATGCGCCGGCGGGTGATCGACTCCATTCCCGCGACCGAGGTGGACCGCCAGCTCAAGCTCGGTCCGGGCGGGCTGCGCGACATCGAGTTCTCCGTCCAGCTGCTCCAGCTGGTGCACGGCCGCACCGACCCGGCGCTGCGCAGCGGCAACACGCTGGAGGCGCTGGCCGCGCTCTCCCGCGGCGGGTACGTCGGCCGGGCCGACGCCGCCTCGCTGGACGCCGCCTACCGCTTCCTGCGCTCGCTGGAGCACCGCATCCAGCTGCACCGGCTGCGCCGCACCCACCTCATGCCGACCGGCGAGGAGGACCTGCGCCGGCTGGCCCGCTCGCTCGCCGGGCTGATCAACGACGACACCCGGGCCGACCCGGTCGCCGCCCTGCAGCGCGAGTGGAAGCGGCACGCCGTCGAGGTCCGGCGGCTGCACGAGAAGCTGTTCTACCGGCCGCTGCTCGACGCCGTCGCCGAACTGCCGCCCGGCGCGGCCGGGTTGACCCCGGACGCGGCCCGGGCCCGGCTGGAGGCGCTCGGCTACGCCGACCCGGCCGCCGCGCTGCGCCACCTCACCGCGCTCGCCTCCGGGGTCAGCCGCAAGGCGGCGATCCAGCGAACGTTGCTGCCGGTGATGCTCGGCTGGTTCGCCGACTCGGCCGACCCGGACGCCGGGCTGCTCAACTTCCGCCAGGTCTCCGACGCGCTCGGCCGCACGCCCTGGTACCTGCGTCTGCTGCGGGACGAGAGCGCCGCGGCCGAGCACCTGGCCCGGGTGCTGTCGGCCGGGCGGCTCGCCCCCGACCTGCTGCTGCGCGCGCCCGAGGCGGTGGCGATGCTGGGCGATCCGCAGGGCCTGGAGCCGCGCCGCCGGGCCGCCCTGGAGCAGGAGATACTGGCCGCCGTCGGCCGGGCCGGGTCCACCGCCGCGGCCGTCGCCGCCGCCCGCTCGGTGCGCCGCCGGGAGCTGTTCCGCACGGCCGCCGCGGACGTCCTCGGCCGGCTCGGCGACGACCCCGCCGAGGCCCTGGACACCGCGGGGGAGGCGCTGACCGCGCTCAACGCCGCCACCCTGCAGGGCGCGCTGCGGGCCTGCGTCGCCGGCTGGGAGGCCGAGCACGGGGACCTGCCGACCCGGATCGCGGTGATCGCGATGGGCCGCTTCGGCGGCCACGAGCTGGGGTACGGCTCGGACGCGGACGTGCTCTTCGTCCACGAGCCGCTGCTCGGCTCGCTGGAGCAGGACGCCGCCAGGGCCGCCCACGCGGTCTGCAACGAGCTGCGCACGCTGCTCGGCGCGCCGTCCACCGAGCCCCCGCTGCTGGTCGACGCGGACCTGCGGCCCGAGGGGCGCAGCGGCCCGCTGGTGCGCACCCTCGCCTCGTACGCGGCGTACTACCGCCGGTGGTCGCACGCCTGGGAGAGCCAGGCGCTGCTGCGGGCCGAGCCGGTGGCCGGGGACGAGGAACTGGGCGCGCGGTTCCGGCAGCTGATCGACCCGCTGCGCTACCCGGGCACCGGGGTGCCGGAGCGGGACCTGCTGGAGATCCGCCGGATCAAGGCCCGGATCGAGGCCGAGCGGCTGCCGCGCGGCGCCGACCCGACCACGCACACCAAGATCGGCCGGGGCGGGCTGGCGGACGTCGAGTGGACCGTCCAGCTGCTCCAGCTCCAGCACGGGCACAAGCTGCCGGCGCTGCGGACGACCCGGACGAGGGCGGCGCTGGCCGCCGCGGCGCAGGCCGGGCTGATCGGCAGGGACGACGCGGCGGTGCTGGACACGGCCTGGGTGCTGGCCTCCCGGGTGCGCGCGGCGGTGATGCTGGTGCGCGGCCGGCCGGGGGACAGCTTCCCCGGGGAGGCCAGGGAGCTGTCCGGGGTGGCCCGGTACCTCGGGTACGGCGCGGGGCACAGCGGGGAGCTGGTGGACGACTACCGGCGGACGACCCGGCGGGCCCGGGCGGTCGTGGAGCGGCTGTTCTACGGCTGACGCGGCCGGGCCCGGAAACGCGGAAGGGGCCCCGGGCGGGGCCCCTTCTCGGGTCTGTCGGCGGTCCGCCGGCGGCCTGTCGGAGGTCTAGCGGCGGGCGCTGCCGACCGCCGGCTCGCTCCACTGCTCGGGGACGGTGATCGGCTCCTCCGCCTTCTCCCGGGTGGGCACCTGCGGCAGCCGGTAGACCCACTCGTGGTAGATCCAGCGGGCGGTGAGGAAGCCCACGGCCAGGCAGATCTCGCCGCCGACGGCGTCCATCCAGAAGTGGTTGGCGGTCGAGATGATGACCACCAGGGTGGCCGCCGGGTAGAGCAGGCCGAGCACCCGGACCCACGTCCGGCGGGCCAGGTAGAAGATCGCCAGGCCGCACCACATCGACCAGCCGATGTGCATCGAGGGCATCGCGGCGTACTGGTTGGAGACGTGCGCGGCGGGCCCGGAGGCCATCGAGCCCCAGGTGCCGTGGGTCTTGACGGTGTCGATGAAGCCGCCGTCGGTCATCAGCCGGGGCGGGGCCAGCGGGAAGAAGTAGAAGCCGACCAGGGCGATCGCGGTGGTGACGAACAGCACCGTGCGGGCGGCGACGTAGCGCCCGGGGTGGCTGCGGTAGAGCCAGATCAGCACGCCGATCGTGATGACGAAGTGCAGCGTCGCGTAGTAGTAGTTCATCCCCGTGATGAGCCACCCGACGCTGTCCATGGCGTGGTTGATCGAGCGCTCGACGGCGATGCCGAGGTGGTGCTCCAGGCTCCAGATCCAGCTTGCGTGCTTCTGGGCTATCGCTTCCTGCTCCGGGACGGCGTTCCGGATGATCGAGTAGATCCAGTAGCTGATCCCGATCATGGCCAGCTCGAACCAGATCCGCGGCCGGGCCGGGGAGCGGCGCTGTTCGCGGACGCGCTCGCGCAGCGCCTCGGTGCGGGACGGGGCGGTACGGGTGGCTCCGTCGGACGGACCGCCGGGCGTGGCCGGGTGCGCTCCGGAACCGCCACCGCGCGCCTGGTCGGCGCGTCGTGCGCCGGCTTCCTGGATCTCGGTCGGTTCCCCCATGGACGAGAAGTCTGCCAGACGTCCCGTAGCCGCCTGCTCATCCTCTGGAAGTGGATTCTTCACCGGCTGTCCCCCTTGAGGGTGAGGGGGCGGCTCCCACCGGGGTAGGGGGTGCGGTCGGGTCTGGTGCTTACCGGCGGGACAGGCATACGTCCCATTGTCATGCCGACGCGTGCGGGGCGCGCCATCGGGGTGCCCGGAGCGCGTGTGGGCCCTCCGTGCGCTGGACTTTCCCGGCACGAAACCATTTCTGCATCTTGCTGAAACATATTGCAGGCCGCTAGCTTCCAGGGAACTCGACCGCCCCTTCCCCCTAAGGGAGCCCTCAGTGGCCGATACGCCGCTCAGCCCCCGGCGGAGCACCCGACGCAGACCCGGCCGCACGGCCGTCCTGCTGGCCTCCGCACTGACCGCCGCCACCCTCGGCGGCGCCCCCGCGGCCCTCGCCGCCGCCCCGCCCGCCCTGCCGTCGGACGCCGCGCTCGCGGCCACCGCCGGGCGGCACGACCTCACCCGCGAGCAGTTCTACTTCGTCCTGCCCGACCGCTTCGCCAACGGCGACCCGGCCAACGACACCGGTGGCATCACCGGCGGGCGGCTGGACAACGGCTTCGACCCCGCCGACAAGGGCTTCTACCACGGCGGCGACCTGGCCGGCCTGATCCAGAAGCTCGACTACATCCAGAACCTCGGCACCACCGCGATCTGGATGGCGCCGATCTTCAAGAACAAGCCCGTGCAGGGCACCGGCGCCGACGCCTCGGCCGGGTACCACGGCTACTGGATCACCGACTTCACCCAGGTCGACCCGCACTTCGGCACCAACGACCAGCTGAAGGAGCTGATAGCCAAGGCGCACGCCCGCGGCATCAAGGTCTTCTTCGACGTCATCACCAACCACACCGCCGACGTCATCGACGACGCGGAGCACCAGCACGCCTACCGCTCGACCGGCGCCTACCCGACGCTCGACGCGGACGGCAACCCGGTCGACGAGACGGCGATCGCGGACAGTGGCGCGCCCTGGCCGAAGATCACCAAGGACTCCTTCCCCTACACCCCGGTCTTCCGCACCCCGGCCGATGCCACCGCCAAGAGCCCGTCCTGGCTCAACGACCCGGCGCTCTACCACAACCGCGGCGACTCGACCTTCGTCGGCGAGTCCGCGACCGAGGGCGACTTCAACGGGCTCGACGACCTCGACACCCAGAACCCGCGTGTGGTGAAGGGCTTCGAGAAGGTCTACGAGCAGTGGGTCAAGGACGCCGGGGTGGACGGCTTCCGGATCGACACCGTCAAGCACGTCGACATGGCGTTCTGGCAGCAATGGGCGCCCGCGCTCAAGGACTTCGCCGCCAAGCAGGGGAACAGGAAGTTCTTCATGTTCGGCGAGGTCTACTCCGGCGATCCGGCGGTCACCTCGCCGTACGTCACCAAGGGCAAGCTCCAGGCGACGCTCGACTTCCCGTTCCAGGGCGCGGCCCGTTCGTACGTCTCGCAGGGCGGCCCGGCATCGAGCCTCGCCGACGTCTACGCCCAGGACTACCGCTACACCAGCGCCGACACCGACGCGTACGAGCTGCCGACCTTCCTCGGCAACCACGACATGGGCCGCTTCGGCTCCTTCCTGCTCGCCGACAACCCGGGCGCCGACGACACCACCCTGCTGAAGAAGGACCGGCTCGGCAACGAGCTGCAGTTCCTCACCCGCGGGCAGCCCGTCGTCTACTACGGCGACGAGCAGGGCTTCACCGGCGCGGGCGGCGACAAGGACGCCCGGCAGGACGTGTTCGCCTCGAAGACGCCGTCGTACAACGCCGACCGCGTGCTCGGCGGCCCCTCCGGACCGGCCGACCGGTACGGGCAGGGCGGCGAGCTCTACCAGGGCATCGCGGGGCTGGCGAAGCTGCGCCGCGACAACCCGGCGCTCGCCGACGGCGCCCAGATCGAGCGGTACGCCGCCAACGGCGCGGGCGTGTACGCGTTCTCCCGGATCGACGCCGGGCAGCAGGTCGAGTACCTGGTGGCGGTCAACAACGCCGCCGAGGCGAAGACCGTCACCCTGGACACGTTCTCGGCCGGGATGGGCTTCGACCGGATCTACCCGGCGGCGGGTCCGGGTGAGCGGCTCACCAGCGGCGCCGACCGCAAGGTGACCGTGACCGTGCCGCCGCTGTCGTCCGTCGTGTTCAAGGCGGGCGCCAGGCTCGCCCCGGTCGCCGCCGCGCCGCAGATATCGGTGCAGCCGCCGGCGGACGGCTCGACCGGGCTCGTCACGATCGGGGCGAAGGCGGACGGCGGCTTCAACCGCGTGACGTTCGCCGCGCAGATCGGCAACGGACCCTGGCAGACGCTCGGCACCGCCGACACCGGGAAGTACGCCGTCACCCAGGACCTGAGCACGGTGGCGCCCGGCACGGTGGTGCGGTACAAGGCCGTCGTGCAGGACTCCAGCGGCCATCTGCGCTCCGCCACCGGCAGCTTCACCACCGGCACCCCCGCGCCCGCGCCGGTGCCCACGGCCACCGCCCGCCCGTACGCCGTCGTGCACTACAACCGGCCGGACGGCAACTACGACGGCTGGAACCTCTACGCCTGGGGCGACCTCGCGGACGGCGAGTCCACCCAGTGGCCGGCCGGGCACGGCTTCGTCGGCCGGGACGCGTACGGCGCGTTCGCGTACGTGCGGCTCAAGCCGGGCGCCTCGGACGTCGGGTTCATCGTCGAGAAGGACGGCGTCAAGGACGTGGACGCCGACCGGCACATCGACGTCGGCAGCACCGGTGAGGTCTGGGTCAAGCAGGGCGACCCGACCGTCCGCACCACCGACCCCGGGCCGACGAGCACGCCGCCGGCCAACACCGCCGTCATCCACTACAACCGGGCCGACGGCACCTACGACGGCTGGGGCCTGCACGACTGGACCGGCGCCGCCAGCCCCACCGACTGGGGCAAGCCGCTGATGCCGGTGCGCCGCGACGCCTTCGGTGCCGTCTTCGAGGTGCCGCTCGCCCCCGGCGCGACCAGCCTCAGCTACATCCTCCACAACGGCAACGACAAGGACCTGCCGAACGACCAGTCGCTGGACTTCGCGTCCAACGGCCGGGAGGTCTGGATCCTCGGCGGCCGCGAGGGCTACCTGCTGCCGCAGAGCACCGCTTCCTCCTCGCAGCTGGACCCCGGCACCGCCAAGGCACAGTGGATCGACGCGAAGACCGTCGTCGTCCCGCAGAACTACGGCGCGGCCGACGCGGCGCTGGCCGGCGGCACCAGCGCCCAGCTGGTCTACGACCCCGCGGGCGGCATCCGCGCCGACAAGGGCGTGCTGACCAAGCCCGGCCAGTGGATCCGGCTCAACCCCGTCCAGGGCGGGCTGACCGATGCGCAGAAGGCCAAGTACCCCCACCTGGCGGGCTACCGGGCCTTCACCGTGGACGCCCGGGACACCGCGCGAGTGCCGGCCGCGCTGCGCAGCCAGCTGCTGTTCACCGAACACCTGCCCAGTGGTGCCGTGTTGGCCGCCACCGGGGTCCAGATCCCGGGCGTGCTCGACGACTTGTACGCCGGCCACACCGGGCGGGTCGACTTCGGGCCCGCGCACTACGACGGCAAGGTGGCGCTGTCGGTGTGGGCGCCGACCGCGCAGGACGTGTCCGTCCAGGTCTTCGACAGTGCGACCGGGGGCACCCCCAGGACGCTGCCGATGAAGCTCGACGACGAGACCGGTGTGTGGGAGGTCGTCCGCGACAAGGGTGAGCTGGACGGCAAGTACTACCTGTACCAGGTGAAGGTCTGGGCGCCCTCGGTGCAGCAGATGGTCGTCAACACCGTCACCGACCCGTACTCGGTCGCCCTGTCCGCCGACTCCAAGCGCAGCCTGGTGGCCGACCTCGACGCCAAGGAGCTCAAGCCGAAGGGCTGGGAGGACCAGAACGTCCCGGCGGCCGTCCCGCCCGCGCGGCAGCAGATCCAGGAGCTGCACGTCCGCGACTTCTCGGTCGAGGACGGCACCGTTCCGGCTGCCGAGCGCGGCACCTACCTCGCCTTCACCGAGTCCGGCTCCGCCGGGATGCAGCACCTGCGGGACCTCGCGAAGGCCGGGGTGACCACCATCCACCTGCTGCCGACCTTCGACATCGCGTCCGTCCCGAAGAACAAGGCGGACCAGAAGCTGCCGCCCTGCGACCTCAAGTCCCTTCCGCCGGACGGCCCGAAGCAGCAGGAGTGCGTGGCGGCCGTCGCCGCGGACGACGCGTACAACTGGGGCTACGACCCGCTGCACTACAACGTGCCCGAGGGCACGTACGCGACGGACGATGGGGGCGCCTCCCGCCCGGAGGGTGGGGGAGGGACCGCGCGCACCGTGCAGTTCCGGCAGATGGTGCAGGCGATGCACGAGGCCGGGCTGCGGGTGGTGCTGGACGTCGTCTTCAACCACACCGCCGCCAGCGGCCAGGACGAGCACTCGGTGCTGGACCGGGTCGTGCCCGGCTACTACCAGCGGCTCGACGCCAACGGCAAGGTGACGACGGACAGTTGCTGCGCCGACACCGCGCCCGAGCACGCGATGATGAACCGGCTCGTCGTCGACTCGGTGACGATGTGGGCGCGCGAGTACAAGGTCGACGGCTTCCGCTTCGACCTGATGGGCCTCGACCCGAAGTCCACCATGCTCGACGTGCAGGCCGCACTGCGGAAGATGACGCCGGACTCGGACGGCGTCGACGGCAAGAACGTCTTCCTCTACGGCGAGGGCTGGAACTTCGGCGTGGTCGCCAATGATGCCCGGTTCGTCCAGGCCACCCAGGCCAACATGGCCGGCACCGGCATCGCGACCTTCGACGACCGGATGCGCGACGCCGCCCGCGGCGGCAACTTCATGCTGGGCTCCGCACCGCAGCAGGGCTTCGCCTCGGGCCTGTACACCGACCCGAACGGCTCGCCCGCGAACGGCACCCCGGATCAGCAGAGGGTCCGGCTCCTGCACGAGATGGACCAGTTGAAGGTCGGGCTGACCGGCAACCTGGCCGGCTACTCGTTCACCGACAGCTCCGGGAAGGCCGTCACCGGCGCGCAGGTCGACTACAACGGCGCCCCGACCGGGTACGCGAGCAGGCCGGGTGAGGCGGTGGAGTACGTGGACGCCCACGACAACACCGACCTGTTCGACGCCCTCGCCTACAAGCTGCCGACCGGCACCGCCCCCGCCGACCGGGCCCGGATGCAGGCGCTCGGGCTCTCGCTCACCGCGCTCACCCAGGGCGCGGGCTTCGCCCAGGCGGGCAGCGACCTGCTGCGCTCGAAGTCGCTCGACTCCAACTCCTACAACTCGGGCGACTGGTTCAACGCCATCCACTGGCCCAATCCATCGACAGGGGCCGCGGACGGCAACGGCTGGGGCCGCGGGCTGCCGATGGCGGCCGACAACAAGGAGCTCTGGCCGACCGCCCAATCGCTGCTGGCCAACCCGAAGTTGACCGTCGGCGCGGACGACATCCGGGCGACCGCGGCGCAGTTCCAGGACTTCCTGCGGATCAAGCAGTCCTCGCCGCTGTTCTCGCTGCCGACCCTCGCCGACGTCCAGCAGCGGCTGTCCTACCCGCTCTCCGGCACCGCCGGCGAGACGCCCGGGGTGATCACCCTGCACCTGGACGGCACCGGGCTGGCCGGCGCCGAGAAGGGCGTCACCGTGGTCTTCAACGCCACGCCCACCGCGCAGGGCCAGACCGTGGCCGCCCTGAAGGGGACGGCCCAGGCGCTGCACCCCGTTCAGGCGGGCGGCGCGGACCCGGTGGTCAAGCAGTCCGGCTTCGACGCCGCGACCGGCACGTTCACCGTGCCCGGCCGCACCGTGGCGGTGTTCGTCCAGAGCTGAGCACCGGCCGGCCGACGGGCCCCGCACCGCTGTCCAGGCGGTGCGGGGCCCATGCCGTTCCCGGGGTCCCGAACTGGCCGGAACCGGTCGGTGGCTCGGCCGGAAAGGTGATGTGTCGCGCCCCGCGGACGCTGTGCCCCGGCCGCGTGGCCCGGCGGTGGCCTGAGCGCTGGTCAGTGCCGCTGCACGGGGGCCGAACCATTTGGCGCTCATGAAAACCGTTGTTGTAAGTGCCTTTACCTGTAACAGGGTTGAAGCACTCGGCGATGACCGGTCGCGAACACGAATCGGCCAATCCATGGCATGCATCTGTCATTAACGGCTTGTTTGCTGTCACGATTCCCCCTGCTGCGGACGAGGGCCCCCCAACTCCCCCTCGCGGCAGCGAAGTTCCCCGTGCGCACCATTGCACCCCTGTACGCCCTTGCACCCCTCTGCACCTGACTCTGTGAGCACCGCCGCACCCCTGGCGCACACCGCCGGGGGCCCCCACTGCGCCGCAACCCTGCGGCCCAGGTCGCCCTCCACCGCGCGCACACCCGCGCCGGTCGGTTAAGGAGTCCGCATGTCCCGCTACGCCCACGCCCGGAAGGCGGCGGTCGTCATGGCCGCCACCACCGCGCTGCTGGTGACCGGCATCCCGGTCATCGCCCAGGCGGCCGCCCCCGACGCGCCGTCCGTCGTCGCCCAGCAACTGTCCGCCCGTGCGCAGCTCATCTCCTCCGCCAACCAGCAGGCCGCGAGCCTCGCCCGGAGCATCGGGCTGAGCGACCAGGAGAAGCTGGTCACCAAGGACGTCGTCCAGGACGCGAACGGCGACCGCCACCTGCGGTACGAGCGCACCTACGCCGGACTGCCGGTCCTCGGCGGCGACCTGGTCGTCCACCAGACCGGCGCCGGCGCCACGAAGGGCGTGACCAAGGCCAGCGACGCCGTCCTGGCGGGCCTGGACACCACCCCCGCGCTCGCCGCGCCGAAGGCCCAGGAGAGCGCGCTGGCCGCCGAGTCGGGCGCGGCGCTGGAGGCCGCGCCGCGCCTGGTGGTCTTCGCCGCCAAGGGCACCCCGAAGCTCGCCTACGAGACCGTCGTCAGCGGCAAGGGCGACGACGGCACCCCGAGCCGCCTGCACGTCGTCACCGACGCGGCGACCGGCGAGGTGCTCAGCAAGAACGAGACCATCGAGACCGGCAGCGGCACCGGCGTCTACGTCGGCAACGTGCCGCTCACCACGACGCAGAGCGGCGGCCAGTACCAGCTCAAGGACGGCACCCGCGGCGGCCAGTACACGACCAACATGAGCAACGGCACCTCCGGCAACGGCACGCTGTACGCCAAGTCCTCCGACACCTGGGGCGACGGCACCGCCGCCAACGGCGAGTCCGCGGCCGTGGACGCCCAGTACGGCGTCGCCGCGACCTGGGACTTCTACAAGAGCGCCTTCAACCGCAACGGCATCCGCAACGACGGTGTCGGCGCCTACAGCCGCGTCCACTACGACAACAACTACGTGAACGCGTTCTGGGACGACTCCTGCTTCTGCATGACCTACGGCGACGGCTCCGGCAACACCCACCCGCTCACCGCGCTCGACGTCGCCGGCCACGAGATGACGCACGGCGTCACCGCCGCGACCGCCGCGCTCAACTACTCCGGTGAGTCCGGCGGCCTCAACGAGGCCACCTCCGACATCATGGGCAAGATGGTGGAGTGGAACGCCAACCTGCCCTCCACGCCGCCGAACTACTTCATCGGCATCCAGCTCAACATCAACGGCAACGGCACCCCGCTGCGCTACATGGACCAGCCCTCCAAGGACGGCTCCTCGGCGGACTCGTGGTACTCGGGCGTGGGCAACCTGGACGTCCACTACTCGTCCGGTGTCGCCAACCACTTCTTCTACCTGCTGTCGGAGGGCAGCGGCGCGAAGAGCATCAACGGCTTCAACTACAACAGCCCGACGGCCAACAACGTCACCGTCGCGGGCATCGGCCGGGACAAGGCCAAGCAGATCTGGTACAAGGCGCTCACCGCCTACATGACCTCGACCACCGACTACGCCGCCGCCCGCACGGCGACGATCAGCGCGGCCACCGACCTCTACGGCGCGAACAGCAACGAGGTCTACCAGGTGGGCCTCGCGTGGGCGGGCGTCAACGTCGGCCAGGTGCCGCCGAACCCGGGCGGCGTCAGCGTCACCAACCCGGGCAGCCAGTCCACCGCGCTGAACGGCTCGGTGAACCTTCAGGTCCAGGCCTCGGGCGGCACCGCACCGCTGTCCTACTCCGCCACCGGCCTGCCCACCGGCCTGTCGATCAACTCCTCGACCGGCGTGATCTCCGGCACGGCCTCCACGGCGGGCAACTACAACGTGACCGTCACGGTCACCGACGCCGGCGGCAAGACCGCGACGACCAGCTTCGCCTGGAGCGTCTCGGGCGGTGGCGGCGGCTGCACGCCGACCCAGCTGCTGGGCAACGCGGGCTTCGAGACGGGTTCGGCGGCGCCGTGGACGGCGTCCAGCGGTGTGATCGACAACAGCGCGTCGCAGGCGGCGCACGGCGGCAACTGGAAGGCGTGGCTGGACGGTTACGGCTCGTCGCACACGGACACGCTGTCGCAGACGGTGACGATCCCGGCGGGCTGCAAGGCGACGCTGAGCTTCTGGCTGCACATCGACACCGCGGAGACGGGCACGACGGCGTACGACAAGCTGACGGTGTCGGTCAACGGGACCACGCTGAAGACGTACTCCAACGTGGACGCGGCGGCCGGCTACCAGCAGCGGACCTTCGACCTCTCGTCCTACGCGGGCAAGAGCGTCACGCTGAAGTTCACCGGCACCGAGGACACCTCGCTGCAGACGAGCTTCGTGATCGACGACACTTCCATCCAGACCGGCTGACCTCCGGTCGGTAGGCAGGGCCCGGCAGCCGGTGGCTGCCGGGCCCTCGTCGTGTCCGCTCGTGCCCGGCTGTCGGCTCCTCCTGGTTGACTCCTACTGATGCGGAAACGTTTCGTCCCTTTGTCTTGACGGTGTCTCCCCGCGGCTCTAAGTTCTCTGCAAGTTTCCGGCAAGTTACAGAAACTTCCTGCACATCGGCTGCCCCCACCCCAGCCGCCCCCCTTGGAGACGACGTGGTCACCACCGCCCCCACCCGCCGGCCTGCCCGCGCGGCCGGAGCGCTCGCCGCATCGGCGGCGCTCGCGCTCTCGTTCACCGCCGGTCTCGGCGCCCCCACCGCCCATGCCTCCCCGCCCGCCAACAACGGCAAGGACGTCACCGCGACTCTCTTCGAGTGGCGCTTCGACTCCGTCGCCCAGGCCTGCACCACCACGCTCGGCCCGAAGGGCTACGGCTTCGTCGAGGTCTCGCCGCCGCAGGAGCACATCCAGGGCCCGCAGTGGTGGACCTCCTACCAGCCGGTCAGCTACCAGATCGCCGGGCGGCTCGGCGACCGGACGGCCTTCAAGAACATGGTCGACACCTGCCACGCGGCCGGGGTCAAGGTCATCGCCGACACGGTCGTCAACCACATGACGGCCGGCTCGGGCACCGGCACCGGCGGCACCGCCTACACCAAGTACAACTACCCCGGCGTCTACCAGGACCAGGACTTCCACACCTGCCGCCAGCCGGTCAGCAACTACCAGGACCGCACCAACGTGCAGGACTGCGAGCTGGTCAACCTCGCGGACCTGGACACCGGCAGCGCGTACGTCCAGCAGACCATCGCGCACTACATGGACGACCTGGCCTCGCTCGGCGTCGACGGCTACCGGATCGACGCCGCCAAGCACATCGCCGCCACCGACCTGGCCGCCATCAAGGCCAAGATGGCCAACCCCAACGCCTTCTGGGTGCAGGAGGTCATCTACGGCGCCGGCGAGCCGATCCAGCCGTCCGAGTACACCGGCAACGGCGATGTCGACGAGTTCCGCGTCGGCACCGACCTCAAGCGCATCTTCACCAGCGACAAGCTCGCCGGCCTCAGCGGCTGGGGCGCCTCCTGGGGCTACCTGCCGAGCAGCCAGGCGCGCAGCTTCATCGACAACTGGGACACCGAGCGCAACGGTTCGACCCTCAACTACACCTACGGCAACACCTACACGCTGGCCAACGTCTTCCTGCTGGCCTCGACCTACGGCTCGCCGAACATCTACTCCGGCTACGGCTTCACCAACAAGGACGACGGCCCGCCCAACGGCGGCACCGTGAACGCCTGCTACCAGGACGGCTGGAACTGCACCCACGCCTGGCGGCAGATCGCCAACATGGTCGGCTTCCGCAACGCGGTCGCGGGCACCGGCGTGACCGACTGGTGGTCCAACGGCAACAACGCGATCGCCTTCGGCCGCGGCAACCAGGGCTACGTCGCGATCAACCACGAGAGCGGTGCGATCACCCAGACCTTCCAGACCGGCCTGCCGGCCGGGACCTACTGCGACGTCCAGCACGGCGACCCGCAGCCCGGCGGCGGCTGCACCGGCCCGACCTACCAGGTGGGCGCGAACGGGCAGTTCACCGCGACGGTCGGCGCGGGTGAAGCGGTCGCACTGTACGTCGCGGGCGGCAGCAACGTGACGGGCGCGTCGTTCGGCGTCAACGCCACCACGTCGTTCGGGCAGAACATCTACGTCGTCGGCGACAACCCGGCGCTGGGCGGCTGGGACCCGGCCAAGGCGCTGCCGCTCTCGTCCTCCGGCTACCCGGTCTGGTCGCTGGCGCTCTCGCTGCCGGCCGGCACGTCCTTCCAGTACAAGTACGTCCGCAAGGACGCGAGTGGGGCGGTCACCTGGGAGTCCGGCGCCAACCGCACGGCGACGGTGCCCTCCTCGGGGACGGTCGCGCTGAACGACACCTGGCAGCCGTAGCGGTGCGCCGAGGGACCTCCGTCAGCACGCGTTGACGGGGGTCCCTCCTGTGGGTGGCCCGGCCGGTTCGAACCGCCGTTCCGGGGACGGCGGTTCGCTGCGCCACCGTCACTCGCGCGACGAGTGACGCGTCAGCCGCGGCCGATGTACGGCATGGTGGTCGCCATCACCGTCGCGAACTGCACGTTCGCCTCCAGCGGCAGCGAGGCCATGTGCCGCACCGTACGGGCCACGTCGGCCACGTCCATGGTCGGCTCCGGCGCGATCCGCCCGTCCGCCTGCCGCACCCCGGCGCTCATCGCGGCCGTCATGTCGGTGGCCGCGTTGCCGATGTCGATCTGCCCGCAGGCGATCCGGTACGGGCGGCCGTCGAGCGAGAGCGACTTGGTCAGCCCGGTGACGGCGTGCTTGGTCGCGGTGTACGCGATCGAGTGCGGGCGCGGGACGTGCGCGGAGATCGAGCCGTTGTTGATGATCCGGCCGCCCTGCGGGTCCTGCGCCTTCATGAGCCGGAAGGCGGCCCGGGCGCAGAGGAAGGCGCCGGTCAGGTTGAGGTCGACCACCGCGCGCCAGGCGTCCACCTCCAACTCGTCCACCGGGACGGCCGGGCCGAAGCCGCCGGCGTTGTTGAACAGCAGGTCCACCCGGCCGGAGCGTTCGGCGGCCGCGGCGAACAGCGCGTCCACCGCCGTCGGGTCGGTGACGTCGGTGGGCACCACGGCCGCCGGGGCGCCGTTCGGGTGAGTGCCGCACAGCCGGGCGGTCCCGTGCAGCGGTTCGGCCCGGCGCCCGGCCAGGACGAGCCGCCAGCCGGCGGCGGCCAGCTCGACCGCGACGGCCCGGCCGACCCCGCTCCCGGCTCCGGTGACGACGGCGGTCTGCTGGTGCATGGCGGGCTCCTCGCGCTCGGGGTTGAGCCGATCCTCTCGGACGTGCGGGCCGTCGTCACTGGTGGAGGACCCCGAAGATCCGGCCGCCCGGCGGGCCCGCCGCTGTGCTCCCCGCCGTTCGGCGGGGCCCCGGGGGGACCGTGTGACGGGTTTTACCTGATCGCGGACAAACATTGGATTTCCGGTGGCCGGCGCGCAACCGGCCCGCCCCGGCCCACGTCATAAGATCGCAGGACGGCACGCTGCGGCGGGCCGCACTTCCGGGGGCAGCGCCGAGCCGTGCCCCGGGTCTGTCCGGCCCCACCCGGGGGCCGCCGCCCGGCCAGCCGGACCGGGCGTGACATCGGTCGGAGAGTCCTCACCGTGCTAAGGCAGTCGTCCCGTTCCCGCGCCGTCCTGACCGGCGCCGCCGTGCTCACCCTGGCTGCCTCGCTCGCGGCCTGCGGGAGTTCCGGCGGCGGGAAGGGGGACAGCGCCAAGGCGGCCGACACCCCGAGCGCGGCCGGCACGAGCGCGGTCCCGGGCGACCCGGCCGCCGCCTCCGCCGCGCCCGGCAGCGCGGCCGCCTCGGGCGGCAAGGTGCAGATGCCGACCGGCCAGCCCCAGCTGAGCAAGGTCCGGGACACCACCGTCGGCCCGATCATGATGACCAAGCTGGCCGGCCCGAAGTCCGGCGTGACCGGCCAGGTGTGGGTCTGGCTGCCGCCCGAGTACAACGACCCCAAGTACGCCAAGACCGGCTTCCCGGTGCTGACCCTCTACGCGGGCGGCCAGAGCAACGGCTACAACACCTGGACCGACACCAACCAGCTGCCGATCCAGGAGGAGGACGAGCAGCTGGTCAAGGCGGGCAAGGCCCACCCGTTCATCATGATCATGCCGGTGCAGAACTTCAACAGCGACGAGAACAACGCGCTGGACTGCTCCGACATCCCCGGCCAGCCCAAGATGGCCACCTGGATGGCCCAGGACATCCCGGACTGGGTCCGCGCCAACTTCCGCACCCTGAAGGGCCGCGACAGCTGGGGCATCATGGGCGCCTCCACCGGCGGGTTCTGCAGCGCCAAGCTCTCGCTCCAGTACCCCGACCTCTACAAGGCCGCCGTCCCGATCGACGGCTACTTCATCCCGGACTCGCACCTGTGGAAGGGCCACGACGCCGAGCGGGCGGCCAACAACCCCGACGTGCTGGTCACCCAGGGCAAGGCCGACGTGAAGATGCTGGTCACGGCCGGCGGCGCCAACGGGTACGAGAAGAACGTGGTCAAGAGCTGGGTGGCCAAGGCCGTTGCGCCGGTCGCCATCGAGTACTACGAGCAGCCCGGTGGCAAGCACCTGACCTCGGACTTCAAGAAGATGATCCCGGACACGCTGCAGTGGCTCACCAGGAACCTGGCGGGCCCGGCGGCCGACTGAGCCCGTCCGCGCGTACGCCGACCGCCGGTGCCGGGGAGCTGTTCCCCGGCACCGGCGGCGGTCTATCCGGCGTTCTCCTTGACCTTGTAGTACCAGCCGTCGCGGATCGCCTCCAGGAAGCCCGGGGCGGCGGCCAGGTCCAGCAGTCGGGGCAGGGCGACGGTCTCGTCGGTCGGCTGGTACGGGGGCTTGCCGTTCCGGCCGAAGTCCAGGCTGTACTGCCTGTGCTGGGGGGTCACCACCGTGAGCACGCTCCACTGGCCCCGGCCGGGCGCCACCGGGTGGAAGGCCCAGGCGACCGAGCCGTCGGGCAGGGCCCGGCGCTCGCAGTCCTTGCCGAAAGGGGGAAGCGGGCCCGTCCGGCTCGGGATCGGCTCGCAGGGCGAGTCTTGGCCGCCGTCCAGCTCGTCGTACATCTCCTCCTCCCGCCACGCTCCCACGGCGCCGCCGTCCTTCCTGGTGAACTCGAACACCGTCGACCTCCAGGTCCCGTCGCCGTCGGACACGGCGTTGAAGTCGGCCGGCAGGTGGGCCCGGAACACCTTCAGCAGGGCCTGGTGCCCAGCGGCGTTGACCTGCCGCTCCCACGCCGCGTGCGCGGCCTGGTCAGTGTTGGGCGGCGGCGGAGGGAAGCTGCTGGGCGCCGCGGTGCTCGGCACCGCCGACGTCGCCGACGCGGTCGGCCCCGCCGGAACGGTCGTGCGCTGCGCCGCCGTCCGTCCGTCGACCGCCCACCCCGCCGTGGCCAGCAGTGCCACCGCCGCCACCGCGGCGCCCGCCGCCGTCAGCCGGCGCCGGCGCCGCAGCCGCCCGCCGGAGCGGCGGACCTCGGGGAGCAGCCCCGGGGGAGTGGCGGGCTCGGACTGGTCCAGCACTGAACGGAACAGCGCGCCCATCTCGTCGGCGCCGTGCGCCGGATCATCCCGGGTCATCCCGTCTTCCTCTCCTCGTCCTGCTCGTCTTCCGTGCTCGTCACGTGCTCAGCCGGCTGCGATCTCGTGCAGCGAGTCGCCGAGGATCGCCCGCAGTTGGGCCAGTCCCCGGCTGGTGTTGGACTTCACCGTGCCGGTGCTCTGGCGCAGGACCGCCGCCGTCGCCTCGATCGTCTGGTCCTCCCAGAACCGCAGCACCAGTGCCGCCCGGTAGGCCGGGGTGACCTGCGCCAGTGCGGCCAGCAGCGCCAGCCGCCGCTCCGGGTCGGCCGGGGCGCCGGCCGGGCCGGGCGCCGGGGCGTCGGGCAGCTCCGGTGCCGCGACCTCCTGCGAGCGGCGCAGCCGCCGGGTGTCGATGTAGTTGCGGACCAGGGTGGTGCGGGCGTAGCCGGCCGCCGACTCCGGGTCGCGCAGCCGGGACCAGCGCGCGTACAGCTTCACCAGGGTGATCTGCACGAGGTCCTCGGCGAGGTGCCAGTCGCCGCAGAGCAGGTAGCCGGTGCGGCGCAGGGCGGTGTACCGGCCCGCGACGAACTCGTCGAAGGACTGCTCCAACTCCGGTGACATGCGGCCTCGCTGTTCCTGGGGTTCCCGGTGCGCGGCGCGCACCCTCGCACTGATACACGGGACGGGCGGCGCGAAGTGTTGCGTCCGGGCGTCGGAACGGCTGTGACCTGCGCGTCAATCGGACATTGATTCACCTCTGATCGACTGTGCGCACAGTGAACGGGGCCGCCTTCCGGGGGCCGTGAACCGCACGCCCCGCCGATTCGTGAAGAGAGTGCCATGCCGATCCACCTGCTGCCGCCGCCGTCCGCCTCCGCACCCGAGCGAGCCGAGGACGAGGAGCCCCTGGCGATCCGTTTCGCCGGGCTGCGGCTGGTGCACGCCGCGTTGCGCCGGGACCTCGCCCGGCTGCCCAACGCGCTGCGGCTGCTGCAGCCCGGCGAGGACACCAAGGGCGAGGCGCTGCTGCGGCACTGGGACTTCGTGACCGCGATGCTGACCTGCCACCACGAGCAGCAGGACACCCGGATCTGGCCGATCGTGCGCCGCTTCGCGCCCGAGCTGCGGCTGCTGCTCAACTGGCTGGAGGCGGACCACCACAACCTCGACCACTCGTTCACCCGGGTCACCACGCTGGTCCGGATCGCCAGCCGGGACACCGGCAGCGTCTGGCCGGTGGCGTACGCGATCGAGGACCTCGCGGCCCGGCTGGAGACGCACCTGCGGATCGAGGAGCGCCAGCTGCTGCCGCGGATGGAGGGCGTGTTCGCCGACAGCTCGCGGGTCGGCAGCCTGGCCGAGCTGCTGGACCTGCTGCGCTCCGCCAACGGCCCGGGCACGGCCGACGCGCTGGCCTGGCTGCTGGAGGGCGTGGAGCCGGCCGTCGTCGAGCGGCTGCTCGCCGAGTGCGACGACGACGTGGCCCGCTCCTGGCCGCACTGGCGGGCGACGTACGAGCGCTGCACCTCGCCGCTGTGGGGGCCGGCGGGCGACTGGGGCATCCTCCCCGACTGAGCCCGGGGTTTTTCGCGGGCCGTCGATCTACGCGCGTGGCAAGGGCCGCGGGCACATGCGGCGAGGGGGCGCACGACGCGTACGGCCGTGGCTACTCCGGCAGGCGGTTCAGCCACTCCAGCGGTGTGACCAGGATGGCCTTGCCCGGCGAACCGTCCCACTCCACCGGCAGGCCCTCCGCCGCCAGCGCGGCCACCACCTCCCGGCCGATCTCCACCGTCCGGAGCGCCGCCGCGTCCGCCGACTCCACGGGCCCGCCCTGCTCACCGGCCGTCCGGAAGCCGCCGTAACGCAGCATCAGGCCATGCCCGGCAGCGGCGCGTTCGGTGTCCTGCTGGTGGAAGAAGACGAAACCGCGCGAGTCCTCGTCGGCCTCGTCTCCGATCTCGGCGTAGCCGCAGCTCGCGCAGCAGGTGAAGTCCATCGCCGCGACGATGCCCTCCTCCTCCAGCGCGTCGAAGGCCGCGACCAGCCGGTCCACGTGGGTGACCTCGGGCCAGCCGGCCTGCTCGGCCAGCCGCTCCCGCCAGAGCGGAGCGACGATCCGCTCCGCCTCCTCCTCCGTCAGCCCCTGGTCGTCGAGGAGTTCGACCAGGGACTCGGCTATCTCGTCCGGCTCCTGGAAGCCGCACCGGATCAACTCGCGGGCCCGGTCACGGGCTTCGCGCAGCACCTCGGGGTCGAGCTCGGGCGTCGGCGTCTCCTGCGTCATGCCGGCATCCTCCCACCCACCACCGACAACGCCCCGGGCGGAGGGTCCTCCTGCTACCAACCCGCCGGTGACCTCTCTCCTGCGACCGCCGCTGATCACCCGTCTGCTGGCCGCCGAACGCATCCTCGGCGCGGGCGCGGGCGGCCGTCCGCTCCACGGCTATCCGCTCGCGAGGCGGAACTCCAGGTTGCCGAAGCGGACCTGGTCGCCCGGGCGCACCCGGGCGCCGCCCGCGATGCGGTGGCCGTTCACGTGGGTGCCGTTGGTCGAGCCGAGGTCGTACAGCACCCAGCCGCCGTCCTCGTGCCGCAGTTCGGCGTGGTGGCGGGAGACCGAGGCGTCGTGCAGCCGCAGCCCGGAGCCGGGGATCCGGCCGATCGTCAACTGCCCGGTGCTCTGCGGGAGGTTCAGGCCCGGCAGCCGTTCGGTGCGCCAGGCCCGGTTGATCCGCTCGCCGAACCCGGAGATCCGGCCCACTGCCCGCATCAGGAAGCGTTCCACCGGGTTCCCGGTGGGCAGGTCGGCCATCGCCGCGTCCAACTCGGCGCGGCTGGTGGCGTGCAGGACGACCTCCATCCGCCCGAGGAAGGTCTCGTGCGACAGCCGGCCACTGCTCGCGCCGTCGCGCAGCACCCCGAGCGCCTGGTCCCGCTCGGCCTCGGACGGCCGGACAGCGTACGTCCGGATCTCAGGATGCGTCATGTCCCGATTGTCGGCGGCGCCGTGCCCGGCTGTCCAGATTCCGGCCGCCGCCGCGCAGCGTCCACGACGGTTCACGATGTCCCCCCGGATCAGGACACCGGAGACGGCGCCGCGGTTCCACGGATCCGGGGTCAGACGGCGCCGCGGTTCCACGGATCCGGGGTCAGGACTTCCTGGCCGCCGCCAGGATCTTCTCCGTCGTGTGCAGGAACCGGGACGTCACCGACCCCGTGTACCGCTTGTCGAACATCTCCTTGGTGACCCACTTGCCGTTCTTCAGGTGCACCACGACGTACGCGGCGCCCGCGTCCGCACCGAGCACCTCGTAGTCGCCCTTCGGCGACGTGCGCGGGACGGTGAGGTCGGCGGGGAGCGGCTCGGAGAGGAACGCGATGACCAGCCGGACGTCGGGCGTCACCTCGACGCCCCTGAACGGCTCGGCGGCCAGCATGGCGGCCACCTCGTCGACCGTCCGCAGCAGCACCGGGACGGGGTAGCCCAGCGACTCCTCCAGGTGCCGCTCGATGCGCAGGGTGAGGGCGGCGCGATCGGGCTCGTCCGTGCTGAAGAACACGTTGCCGGACTGGATGTACGAACGGACGTCGGCCAGCCCCAGCTCGGCGAAGAGCGCCCGCAGCCGCTCCATCTTCACCGTCCGGCCGCCGACGTTGATGGCCCGCAGGAACGCGATGTACGTGGTCGTGGTGGTCACCCCGCCAGTCTGGCACCGGGCACCGACAACACGGCGGGGGCGGCGGATTGTCGGTGCCCGGTGCCAGACTGGCGGCATGGTTACCTGGCAGGATTTCGAGCAGGAGGCACCCGATCTCGCGCCCCTCGTACGGGCCCGGTTCGAGGCCGGCAAGCACCACGTCCTGGCGACGCTGCGCAAGGACGGATCGCCCAGGGTGAGCGGCACCGAGGTCGACTTCATCGGCGCCGACGCGATGCTCGGGTCGATGTACGGCTCGGTGAAGGCGCGCGACCTCCAGCGTGACGGCCGTTTCGCCCTGCACTCGCGCCCCGGGGACGAGACCATGGCGGGCGGCGACTCCAAGCTGTCCGGCCGGGCGGTGGAGATCACCGACGAGGTCGAACTCGCCGCCTTCGTCGCCGATCTGCCCGAGCCGCCGCCGGGCCCGTTCCACGCGTTCCGGCTCGACCTGGAGCAGGTGGTGCACACCGGCCTGGAGGACGGCCACCTGTGGGTCTTCAACTGGCACCCGGGCCGGCCGGTGGAGCGCACCAGGCTCCACTGACCGGCCGCTTCGGCGTCACGGCAGGACGGACTTGAGGGCCTCGGGGGTCCGGGCCACGACGGCGTGGCCGTCGTCCGCGGTGATGATCGGGCGCTGGATGAGGATCGGGTGCTCGGCCATCGCGGCGATCCAGCGCGCCCGGTCGCCCGGCTCCCGGGTCCACTGCTTCATCCCGAGGTCCTTCGCGGCCTGCTCGTCGAGGCGCGTGATGTCCCACGGCTCCAGGCCGAGCCGCCCCAGCACCGCCTCCAGCTCGGCCGCGGTCGGCGGGTCCTCCAGGTAGCGCCGCACGGTGTACTCGGCCCCGGCCGCGGTCAGCTCGCCGAGGGCCGTCCGGCACTTGCCGCAGCGCGGGTTGATCCAGATCTCCATGCCGTCCAGCCTACCGAGCGCCGCTGCGCGGGGCCCGGGAACTCCCGCGCGCCCGTCCGCCTCCACGTCCGCCGACACGCGGATGGTCGGTGTCACTCCGCCTTTGCTCCCCATGGCGGTGGTCCGACACCGGGAAGCCCCCGCCGCGGCAAGCGAGTTGCCGGGACGGGGGCTTCGGGACGCCTGGCGGCCTAGAGGTCGTAGTACAGCTCGAACTCGTGCGGGTGCGGCCGCAGGGCGATCGGGGCGATCTCGTTGGTGCGCTTGAAGTCGATCCACGTCTCGATCAGGTCGGGCGTGAAGACGTTGCCCGCGAGGAGGTACTCGTGGTCGGCCTCCAGCGCCTCCAGGACCGCCGGGAGGGACGACGGCACCTGCGGGACGTTCGCGTGCTCCTCGGGGGCGAGCTCGTAGAGGTCCTTGTCGACCGGCTCCAGCGGCTCGATCTTGTTGCGGATGCCGTCGAGTCCGGCCATCAGCATCGCCGAGAACGCCAGGTACGGGTTGGACGACGGGTCCGGCGCGCGGAACTCGATGCGCTTGGCCTTGGCGTTGGAGCCGGTGATCGGGATGCGGATCGCGGCCGAGCGGTTGCGCTGCGAGTAGACCAGGTTGACCGGCGCCTCGAAGCCCGGCACCAGGCGGTGGTAGGAGTTCACCGACGGGTTGGTGAACGCCAGCAGCGAGGGCGCGTGCCGCAGCAGGCCGCCGATGTAGTAGCGCGCGGTGTCGGAGAGCCCGGCGTAGCCCTGCTCGTCGTAGAAGAGCGGCGAGCCGTCGCTCCACAGCGACTGGTGGACGTGCATGCCCGAGCCGTTGTCGCCGAAGATCGGCTTCGGCATGAAGGTGGCCGTCTTGCCGTTGCGCCAGGCGACGTTCTTGATGATGTACTTGAACAGCATCAGGTCGTCGGCCGCGTGCAGCAGGGTGTTGAACTTGTAGTTGATCTCCGCCTGGCCGGCCGTGCCGACCTCGTGGTGCTGGCGCTCGACCTCCAGGCCGGCCTTGGCCAGCTCCAGCGACATCTCGGCGCGCAGGTCGGCGAAGTGGTCCACCGGCGGGGTGGGGAAGTAGCCGCCCTTGTACTTGACCTTGTAGCCGCGCACGTCGCCCTCGGCGGCGCCGGTGTTCCAGGCGCCGGCCTCGGAGTCGATGTGGTAGAAGGACGCGTTGGCGCTGGTCTCGAACCGCACCGAGTCGAAGACGTAGAACTCGGCCTCGGGCCCGAAGAACGCGGTGTCGGCGATGCCGGAGGAGGCGAGGTAGGCCTCCGCCTTCTTGGCGACGTTGCGCGGGTCGCGGCTGTAGGCCTCGCCGGTGACCGGGTCCTGGATGAAGAAGTTGATGTTGAGGTGCTTCTCGGCCCGGAAGGGGTCGAGCCGGGCCGTGGCGAGGTCCGCGACGAGGGCCATGTCGGACTCGTGGATGGCCTGGAAGCCGCGGATCGACGAGCCGTCGAACATCAGGGTCTCGGACGGGTCGAAGGTCGCCGCAGGTACGGTGAAATGCTGCATGACGCCCGGCAGGTCGCAGAAGCGGACGTCGACGAACTTGACGTCGTTGTCCTGGATGAACTGCTTCACTTCGGCGGCGTTGTTGAACATCCATCCTCCTCGGCGTGCGAATGCGGCTCACCCTAGGAACGGTCCGTTTCCGACCGGTGACCCGCTCGTTTCTTAGATGTTAACCACCTCCGCCGAACGGGCGGCAAAGACGTACGGTCCGGGGCAAAACGCCCACCCACCTGCCCGTCCTTCGAGAAATGGTCTGGACCACTTGGTAAGCCCGGACACCCGGATTCACTCGGTCGGGGACGGCCCGCGGACGACGGGGGAGTCGGTGGCTGCGCGCGGGGGCCGCCCGGTTAGTGTGGATTCGTGGACACCAGAGAAGCGTTGGGATCGTGGATCGACGGCCCGAAGGCGGCCGCCGAGAAGATGGGCGCCGACTTCGGCTACCGCGGTGAGCGCCTCGGACTGCCCAAGGAGGGCCCCGGCTCGATCGCCGGCCCCGCCCGCCGGATCGGCGCCGTGTTCGTGGACGGCTGGCTGGTCTCCCTGGTCGCCTACGGGCTGCTGACCAAGGGCGCCGCGTCCTCGGCCAACCTGTGGACGACGCCGCTGTTCTTCGCCGTCACCGCGCTGCTGCTCGCCACGACCGGGACGACGGTCGGCAAGCGGCTGTTCGGCCTCCGGGTGGTCCGGCTGGACGGCCGCCGCGCGACCATCCCGCAGGTGCTGCTGCGCACGCTGCTGCTCTGCCTGCTGGTGCCGCCGCTGGTGTGGGACCGCGACACCCGCGGCCTGCACGACAAGGCGGTCGGCACCGTCGAGGTGCGGATCTGAGGTCCGAACCGGGCCGGGAAACGTCGAACGGCCCCGCCGCTCCAGTGGAGTGGCGGGGCCGTTCCGTGTCGACGGGGGAGGGATCAGCGGGCCTGGCCGCCCTTGGGCATCCGGGCGCCCTTGGGCATCGGGCCCTTGGGGATCGGCGCCTTGGAGAGCAGGTCGCCCAGGGCGCGCAGGCGGTCGTTGGTCTCGGTGACCTGGGCCGGGGTGATGGCGCGGGGCAGGCGCATCAGGTGGATCTGCAGCTTCTTCAGCGGGATCTCACCCTCGCCGTTGCCCACGACGATGTCGTGCACCGGCACGTCGCCGACGACGCGCGCCATCTTCTTCTTCTCGGAGGCCAGCAGCTGGCGGACCCGGTTCGGGTTGCCCTCGCCGATCAGCGCGATGCCGGCCCGGCCGACGGCGCGGTAGACCGCGTCCTGGTTGCGGGTGACGGCGACCGGGGTGGAGTTGGAGCTCCAGCCGCGCTTGATGTTGTTCAGCACCGCCGCGACGGCGCCCGGCTGCCCCTCCATCTGCCCGAACGCGGCGCGCTCGGCCCGGCGCCCGAAGACGATCGCCATGGCCAGGAAGGCCACGATGAAGCCCAGGATGCCCAGATAGACGGGGTGGTCGATCGCGAAGCCGATGGCGAGGAACACGCCGAAGGTCAGCAGGCCGACGCCGGCGATGATCAGGCCGATCTTGGTGTCGACCTTCTTGGTCATGGTGTACGCCAGGCGGATCTGCTTCAGTCGCCCGGGGTTCTCGGATGTTTCCCTCGCCATAACGCTCATGGTACGTGGCAGGGGCACGTGAACTCCAAGCCCGGGTACCCGTTCGCACCGAACCGTAACCCGTGTGCCGGGCCACCGTCGCGGACAGCGACGACCGGCGTCAGCGGCGCGTGGACTTCACTCCCGTGCCCCCGGCCGCCAGGGCGTCGTGGCGCCGGTCCGCCGCGTACCGGCGGTTCTCGCAGACCGCCGCCCAGGCGTTGCGGCGGGCCTGCCGCTGCCCGCCGGCCATCAGGACGCTCTCGGCGAAGCGCACCGCAACTCCCACCGACCGGATCCGCATGTGCATCCCGAACAGCTCCTTCGTGGCTCAAGGACGTGGCTGGGAAGGATCGAACGATCGCAACGAGTCCATCGTCACCACTCCGTGTTACCAGTCCGTGACCTGGTCGTCAAAGTCTGATGAAAACCGAAAGGCGGAGCCGTGGCTCCGCCCTTCCAATGGCTCAAGACCGTCGCCGAGCGTCAGGCCGAGGCCTGCTCGCGCCGCTCCAGCGCCTGCCGGTACAGTCGCCCGGCCCGGTACGACGAGCGCACCAGCGGGCCCGACATGACCCCGGCGAAGCCCAGCTCCTCGGCCTCCTGCTGGAGCTCGACGAACTCGTGCGGCTTCACCCAGCGCTCGACCGGGTGGTGGCGCAGCGAGGGCCGCAGGTACTGGGTGATGGTGATCAGCTCGCAGCCGGCGCCGACCAGGTCGGCCAGCGCCTGGCTGACCTCCTCGCGGGTCTCGCCCATGCCGAGGATCAGGTTGGACTTGGTCACCAGCCCGGCCGCGCGGGCCTGGGTGATGACGTCCAGCGAGCGCTCGTAGCGGAACGCCGGGCGGATCCGCTTGAAGATCCGCGGCACCGTCTCGACGTTGTGCGCCAGCACCTCGGGGCGGGAGGAGAAGACCTCGGCCAGCTGCTCGGGCACCGCGTTGAAGTCGGGGATCAGCAGCTCGACGCCGGTGCGGCCGCCCTGGCGGCCGGCGGTCATCGCGTGCACCTGGCGCACCGTCTCCGCGTACAGCCAGGCGCCGCCGTCCGCCAGGTCGTCGCGGGCGACGCCGGTGATGGTGGCGTAGTTGAGGTCCATGGTGACGATGGACTCGGCGACGCGGCGCGGCTCGTCCCGGTCGAACTCGGCGGGCTTGCCGGTGTCGATCTGGCAGAAGTCGCAGCGGCGGGTGCACTGGTCACCGCCGATGAGGAAGGTCGCCTCGCGGTCCTCCCAGCACTCGAAGATGTTGGGGCAGCCGGCCTCCTGGCAGACCGTGTGCAGCCCCTCCTTCTTCACCAGCGACTGGAGGGCGTTGTACTCCGGGCCCATCTTCGCGCGGGTCTTGATCCACTCGGGCTTCCGCTCGATGGGGGTCTCGCTGTTGCGGACCTCCAGGCGGAGCAGCTTCCTGCCGTCGGGTGCGACAGCGGACACGTGCGACTCCTAGAACTAGACGGGGTACCCCCAGGGTACGCCTGTGGTTGTACGGCCTTCGCCGGGCGTGCCGCCCCGCATTCGCAGGGCAACAGAGCTACCGGCCAGTAGATTCCCCGGCTTCGGCCGGTGGCGGCGCCCGCAGGCGGGGATGCGGTGCCCGGGGCCTCAGCGGCCGAGCGCCGGCTCCGGCAGCTCGGCGAGCACGTCCGCCAGGTGCCGCTCGACCACCGGCAGCGCCGCGCCGACGGAGAGGTCGCGGCCGAGCTCGTTGGAGAGCGAGGTCACACCCGCGTCCCGGATGCCGCACGGCACGATCTTGTCGAAGAAGGTCATGTCCTGGGCGCAGTTCAGCGAGAAGCCGTGCATCGTGACCCCGCGGGCGACCCGCACGCCGATCGCGGCGAGCTTGCGGTCGTCGCCGCGCTGCCCGGCGTTGGACGGCGCGTACTCGGGGCCGGCCAGCCGCGGGTCGATCCCCATCGGCAGGCCCAGCCGCAGGGTGAGCTTGCCGATGTCGACCACCTGGGACGGGTCCACGACCGCGTCCGGGATGGTCTCGCCGAGCACCCAGACGCCGCTGCGGCCCTCGACCCGGGTGGTCTCCACGCCGAACTCGGCGCTGGCGCGGATCAGCGCCTCCTCCAGCCGGCGGACGTACGCGATCACGTCGATCGGGTCGGGCAGCTTGACGATCGGGTAGCCGACCAGCTGGCCGGGCCCGTGCCAGGTGATCTCCCCGCCCCGGTTGACCTCGACCACCGGGGTGCCGTCCAGCGGGAGGTCGGCCGGGTTGGTGCGCTTGCCCATCGTGTAGACGGACTGGTGCTCCAGCAGCAGCACGGTGTCGGGGATCTCGTCCGCGACCCGCAGCGCGTGCAGCCGCTGCTGCTCCTCCCACGCCTCCTGGTAGGGCACCGTGCGCTCGCCTATGCCCAAACGAACGAAACGTACGTTCTCGCTCACCGATGCTGCTCCTTGCCGGGCGTTCGAGACCAACCTCGCCACTGTACGCCCAAGCCCGTTCGGACCGTTCAGCTGTCCGCCAGCAGCTGCAACCGCAGTGCCAACTGCAGCTCCAGCGACCGCTCCGGCAGGTTCCAGTCCCGCCCGAGCAGCGCCTCGACCCGGTCCAGCCGCTGGACCACCGTGTTCACGTGGACGTGCAGTTCGTCCTTGGCCCGGGTCAGGCTGGCGCCGCAGTCGAAGTACGCGCGGAGGGTGCGCACCAGCTCGGTGCCGCGCCGCGCGTCGTAGTCCAGCAGCGGTCCGAGCGTCGCGCCGACGAAGCCGTCCACGTCGTGCCCGTCGCCGAGCAGCACCCCGAGGAAGCCGAGCGCCCGCGCCGACGCGCCCTCCCCGGCGCGGCCGAGCACCCGCAGCGCCCGCAGGCAGCGCAAGCCCTCGGCGTACGACGCGGCGATCGCCGGCGGGCCCGCGGCCGGGCGGCCGGCGCCGACGGTGACCGGGAACCCGGCCAGCCGGGCCAGCCGCTCGGCCGCCTGCCGGGCGCTCTCCCCGGGGTCGCCGCCGTCCGGCACCAGCAGGACCACCGCCTCGCCGTGCTCGGCGCTGATGCCCCGGGAGCCGAACAGGTACCGCCCGGCCGCGCCCGCGAGCCGGCTGCGGTCGGTGGCGGCGGCCCCGGCCGGTTCGGCGACCAGGACGAGGTGCGGGCGGCCGAGGTCGACGCCGAGCCGCCGGCCGCGTGCGGTGAGTCCGGCCGGGTCGCGGTCGGGTGCGGTCAGCAGGTCGGTGAGCAGCTCGCCGCGGACGCGGTTCTCGGTCTCGGCCACCGAGCGGCGCAGCAGCAGGAGGAGCGCGGTCACCACGCCGGCCCGCTCGAACAGCCGCCGGTCGGCGTCGTCGAGGTCGGGCCGGCCGCGCAGCACCATCGCGCCGAGCGCGTCCTGTCCGGCCAGGACGGCGCACACCCAGAGCCCGCCGTGCCGGACGGACCGGCCCTCGGCGCGCGACGCCGCGATCGCCCCGGCCAGTCCGGCGGCGGACGGCACGCGGCCGGACAGCGGCTCGCCCTCGGCGTCCAGGACCGCTATCTCGCCGCCGAGCAGGGCCGCGACGGCGGCGGCGACGTCCGGCACCTCGGCGCCGCGCAGCACGAGGTCGGTGAGCCGGTCGTGGGCCTGCTCGGCGCGCTGGACGGCGGCGGAGTGGGCGCGGACCAGCTCGTTGGCGGCGCCCAGCTCGGCGAGCGCGGCCCGGGTGCCGGCCAGCGACTTGGCCGTGTCCAGGGCGATCGCGGCGTGCGCGGCCAGCGAGCAGAGCAGCGCGACCTCGTCCGGGGAGAAGGCGCGCGGCGAGCGGTCGGCGGCGAAGAGGACGCCGATGACCCGCCCGCCGAGCAGCAGCGGCACGCCGATGATCGCGACCAGGCCTTCGTCGAGCACGCCCGCGTCGATGGTGCCGGTGTGGTGGAAGCGGTCGTCGGTGCGGTAGTCGGGGGTCGCGTACGGGCGGGCGGTCTGCGCGACCAGGCCGCCGAGGCCGTCGCCGAGGCTGAGCCGCAGGGTCTGGAAGAGGACGGAGACCGAGCCGTCGGTGACCCGCATGTAGGTGTCGCCGGCGGCCTCGTCAGGGAGGGTCAGGTAGGCGGTGTCGGTGCCGAGCAGCAGGCGGGCGCGGCGGACGATCGCCTGCAGCACGGTGTCCAGGTCGCGGGACGCCGCGAGGTCGCCGGCGGTGTCGAACAGCGCCGTCAACTCGGCCTCACGGCGCCGGTGCTGGCGAAGCGTACGGTGCACCCGCAGGGCCTGCCAGGTGGCGTCGTCGATCTCCGACAGCACCGCCGCCGGCGCCCCCCGGCGGCGGGCGTCGGCCAGCACCTCGGCGAAGTCCTCGGTGGCGGCGCCGGAGGCGAGCAGGTCGAGCAGCCGCCGCAGGGCGGGCGCGGCGCCGGTCTGGGGGTCGTTCATGGTGCGTGCCGCCAATCGGCGTTGGGGCGGGAGCGCGATCGTAGCGGCTGGGTCGTCACGCGGTGGCGGGCTTCGTGACCGGCGTGGTATCCGCCGCCCGGGCCTCCACGTCGGCGAGGTCCTGCCCCCTGGTCTCGCGCCCGCACAGCACCGCGAGCAGGGTGATCGCCGCCGCGATCGCCACGTACACGGAGATCGGCGTGGTGCTGCCGTAGTCCTTGAGCAGCGCGGTGGCGATGAGCGGAGCGGGCGCCCCCGCCGCGACGGACGAGAACTGTGCCCCGATCGAGGCGCCCGAGTAGCGCATCCGGGTGGCGAACATCTCGGAGAAGAAGGCGGCTTGGGGCGCGTACATCGCGCTGTGGAAGACCAGCCCGACGGTCACGGCGCCGACGAGCGCGGGGAACGACTTCGTGTCCACCAACCCGAAGAAGACGAACGCCCAGACCCCGACCCCGGCCGCGCCCGCCAGGTACACCGGCTTGCGCCCGACCCGGTCCGACAGCGCCCCGAACGCCGGGATCAGCGCGAACTGGATCGCGGAGCCGATCAACACCGCGTTCAGGGCGGTCTGCTTGGAGAAGTGCGCGTGCGAGACCGCGTACGCGAGGACGAACGTCGTCATCACGTAATACGAGATGTTCTCCGCCATGCGGGCCCCCATGGCGACAAGGACCTCCCGCCAGTGGTGCCGCAGGACGGCGACGAGCGGCGGCTGTTCGACGGTCTTGCGCTTCTTCTGCGCGGCCAAAGCCGCCTGGAACAAGGGCGATTCGTCGACCGCGAGCCGGATCCACATCCCGACCCCCACCAGGACCGCCGAGAGCAGGAACGGCACCCGCCACCCCCACGCGAGGAACGCGTCGTCCGACTGCACCGCCGTCATCAACGACAGCACCCCCGCCGCCAACAGGTTCCCCGCCGGTGCCCCGCCCTGCGGCCACGAGGCCCAGAACCCCCGCCGCCGCTGGTCCCCGTGCTCCGACACCAGCAGCACGGCCCCGCCCCACTCCCCACCGAGCGCGAACCCCTGCACCAGCCGCAACACCGTCAGCAGCACCGGCGCCGCGACCCCGACCGCCCCGTATGTGGGCAGCACCCCGATGAGCGTGGTCGACCCGCCCATCAGCAGCAGACTCACGACGAGCAGCCTCTTCCGCCCGACCCGGTCCCCGAAGTGCCCGAACACCAGGGCCCCGAGCGGCCGCGCCGCGAACCCGATCGCGTACGTCAGGAAGGCGAGGAGCGTCCCCGTCAGCGGATCGCTGGTCGGGAAGAACACCTTCCCGAACACGAGCGCGGCCGCTGTTCCGTAAAGGAAGTAGTCGTACCACTCGATGGTGGTCCCGATCAGACTGGCCGCCACCACCCGAGGGAGTGAGCGGTTCTCAACCGATGCTGCCATGGGTCACCACTTCCGGTCCGGTGTCGAGGATGTCGCCACAAGGTAGGAAGCCCGGCCCGCGGGGCCTATGTGCCCAACCCACATAGTCCACCCCAGACTTGCGGTCCTCCACCCCATAACCAGCCCACCCCGCAGGGCGTGGGCCGATGGGGCGCGCTGTGCGTAGGAAGTCGGCCAGGCCGACTTCCTACGCAGGAGGAGCAGAGTGTTTCGGTGAGATGGTCAGGACACGCCGGTCAGCTCCGGGGCGATGCGGTCGGCGAGTTGGTCGAGGTCGAGGCCGGCCAGGTAGTCGGTGACCATCTCGCGAACGCGGCCCAGGGTGGTGCCGAGGTTGTCGGTGCGCAGCTGCGCCGGGGCGAGGCCCCGGCGGAAGGCGTCGCGGTCGAGTGCGGAGGCGATCAGCTGGTGGGCGAGGTCGAGTGGGGTCCGCTCGCGTAGGGCGAACGTCAGGTGAAAGCTCGGTTCATCGCCGGTGAAGGTGGGGGCGTGGACCCATCCCCGGGGAACCACGAGGGTGTCGCCTGGCTCCAGGGAGTAGGTGGCGAACGGGTCGGTGGTGTCCCAGATTTGCTGCATCTCCTTGGTCCACTGGGTCGGGGAGCCGAGGTAGTCGTCCATCGGGTGCGGCACGGTCGGGGCCCACAGAGGCCAGCGCTTTCGGCCGGACATCTGGGCGTGGTCAGGCGGTGAGGCCTCGGCTCTTCGTCCACTGGACGGCGAAGGTGTCGAGCTCGGCGCCGGTGTAGCGCAGCTGGAGGCCGGCGCCCTCGGGCTTGGTGTCGCCGAGGGCGAACGCGTCGGCGACGCCCGTCAGTGGCGCGATGCTGACGCAGGTCTCGGACTCGCTGTCGAGGTTGCCGCCGCACTGGGCGGTCAACTCGCCGCCCAGTTCCAGCTCGTAGAGGTTCTTGGTCATGGTTCCTCCATGTCGTTGAGGTTCCCTCGGGGCCGGACGGCCCTCGGGGCGATGCCGGGCAGTCGCGCAGGGAGCGCGGGGCCACCCGCTGCCGGGGCGCTGAGGCTGCCCGGAAGTCTTGGGCCGGTGGCCGCCGCCCGGGGTCGTCCGTCACGGGCGGCGGCCACCGGGGCATCAGGTGGTGACGAGGTCGGACGGGTCGGTGTTCGCCCCGCACAGCACCACGGCGACGCGCTCGCCGTCGCCGGGCTTGTAGGCGCCGGAGGTCAGCGCGGCGAGGGCGGTGGCGGCGCCGTGTTCGACGGCCAGGTGCCGGTGGTCCCACAGCAGGGCGCGGGCCGCGCGGATCGCGTCGTCGGTGACGAGGACGGAGCGGGCCTGGGCGCGCTGGGCCCAGTGCAGCGCCGTCTCGCTGGTGCGGCGGGCGCCGAGTGAGTCGGCGGCGATGGAGTCCACCTCGACGTCCACGGCCTTGCCGGCCTCGATCGCGGCGTTGAGGGCGCGGCAGTTCTCCGGTTCGACCGCGACGACCCGCACGCCGAGGGCATGGGCGGTCATGGCGGTGCCGGCGAACAGGCCGCCGCCGCCCACGGCGACGATGACAGTGTCGAGGCCGGGAACCTGGCCGTGGATCTCGGAGAGCAGGGTCCCGGCGCCGGCGGCGATGTAGGGGTTGTCGTAGGCGTGGGAGGCCAGGGCGCCGCTGGTGGCGGCGAACTCGGCGGCAGCGGCGGCGGCCTCGGCGTACTCCTTGCCGACCTGGCGGACGTCGGCGCCGAACTTGTGGAGCTTGGCGACCTTGACGGCCGGGGCGGTGATCGGCAGGAAGACGGTGGCCTTGATGCCGTGGCGCTGGGCGGCCCAGGCGCAGGCCAGCCCGGCGTTGCCGCCGGAGGCGATGACCACTCCGGCGTCGGGCATGGTCCCGGCGGCCAGGTGGGCGCCGATGAAGTTCGCGGCGCCCCGGTCCTTGAAGGAGCCTGAGAACTGCATGAAGTCCAGGGCTAGGAAGACGCGGGCGGTGCCGAAGCTGTTGCGGTCGATCTCGAAGACCGGGACGGGCCGGATGACGCCGTGGACGCGGTCCTTGGCGGCCTTCACGTCCTCGTAGGTCGGGAACGTGTCGGTGGTGGTGGTCATGGTGGTGGTTTCTCCGGAGGGTGTCAGGACCAGGCGATGAGGTTGCCTCGGGTGGTCAGGCCGAGGAAGAACGCGAGGGCGACGCGGCGCCCGGCAGACGGTGCGACGGCGTGGTAGTTCGCCGGGGCGAACAGCAGGCCGTCGCCGGTGGCGGGGGCGAGTTCGAGGAGTTGGGCGCCCTCGGTGACGGGCGGACGGTAGCCGTAGGAGATGCGGTGCTGCTCGTCCTCCGGCTGCCAGCGGCGGCGCCAAAGCCGGGTCTCGCCCCCGGCCTCGGGAGCTATGAACCAGGTGTTGAAGGCGGGCAGGCGGGTGAGCGCCTGACCGATGACCCGACAGGTGTCAGTCGAGAGGAACCCGGGGACGCGGACCGCTGCGGTCGTCCCGGCGACCAGGTCGGCCAGGTGGCGTTCGGTGAACGCTGGCGCCTCGATGGCGGCGAAGAGCGGATCCAGTAGCTGACTGGGCATACTCGTCCTCCATAAGACCGTCATGACGGTCTATCAGTCCGTTACATCGTAAGTTACGCTGTCACGCATGGCGAAGCAATCTGTTACTGCTGATCAACTCAACGCAACCACCATTGCCCGCGCCGCCATCGAGATGATCGACGCCGGCGGCCCTGAGGCTCTCAACTTCCGCGCCCTCGGGGATAAGCTCGGCGTCTCCCACACCACGGTCCACCGCCGGTGCGGGGAGTCCGTAGCCGGGCTCCTCGACATGTGCATGGACCACCTCGCCGGACAACTCCCCGAGCCGCAGCCCGGTGCCACCTGGCCCGAACTGGCCGAGCGGTCCTTTACGGCGCTGTACGAGCTGTTGGCCGCCCACCCCGGCCTCGTCGCGCTACGCGGCTCCCGGCCGTGGCTTGGCAGGCAATTGCTGGCCCGCCTCACCGAACCTGTCCTAGCCGCTGGCGAGCGCGCCGGGATGACACCCGCCAACTCGGTCACGGCCTACCGCAGGCTCTACCTGTTCACCCTCGGATGCGCGGCCTTCGTGAGCCACGCCGACACCGCAGTCGCGCGGGAAACGACCCGCCAAGGGCTCGCGGTGCTGCCACCCGACCAGTTCCCGTTCCTGGCCGGCCACGTGGACACTGTCCTTGACGTGGTCACCGACCATGACGTCTTCCGCAGTGGGTTGCGGCAGTTGATCGATATGGTCGCCCTCGACCTCGCCCCGCTGCGGTGAGGTGCGGCCGGGAGGCCGCGGCACTCTCGGCGCGGTCTCCGGGTCATCTGGCGGACGCTCGGCCTCATGAAGCGGGACCTATCGGGTCGACCGAGTACCGGCTCGCCCGGGATGCCACCTTCCATTGAAATCCCTGCCGGTGGTGATCAGCAGACTGGGACGGGGGTGCCGTGTAGGAGGAGGGGGCGGCCGGCGCCGTGTTCCCAGGCGTCCCACGCGTCCTGGACGCGGAGGCTCTGGTCGGGCGGCATCACGGTGTCGAGCAGGTGGCGGGGGATCCAGTGCAGGGCCCGAATGGTCTCCGGCGGGCGGTGGAGGTTCACGGCCTTGGCCTGCCTGGGGGTCGCGACGCCGCCCGCGTAGACGAGGTTGAGCCCCTCCGGGTAGCGGTGGCGGGACACGTAGTCGACCGTGAGGATCGTTCGCAGGGGTAGGACGAGCCCGGTTTCGGTCTCCAGGTGGCGGCGGGCAGCGAGGTGGGGCAGCTCGTCGGCCTCGGCGCTGCCGCCGGGGAGGGTGTAGCCGTCGCGGTAGACGGGGTCTACGAGGAGGATGTGGAGTTCGTCCTGCCCGTCGGGGCTGTAGCGGAGGACGAAGGCCTGCTGGCCCAGGCGTCGGACGGGCGGCTTCCGCATGATGTCGTCGTTCAACGTTGCTCCTTGGGGGAGGAGTTGAGGTGGTGCTCCCCACCGGAGGAGGCCCCCGGCGGGGAGCAGTTCGGCTCGACAGGGGCTGTACGCCAACGTGCCCCCGGAGCCGGCTTCGCGCTGCACTTTCTGCGGCAGCAAATCCGGCAGCGGCCAGGGAACTTACGTGGAGCCCGGCGAGCAGCATGAGGCTGCTCGGGTTCACGGCGGTTCCTCCTGGAGCAGCCGACGGTGGGAGCGGGCACCGGATCCGGGGGCGATCTGCCGGGGGCTGAGGACGCTGACCTGGTCGGCCCGGGTGGTCCATTCGACGCCGCCGCCGACCGGGCGAAGGTACATGATGCCGCCGCACTGCTCCATGAAGACCCCCTCGCGCGGCCGGCCGTCGTCGAGGTGCCCGCGATCGATCACCACCTCGTGGATGAGGGGGACGTCGGGCATGGGGGTGCTCTTGGTCATTCCGGGGACTCCGATTCGTAGTGCGATGACTACCGGGAGTGCTCAATGTCCTCTAAGCTCGTGAGCTGTTCAACTCGTCTGAGATGTTTGATTGATGGGGCAGAGCGCCATGAACAAGCGTGAACTTGACCCTCAGGGCGCTGAGTTCGGAGTCCTCCTCCGCAGCTCGCGAGAGCAGCGAGGCTGGACTCAGGAGCAGCTTGCGAACCTTGTTGGCTGCACATCGTCGTACATCTCGGCACTTGAGATTGGCCGAAGAAAACCAAATCAACGAATCGCAACCAAGCTCGACGCCGTGTTTGGTCCTGAAGCGGCCTTCCTGAAGGAGTGGAACAAGTCGGGCCAGCGCATCTTGTTCGAAGGCTTCGACGAGTACCTACGCCATGAGGCGAAAGCTGTCGCACTACGGCTGTTTGAGATCAACATCGTGCCGAGCCTGCTCCAAACCCCCGAGTACAGCCGAGCGTTTCAAGAGGCGCCCGTCCTACGGGGGATCGCTACTCAGCAGCAGGCCGACGAGCGGACCGAGAAGGTACTACTCCGACAGCAAGCCCTCGCCCGAGACCCGGCGCCGTACGTCCAGGCGGTGATAGATGAGGCCGCACTCCGGCGACCGATCGGCGGTCGGGGCGTCATGGTGGAACAACTTCGGCACCTGGAAGCACTTGCTTCGCGCCCCCGCTACCTAGTGCAGGTCTGCCCCACCTCGGCAGGTGAGAACCGGCCGTTCGGGCATCCAATTACGTTGCTGACCACGCCGAACAGGGTCATCGTGGGATACGGCGAGACCCAGCGCCGCGGCTACCTCGAACGTGATCCGGAGACGTTGGCCGAGTGGGCCAGTGAGTACGATCACCTGCAGGTCGAGGCGTTGTCCCGAGCGGCGAGCATCGAGTTCATCAGAGACGTGCGGAAGGGCTTTGAGCATGGATGATCTACGCAAGGTCACTTGGTGCAAGAGTTCATACAGCACTCAAGGAGGGAACTGCATTGAGGTTGGCAGCCTCCCGAACGTCGTCCCCGTTCGTGACTCCAAGGACCCCGAGGGTCCCGCGCTGGCCTTCCCTGCCGAGGCCTGGTCGGCCTTCGTCGCCGCCGTCCGCTCGGGTGAGTTCGGCGAGGTTTGAAGCTCCCGGCTGCTGTGCGGGTTAGTGCGATAAGCACCCTTCTGGCAACGGGCAGTTGACCGCCCACCCAGCGTGTTACGTTCCGAACCCGAACAGAAAACAGGTGACCCCGGCGGTGCTACCAACACCCCGGGGTCCGGCAACAGGAGTCATAGCTCCCATGCGCATCCATCGTACCGAACAGGTACGGCACTTCACCGTGCTTCCCAACGCCGTCCTCCAGTACCGGCGGCTGAGCTACACCGCCCGCGGCCTCCTCGCGGACCTCCTCTCGCGCCCCGACGGCTGGCGCGAGGACGGCCGTCACATGGCCGCCACCAGCCCCCAAGGCCGCGGAGCCGTCCGCAAGGCCCTCAAGGAGCTCACCGATGCCGGCTTCTACCGCGTCGAGACGACCCGCCTGCCCGACGGGACGCTCCGCAGTGAGTCCCACGTCTACGACACCCCTTGGCCGACGCCGCCGGGTGCCACCCGTCCGGCGCCCGGTGCTCCGCCTACCGGTCGCACAGGCAGCCCTCCCGTAGAGAACCGGGAGCAAGAACCCACCCTCCCCGCGAGTCCCGCTGCCGACGAGCAGACCCGACAAGCCGTGGCCGCCCTGTTCCGGGCCATCCGCCCCGAGCCCCGCCTCCGCCTCGGCCAAGCCGAGGCCGAGAAGCTCGCGCCCCTCGTCGCCCAGTGGCTGGAACGCGGCAGCACCCCGAGCGACCTCGCACAAGCCCTGCTGCCCGGCTTGCCCAACCCGGTCCACTCGGCCGCAGCCGTGCTCCGCTACCGCCTGGAGCGCAAGATGCCCCCACCCCGCCCGCCAGACCCGCATCGAACGATCAGCTACGCCGAGTGCGCGGAGTGCCGCGACCCGATGCCCCGGCACGGCACCTGTCGTACCTGTGCGGGCAGTCAGAGACGAACCGCCTCCACCAGCTGTGGGGCCGCCGCCACAACCATGGGCGCCACGCGTGCCCGCGCCGCCCTGAAGGAGGCCAGAGCCACCCCTAGTGCGCCGTCCAGCCGCCGTCCACCGGCAGGCTCGCGCCCGTGATGTAGGAAGCGGACGGCGTGCAGAGCCACAGGGCCAGGGCGGCCACCTCGGCGGGCTCGATGAGGCGCTTGACCGCCGTGCGGTCGAGCATGATCCGCTCGACCACTTCCCCCTCCGGGATGCCGTGGGCCTGGGCCTGGGCGGCTATCTGCTTCTCCACCAACGGAGTCCGGACGTAGCCCGGGTTGATGCAGTTGCTCGTGACGCCGTACGGGGCGGCCTCCAGGGCGACGGTCTTGCTGAGGCCCTCCAGGGCGTGTTTGGCGGTTACGTAGGCGGACTTGAACGCGCTGGCCCGCAGGCCGTGGACGGACGAGATGTTGACGACGCGGCCCCACTGCTGCGCGTACATGTGGGGCAGGGTGCGGCGCAGGATGCGGAACGGGGCCTCGACCATGACGCGTTGGATGAGGGAGAAGCGGTCGGGCGGGAACTCGTGGACGGGGGCCACGTGTTGGAGACCGGCGTTGTTGACCACGATGTCGGCGTCGGCCGGCAGGGCGTCGACGGCCTGTGGGTCGGCGAGGTCCGCGACGACGGCGAGTCCGCCGATCCGCGCCGCGAGCTCCCGGGCCGGCTCGGCCGCCAGGTCGACGACGTAGACCTGGGCGCCGACCCCGGCGAAGGCCTCGGCGCAGGCCCGGCCGATGCCCGAGGCGGCGCCGGTGACCAGGGCGGTGCGGCCGTCGAGCGGGCGGGCTGTAGTGGTGTCCATGGGCGAGAACGGTAGGAATCCGACGGCTCGACTCCCATGTGGCGGGCCACTACAGCATCCCGGTGGACGGTGGTGGTCGCCACCATGACGGTCGATCGACGGTTCGACCGTGGAAGTCCAAACCCATGCTGTCCAGGCTTCCCCACAATGGGCGCGGTTGCTTCACCCGTTCGGAGGATTGCTCGGTCAGATCCACCCATAGCGCCCGAATGCTCGCTACATTCACGCCGATTCCCGACAGGGGGCGCCGCCACAGGCAGCCGAAGCGCTGGTAGAGCCCGGTGCGGCGTCCGAGAGGTGTTGACTGACTATGTCCCAACGGCCTGCAACCGACAGCCCGGCGTACGGACCGCTCGACCCGCTCGACCAGCACCGCGGTCCGGTCGGCCAAGCCCTTCCGGACGCCCCTGACACCCTGACCGCCCACGCCCCGGCCGCCGACGAGCTGCGGCTGCCCGAACAGGCCACCCCCGCCCGGCACCAGTCCGCCACATCCGTGCCCACACCCGTGCCCGCACCCACGACGGCCACCGCACCCCCGGCGCCCGCCGGCGGCTCCGGAGGCCACTCGGGCCACTCGGGTCCGGCCCCGCAGAACGGGCAGCTGGCGGCGCTGATCGAGGAGGCCGGCTTCTCGCACGCCGGCCTGGCCCGCCGGGTCGACCAGCTCGGCCTGGAGCACGGCCTCGACCTGCGCTACGACAAGACCTCGGTCACCCGCTGGCTGCGCGGCCAGCAGCCGCGCGGCGCCACGCCCGCGCTGATCGCCGAGGTCTTCACCCGCCGCCTCGGGCGCCGCCTCACCGCCCAGGACCTCGGCCTGGACGCCTGCGCCCCGGTCTACGCGGGCCTGGAGTTCGCCGAGACGCCGCAGGAGGCGGTGGACATCGTGGCGAGCATGTGGCGCAAGGACAACGGCCCGCAGTCCGAGCTGCGCCGGATCGCCTTCACCCCGGCCGGCCTGGTCGTCCCCAGCCGGGACTGGCTGATCGGCCGCACCGACGAGCGCGTCGCCCGGGACGGCACCACGCTGGCCCGCCCGGACGCCGCCACCGGCTCACCACCGACCGGAACGCCGGCGCCGAACACCCCCACCGCGCCCGGCGCACCGACCATGAGCCCGGTGCGCGGACCGGCCCCGGGCGTGCCCGGCGCGCGCACCGCGGCAACGCCCGCCGCCCTCAGCCGCGTCCCCACCCAGAGCCGCCGCCCGCCCGCGGCCGTCGAACCGCCGTACGCCGACCCGGCCCGCGAGCAGCGCCCTGCCCTGCGCGTCGGCCGCGGCGACATCGCCGCCATCCGTGCCGTCGGCGACCTCTTCCGCGCGCTCGACCACGCCTACGGCGGCGGCCACGCCCGCCAGGCACTGGTGCGCTACCTGGAGAGCGAGGCCGAGCCGATGCTGCGCGGCCGCTACGGCGAGCAGATCGGCCGCGCCCTGTTCGGCGCCGTCGCCGACCTCACCAGGCTGGCCGGCTGGACGTCCTTCGACATCGCCGCCCACGGGCTCGCCCAGCGCTACTTCGTCCAGGCGCTGCGCCTCTCCCAGGCGGCCGGCGACCGCGCCCTCGGCGGGTACGTGCTGGTGACGATGAGCCAGCAGGCCGTCCACCTCGGCCACGGCCGGGAGGCGGTCCAGCTGGCCCGGGTCGCCCAGCAGGGCGTGGGCACCGCCGTACCGCCCGTCGTCCAGTCGCTGCTGCACGCCGCCGAGGCGCGCGGACACGGCCTGCTGGGCGACGTCCGGGCGTGCACCACTGCCCTCGTGCGGTCCGAGCGGTCCCTGGCAGCGGCCCGCCCGGGCGACGAACTCCCCTCCTGGGCACGGTACTTCGACGAGGCGCAGCTCTCCGACGAGTTCGCCCACTGCTACCGCGACCTCCAGCAGTGGCGCACCTGCGCCCAGCACGCCGAGAAGTCGCTGCGGCTGCGCCTGCCCGCGTACGCCCGCAGCCGGATCTTCTGCCGGCTGGTGCTGGCCACCGCGCGGCTCGGCATGGGCGACCTCGACGAGGCCTGCACGATGGCCACCGACGCGCTGCGGGCGGCAGGGGAGATGCGTTCGGCCCGCTCGCTGGAGTACGTCCGGGACTTCCACCGCCGCCTCACGCCCTACCGGGGCAGCCCGGTGGCCCGGGCGTTCGAGGAGACGGCCCGCCAAGCGGGGGTGATCTGACCGGTCGGACGGGTGCGGGGCCGAGCGCTCACCGGTTCTCGGCCCGCACCGACCGCCGTCTCACCGACCGCACCCCGACCAGCTCTCGGCCCGCACCCGCGGCTGCCCCGCCTCCGCCGCCCGCGTGTTGCGGACGGCCGGAACCGCGCTCAGGCCGCCGCCTCCGCCTCCCGTGCGGAAGCCGGCAGCCCGAGGTCGCGAAGCACCGCCTGTGCCACCCGCCGTCCGGAGACCAGGGCGCCCTGCACGGAGCTGGTGTCCCGGTGGTCCCCGGCGACGTACAGCCCGGCGAGCACCCGGACCGGCCGCTGCGGATTGTGCGGCGGCGGCATGGCCGGCAGCGCGTCGGGGAGGTGCCGGACGCTGAGGAACTGCCAGCCCCGGGCGGAGGTGCCGTACAGCTCCGCGAGCCGTGCCCGGACGGCGGGTTCCAGGCCCGCCGGGCCGCCCGCGTCGAAGGCGCGCCGCCCGAGCACGGTGGTGGCGACGAGCGCCTGCCCGGCCGGAGCGTACGAGGGGTCCAGCTCGCTGAGCACCAGGGAGTGCGAGACGAGCGGCGGCCGGCCGCCGGGCCGGTCGGCGTCCAGGAGGAGGACGGCCTCGTTCAGCGGGGCCCGGTCGGCGGCGTGGAAGAAGGTCGTGACCGGGTGGAAGTCCGGCAGCCGCAGCCCTGGCAGGAGTTCGACGGCCGCGCGCGCGGAGGTGGCGACGACGACGGCCTGTGCGCCGATCCGGCCGTGGGCGGCGGTCTCGACGCCGTCGGCCGCGATCGCGGTGACCTCGACCCCGGTGCGCACGGTGCCGGCCGGCAGCGCGGCGGCCAGCTGGGCCGGCACGGTCGCGATGCCGCCGGCGGGCAGACAGAGCCGGCCGCGGGCGTAGCAGCGCAGGACCAGTTCGGCGACCCGGCTGCTGGTCCCGAGCGCCGGATCGCCGAGCAGGGCGCTGAGCAGCGGCCGCAGGAAGCCGTCGACGGTGCGCGGGGCGAGCCCGTGACCGGTGAGCGCGCGGGCGGTGGTGGTCTCCGGGCGGGCGTGGATCCGCCCGGCGGGGGTGGCGGCGAGCCGGCCCAGCCAGCTGCCGAGGCGGGCCTTGTCCAGCGGACTGCCGAGCGGGGCCCGGGTGGCGGCCTGCCGGGCGGTGGTGAGCTGCGGGTCCCCGGCGCGGTAGCGGCGGCCGGCGCTGTGCACGAGTACGCCGGGCGCGAGCGGGCGCAGGTCCAGGCGGTCGACGTCGAGCGCGCGGCGCAGCTCGGGGAACGCGGTGTTCAGCAGGTGGCTGCCGTCGTCGAGCCGGAAACCGTCCAGCTCGCGGGTGGCCGTCCGGCCGCCGATCCGGTCAGTGCGTTCCAGGAGCTGAACGGTGAGGCCCCGGCCGGTGAGCGCGCGGGCGGCGGTCAGGCCCGCGAGTCCGGCGCCCACCACGACGACGTCCGGGTCGGACGGTCGGCGGGCGCGGCGGGTGAAGTCGTACGTGGGCACGGGCGTGCTCCCTCCCTGGTCCCGGGGCTCCGGCCGACGCAGGCAGCGGGGTGCCGGGATACGGTCCGACGATGTGATGCCCAGTCAATCTGAATGTCAGACAAGCGCATTGGGCCGGATCCGGCGCCCGGAAGGGCCTGGGCGGGGTGCGGTCACGGACTGTGCGTCACGGCGGCCGGGTTCGGGGGTCGGCGGGCGCGCACGGTCACCGGGGGCGTGCAGCGCGCCCGTCGTGTGCTCCCGTGCGCCCCCTGTCGGAGCCCCGTCCGACCCCCGCTCGGCATATGCCCCTGGCCAGCACGAATGCCGTACGCCCGGTACGTTCCGGGGCCTCGGAAGCCGGGCCGCGAGAGCCCTCAGAGTGCCGCCCGCACCGCCGCGTCCACGTCCGTGTGAGTGAAGCGGAACCCGGCGTCGAGCAACCGCCGGGGCACCACCCGGTGGCTGCCGACGACCTCGATCGCGAGCTCCCCGAGCACCGCCTTCAGTACCGCGTCCGGCACCGGGAACGGCGTCGGACGCCCGAGCACCCGCCCGAGGGCCGCGGTCAGCTCGGCGTTGGTCACCGGCTCCGGCGCGGTGAGGTTGAAGGGGCCGGAGAGGTCGTCCCGGTCGATCAGGAAGCGCAGCGCGGCGACCTCGTCGGCCAGCGAGATGTAGCTCCAGTACTGCCGCCCGTCGCCGAGCCGCCCGCCCAGGCCGAGCTTGAACAGCGGGAACAGCCGCCCGCCCGCCCCGCCGGCGGCGGACAGCACCAGCCCGGTGCGCGGGTGGGCGACCCGGATCCCGGCGCGCTCGGCCGGCCGGGCGGCGGCCTCCCACTCCACGCACACCTCGGCCAGGAAGTCGTCGCCGAGGGGGGAGTCCTCGTCGATCACCCGGTCGCCGGTCTGCCCGTACACGCCGACCGCGGAGGCGCTGACGAGGACCTTCGGCGGCTCCTTGAGCCCGGCCAGGGCGACGGCCAGGGTCTCGGTGCCGAGCACCCGGCTCTCCCGGATCTCCCGCTTGTAGGCGGCCGTCCAGCGGTGGTCGCCGACCCCGGCGCCGGCCAGGTGCACGACGGCCTCGACGCCGGCCAGGCCGTGCCGGTCCACCTGGCCGAGCAGCGGGTTCCAGCCGATGGCGGTGGTGCCGTCGGGCTGCGGGCCCGTCCTGGAGCGGTGCCGGACCAGCCGGACCACCTCGTGGCCGTCCGCCGCCAGGGAGCGGACGAGCGCCGAACCGATCAAACCCGTGGAGCCTGTGACAGCGATGCGCATGCGCCCATCCTTCCAGTCCTTAACCTCTGTGAAGTTTGAATACCCCTCATTAGGCTGACGCGCATGCACGCCGACGATCTGATCATCCGATCAGCCAAGCCGGAGGACGAGCGCGAACTCGCCGTCCTCAACCGCGCCGCCTGGTCCGTCCTGTCCGACGTCTCCCCGCAGCCGCCCGAGGAGGACGGGGTCTTCGACGAGCGGCACACCCCGGAGCAGTTCCTGCTCGCCCTCGTCGACGGCCGGATCGTCGGTTACGTCCGCCAGGTCCCGGCCACCCCGCTGGCCAGCAACCGGCACGTCCGCCAGATCCAGGGCCTGGGGGTCGACACCTCGGTCCGCGGCCAGGGCATCGGCCGGCAGCTGGTCGATGCCGCGTGCGAGGCCGCGCGCGCCGAGGGCGCCCGCAAGATGACCCTGCGCGTGCTCGGCTGGAACGCCCCGGCCCGCCGTCTCTACGAGAGCTGCGGCTTCGTCGTCGAGGGCTCGCTCGCCGAGGAGTTCCTGATCGACGGCTCGTACGTGGACGACATCTGGATGGCCCGCCGCCTCACCGACTGAACACCCGGCCGGGCGCGCGACCACCGCGACCACCGCGCATGACGGCGCGTCAGATGTGAACGGATGGTGCAGAGTCGTGACGGACCCACCCTGTCTCGACGCCGCCCCGCCGGGTACCGTACGCCCGTGAACAACTCGACGCCTCCCGGGTGGTACCCGGTACCCGGTGCGGACGGCACCCCAGGTCAGGAGCGCTGGTGGGACGGCAGCGCCTGGACCGCCGAGGTGCGCCCGCTCCAGGGCGGCGCCGCCCAGGTCGCCGATGCGCCGACCCAGGGCTGGCAGCCGGCCCCGCCCCCGCCCGGCTACGGCTACCCGGGCGCCCAGGCCCCGGGCTACGGCTACCCGGGCCAGGGCTACGGCGCACCCGAGTACGGCCAGGGCTACGGGAGCCAGGAGTACGGCGGCCCGGCCTACCCCGGCGCCCAGCCGCCCGGCTACGGCTACCCCCAGCCGGCCCGCAGCGGCGGCGTGAAGCCCGGCGTCATCATCGGCATCGCCGTCGCGGTCCTCACCGTGGGCGCCGTGATCGCGGGCCTCGCACTCAAAGGCGGTACCCCGACGGCCGATCCGACCCCGAACCCGACGGTCACCGTCACCCGGAGCGATGCTCCCCCGGCCCCCAGCCCGACGTACACCCTCCCCACCGACGGGCCGACCCCGACCCCGACGCCCACCCCGACCCAGCGGACGCCCAAGGCCGCGCCGGTCCTCAAGAGCACCGTGCCGGATCCCCAACACGCCATCACCGTCCCGGTGTTCGACGGCTGGGACGATTTCCCCAGCGGCGGCGTGAAGACGGTGGTCAACCTCGGCTCCGGCCGCTACACCTGCCCGGACGGGAACAACACCTGCATCCGCGGCCAGTTCGCGATCCAGAGGGACAGCGTCCAGGGCGCCACCGCCAAGGCCGCCGCCGAGTCCGCCATGCCCGCCTACGCGGCCTCGATCTTCAGCGGGCTCACCTCGCACACCGACTCCGGCTCCGGCAACGTCACCGTCGCCGGCGTGCTCGGCTACGCGTCCCGCTGGCACGTCCGCACCTCGGACGGCACCCAGGGCTACGTCCTGCTGGCCGCCGTCCCGGCCAAGGGCGGCGGGTTCGTCGTGTTCGAGGGCGGCGTGGACGACGACCCGGCCGCGCCGGACGCGTCCGTGCTGGACCTGATCCTCAAGGGCATCAAGAAGGACGGCAGCGCCGTCACGGGCAGCACCACCTGACCCGCACCGGCGGCGCGCTCAGTCCCCGTAGCGCTCCCAGAGCTTGGGGAGGCGTTTCGCCATGGCGTCCGGATCGTCGAGGTCCAGCGGCGTCCCGGACGGACGGCCCGCTGGCCGCCCGCCCACCTCGGGCAGCGGCAGGCCGGTGAGCTGCTCGTAGGCCTCGTCGGCGGCGTAGCCGAGGTCCTCGGCCTCGCCGTCCTCCTCCTCGTCGAACTCGGGCAGCAGGTCGGCCAGGTCGTCCGGTTCGTGCAGCCCGCCCTCGAACACGTCCCGGCCCTGGCCGATCAGCCAGTAGCGGAAGTAGTCGAAGGCCTCGTCGGAAGCACCGCCCAGCAGCAGGGCGGCGGCGCCCCACAGCTCGTAGCGGTAGGCGCGCTGGAACCGCGCCTCGAACAGCCGGGCGAAGTCGATGACGTCGTCCGGAGTCAGCTGGAGGAGCCGCTCCACCAGCAGGTCGGCCTGCTCGTCGGGGTCGCCCTCGGCAGCCTCCCGGGTCTCGTCGATGATCTGCCAGAAGTCGGTCTCGTCCATCACTGCTCCAGCATCCCCGCTCGCCCGCCTCCGCGCATGCCATGGCCCGGCGAAACGCTGGTGACGTCCGGCGAAACGTCGGCCGCGGCCGACCGGAGCCGCCCGCGACCGACCCCTGCAACGGCGGAACCCCGCGCCGTCCGGTGACGACGCGGGGTTCCGTACGGGCGAGGTGCCTTACAGGCCGAGCTCGACCTCGAACTCGCCGGCCTCCAGGATCTCCTTGACCGCGACCAGGTAACGGGCGGCGTCGGCGCCGTCCACCAGGCGGTGGTCGTAGGAGAGCGACAGGTAGGTCATGTCGCGGATGCCGATGGCGGTGCCGCCGTCGGCCTCGATGACGACCGGGCGCTTGACGGTGGCGCCGATGCCCAGGATGGCGGCCTGGTTCGGCGGCACGATCACGGTGTCGAACAGCGCACCGCGCGAGCCGGTGTTGCTGATCGTGAAGGTGGCGCCGGACAGCTCGTCCGGGGTGATCTTGCTGTCGCGGACCTTGGCGGCCAGCTCGGCGGTCTTCTTCGAGATGCCGGCGATGTTGAGGTCGCCCGCACCCTTGATGACCGGGGTCATCAGACCCTTCTCGGAGTCCACCGCGATACCGATGTTCTCGGTGTCGAAGTAGGTGATGGTGCCCTCGGCCTCGTTGATCCGGGCGTTGATGACCGCGTGGGCCTTCAGCGCCTGGGCGGCGGCCTTGACGAAGAACGGCATCGGGGACAGCTTGACGCCCTCGCGGGCGAGGAAGGAGTCCTTGGCCTTGGCGCGCAGCGACATGATCTTGGTGACGTCCACCTCGACCACGCTGGTCAGCTGGGCCTGCTCGTGCAGGGCCTTCATCATGTTGTCGCCGATGACCTTGCGCATGCGGGTCATCTTGACCGTCTGGCCGCGCAGGGCGGACGGCACGACGGCGGCCTTCGGTGCGGCGGCCGGGGCGGCGGCGACCGGGGCCGACGCGGCCTTGGCGGCCTCGGCGGCGGCGATGACGTCCTGCTTGCGGATGCGGCCGCCGACACCGGTGCCGGTGACGGAGGACAGCGCGACGCCGTGCTCGGCGGCGAGCTTGCGCACCAGCGGGGTGACGTAGGCGTCACCGGCGTCGGCCACCGGCGCGGCCGGGGCGACCGGAGCCGGAGCGACCGGAGCCGGAGCAACCGGGGCCGGAGCGGCCGGGGCCGCCGTAGCCGGGGCGGCGGCGACCGGGGCCGGAGCCGGAGCCGGAGCAACCGGAGCGGCCGGGGCCACCGGAGCCGGAGCGGCCACCGGGGCCGGAGCAGCCGGGGCGGCGGCGACCGGGGCCGGGGCGGCGACCGGGGCCGGAGCGGCAGCGGCGGCACCCGGGGCGCCGATCAGCGCGAGCTGGGCGCCGACCTCGGCGGTCTCGTCCTCGCCGACCAGGATCTTGACGACGACACCGGCGACCGGCGACGGGATCTCGGTGTCGACCTTGTCCGTGGAGACCTCGAGCAGCGGCTCGTCGATCTCGACGGTCTCACCCTCGGCCTTCAGCCAGCGGGTGACGGTGCCCTCGGTGACCGACTCGCCCAGCGCGGGCAGCAGGACCGGGGTGGCGTCACCGGCCGGAGCGGCCGGAGCAGCGGCAGCCGGAGCCGGAGCGGCCGGGGCCGCGGCGACCGGAGCCTCGGCCACCGGGGCCGGGGCGGCGGGGGCGGCCTCGGCGGCCGGGGCCGCGGCGGCGACCGGGGCGCCGGAGCCGTCGTCGATGATCGCCAGCTCGGCACCGACCTCGACGGTCTCGTCCTCGCCGACCTTGATCGCGGCCAGGATGCCGGAGGCCGGCGCCGGGATCTCGGTGTCGACCTTGTCGGTCGAGACCTCGAGCAGCGGCTCGTCGACCTCGACACGCTCACCCTCGGCCTTCAGCCAGCGGGTGACAGTGCCCTCGGAAACGCTCTCGCCCAGCGCGGGCAGTGTTACTGAGACCGCCATGGTTTCAGCGACTCCTATCAAGTCTTGCGTACGGGAAGTACGGGAAGTACTGGAAACGGGGGTGGGGGCGTGATCAGTCGTGCGCGTGCAGCGGCTTGCCGGCCAGCGCCAGGTGCGCCTCGCCAAGGGCCTCGGACTGGGTCGGGTGCGCGTGGATGAGCTGCGCGACCTCGGCCGGCAGGGCCTCCCAGTTGTAGATCAGCTGAGCCTCGCCGACCTGCTCGCCCATGCGGGCGCCGACCATGTGGACGCCGACCACGGCGCCGTCCTTGACCTGGACGAGCTTGATCTCGCCGGCGGTCTTCAGGATCTTGCTCTTGCCGTTGCCGGCCAGGTTGTACTTGAGGGTGACGACCTTCTCCTTGCCGTACAGCTCGACGGCCTTGGCCTCGGAGATGCCGACGGAGGCCACCTCGGGGTTGGAGTAGGTGACCCGCGGGACGCCGTCGTAGTCGATCGGCATCGGCTTGAGGCCGGCCAGGCGCTCGGCGACCAGGATGCCCTCGGCGAAGCCGACGTGGGCGAGCTGCAGGGTCGGGGCGAGGTCGCCGACGGCCGAGATGGTGGGCACGTTGGTGCGCATGTACTCGTCGACGAGGACGTAGCCGCGGTCCATCGCGACGCCGTTCTCCTCGTAGCCGAGGCCGGCCGAGACCGGGCCGCGGCCGATGGCGACGAGCAGCAGGTCCGCGTCGATCTGCTTGCCGTTCTCGGTGGAGATGCGGACACCGGTCTCGGTGTACTCGACGCCCGAGAAGCGGGCCTTCAGCTCGAACTTGATGCCGCGCTTGCGGAACGCGCGCTCCAGCAGCTTCGAGGAGTTCTCGTCCTCCAGCGGGACGAGGTGCGGCAGCGCCTCGACGATGGTGACGTCGACGCCGAAGGACTTCCAGACCGACGCGAACTCGACGCCGATGACGCCACCGCCGAGGATGACGGCCGACTTCGGGATGCGGTCGAGCTTGAGGGCGTGGTCGGAGGAGATGACGCGGTTGCCGTCGATCTCCAGACCCGGGATCGAACGCGGCACGGAGCCGGTGGCGAGGACGATGTGGCGGCCCTCGATGCGCTGGCCGTTGACGTCCACCGAGGTCTGCGAGGAGAGCCTGCCCGCGCCCTGGATGAAGGTCACCTTGCGGGAGGCCACCAGGCCCTGGAGGCCCTTGTACAGGCCGGCGATGACGTCGTCCTTGTACTTGTGGACGCCATTGATGTCGATGCCCTGGAAGGTGGCCAGCACACCGAACTCGGCGGCCTCCTTCGTCTCGTCGGCGATCTCGGCCGCGTGCAGCAGCGCCTTGGTCGGAATGCAGCCGCGGTGCAGGCAGGTGCCGCCCAGCTCACCCTTCTCGACCAGGGCAACGCTCAGGCCCAGCTGAGCGGCGCGGAGCGCCGCGGCGTAACCGCCGCTTCCGCCTCCGAGAATGACTACGTCGAAAACGGTGCTGGCGTCGTTCGCCACGTCACGTCCTCCATGCAATGGGGTGTGGATCGCCGGGCCGGTCGCGGTCCGGTGGGTCGGAAGCCTTTGTGGGGCGCCCAGTCGTGCCGGAAATACATCTTCGCACTTGTTCACGGTGGTCGATGTCCGGGTCCGGCCCGCTGGTGTCCCACAAGGCGGTCACGGGGGTGGGAACACCCCCGACGGAAGGGCATCATCGCAGCTCAACGCGGGGTTTCCGGCTGTCGGACGGGCCTCGGGGAGGGCCCTGGGCGCAGCCTCTTCCGCAGTGCGGAACAAAGTTTCGCCCGCAGCGAACAGAGGTGCGGGGCCGGGTGGCGGCCTACCTGCGAGTAACCCGTCCGGAACGCCGGAGGGGCCCGGCGCACACGCGCCGGGCCCCCTCCGAGCGGGTCGGCCGGGTCAGGCCTTCGCCGCCGCCGTCCGCTCGGCGAACGCGACCAGGGTGCGCACCGCGCTCGCGGTGCCGCCCTTCGGGGTGTAGCCGAACGGCGCGGCCTCGTGGAACGCCGGGCCGGCGATGTCCAGGTGCGCCCAGTCGGTGCCCTCGGCCACGAACTCCTTCAGGAACAGGCCGGCCACCAGGCCGCCGCCCATCCGCTCGCCCATGTTGGCCAGGTCGGCGATGGTCGACTCGGTCATGCCCTTGCGCAGCTCGGCCGGCAGCGGCATCGGCCAGGACTGCTCGCCGACCTCGCCCGCGAGGGCGTGCAGGGTGTCGCGCAGCTCGTCGTTGTTGGACATCACGCCGAAGGTGCGCGTGCCCAGGGCCAGCACCATGGCACCGGTCAGGGTGGCCACGTCGACGATGACGTCCGGGTTCTCCTCGCCGGCGCGCACGATCGCGTCGGCCAGGACCAGCCGGCCCTCGGCGTCGGTGTTCAGCACCTCGACGGTCTTGCCGCCGTACATGCGCAGCACGTCACCCGGGCGGGTGGCCGAGCCGGACGGCATGTTCTCGGCCAGCGCCAGCCAGCCGGTGACGTTGACGGCCAGGCCGAGGCGCTTGGCCGCGACCACGGCGGCGAACACGGCGGCGGCGCCGGCCATGTCGCACTTCATGGTCTCGTTGTGGCCGGCCGGCTTCAGCGAGATGCCGCCCGAGTCGTAGGTGATGCCCTTGCCGACGAACGCCAGCGAGGCCTTGGCCTTCGGGTGGGTGTAGGCCACCTTCACCAGCCGCGGCGGGTTCGCCGAGCCGCCGCCGACGCCCAGCAGACCGCCGAAGCCGCCCTTGCCGAGCGCCTTCTCGTCCAGCACCTCGACCTTGAGGCCGTGCTCCTTGCCGGCCGCCTGGGCGATCGCGGCGAAGCTCTTCGGGTTCAGGTCGTTCGGCGCGGTGTTGACCAGGTCGCGGGCGCGGTTCATCTCCTCGCCGATCGCGGCGGCGCGCTCCGCGGCGGCCTTGGCGTCCTTGCTGCCCTTGCGCGGGGCCAGCACGACGAGCTCGCCGACCGGCTCCTTGCCGGCCTCGCCCTTGTAGGTGCCGAAGGAGTACGAGCCGAGCAGGCCGCCCAGCGCGACGGCCTCGACCTCGTCCGCGGACTCGGCCGGCAGGGCCAGTGCGGCCTTCTTGGCGCCGGCCAGGGTACGGGCGGCGACACCGGCGGCGCGGCGCAGCGTCTCCAGCTCGTAGCGCTCCTCGCCGGCCTCGCCGAGGCCGACCGCGAGCACGAGCGCGGCCTTCAGGCCGGCGGGGGAGGGCACCTTGACGGCCTCGCCCTCGGCGCCGGTCGCGCCCAGGGTGGCGAGGACCTCGGTCAGCTTGCCCTCGAACGCCTCGTTCACGGCCTCGGTGCCGGCGGTCAGCACGATGCCCTTGGGGCCCTTCGCGACACCGACCACCAGCGCGTCCGCGCGCAGCGAGGCGGCGGCGGAGGTGCTCACAGACAATGCAGTCACGTAATGCGTCCTGTTCTTTCGCGGTCCACGGCCGGTCGCGGCGAGGCTGCCGCACCGGCGCAGCCCGGCGGGCGTCGCGGTTTTCCCGCCGGCGCGGGTCGGGTGGTCCGGGTCCCCTGGCTACGCGCACCCGCCGTCGGCGGCCACGCACACCAGAGGCCCCGGCTCCTCGCTGTGCGCCGGGCGGGCAGGACCTGCGACGGTGCAGGGCTGCGGTGCTCCCCGCATGGTAGTCCGCATGCTGGGATCACGCGCCGCCCGGTGTCAGCCGAGCAACGCCAGGGCGAACAGCGAGCCGGTCGCCGCGGTTTCCGCCATGGCGCCGAGCACGTCCCCGGTGATTCCGCCGAACCGTCGTACGCAGCGCCGGAGCAGCAGCCATGCGCAGCCGGCGCCGAGGGCTACTGCCACCGGCAGTCTGAGAAATGACGATCCGTCGAGCACGCCGGCAGCGGCCAGGAGGAACGCCGCCGCGGCCGTCCCGGCCAGCGCGGCCGAGGGGGCGACGGTGCTCGCCACCATCGCCCCGAGCCCGCCCGGCCGGGCGGGCGGCACCGACCGCAGGCAGCCCCAGGCGAGCGCGCACCGCGCGGTCACCGCGCAGGCGAGCACCGCGAGGGCGCCGCGCAACGTCGAGTGCCCGAACTGTCCTGCCAGCGCGGCGATCTGGGCCAACAGGGCGAGAACCAGCACGAGCACGCCGAACGGTCCGATATCGGACTGCTTCATGATGCGCAGCGCGTCCTCGGCCGGCTTTCCGCTGCCCAGTCCGTCGGCGACGTCCGCGAGCCCGTCCAGGTGCAGCCCCCGGGTGAGCGCCGCGAGCACCCCCACCGCCGTCACCGCCCCGAGCAGTCCGCCGGCCCGCCACGCCACGAGCGCCCCGGCCCCCGCCGCGATGCCGCCCAGCACGAGCCCCACGACCGGCGCCAGCACCATGGCCCGCCCCCCGGCCGCCCGGTCCCACCGCTCGACCCGCACCCGCAGAACCGACAGCGTTCCGAACGCGAACCGCACCCCGTCCCCGACCCCGGCGCGCTCACCGTTCGACACGAAACGTTCCTCTCGGGCGAGAGCGCCCCCGGCCAGGGGCGCTCTGTGAACTGTCGGGCCTTCACCCAGGGGCGCCGGGGGCGGAACCGTGCGCATTCGGAAGCCTCTGGCCGGAACCCGAATCGCCGGCAGCCGGTTGCACGCGCCGGCGACCGAAAGCGCTCAGCTCTCGGCGCCCCGCGATGCCAGGGCCCGCACCGGGCTCCCTACAGCCTCCGCAGCAGGTCCGCCGCCGAAGGCAGCTTCGGCTGTTCCTTCGGCGCCGACGGTACGTACGCCCGCGGCGCCTCGTCCGCGAGCGCGTCCCCCGCGGCCTGGAGCAGCGGCAGCGCCAGCAGCGCGCCGACGCCCTCGCCCATCGTGATCCCCTGGTCCTGCATCGGCGTCAGCGTCAGCCGGTCGTACGCCTTGGCCTGCGCCGGCTCCCCGCTGGACTGTCCGGCCCGCCACCACTCCGGCGCCCGGAACGCGATCCGCTGCGCGACCAGCGCGCAGGCCGCCGAGACGACACCGTCCAGCACCACCGGCAGCTTCCGCACCGCGGCCTGCAGCAGGAAGCCCGTGATCGCCGCGAAGTCCGCCCCGCCGGTGGCGCCGAGCAGCGCCAACTGGTCGCCGAGGACCGGCCGGGCCCGCCGCAGCGAGTCCCGGATGGTCGCGCACTTGACCATCCACACCCGGTCGTCGATGCCGGAGCCGCGCCCGGTCACCGCGGCGGCGTCCGTCCCGCACAGGGCGCCGATCAGCACCCCGGCGACGGTCGTCGAGCCGACCCCGAGGTCGCCCAGCAGCACCAGGTCCGTCCCGGCGTCGGCCTCCTCGTCGGCGACGGCCATGCCGGCCCGGAAGGCCCGGACGGTCTCCTCGGGGGTGAGCGCGTCCTCGACGTCGATCCGCCCGGAGCCGCGCCGGACCCGGTGGGTGACCACCTCGTCCGGGAAGTCCGCCGGGTCGGTGTCCACCGCGACGTCGACGATCCGCACGTCGGCGCCGTACCGGGCGGCCAGCCGGGCGACCGGCGCGGTGCCGTCGAGCACGGCCCGCACCCGGGCCGCGGTGCCGCCCTTGGCCGACAGCCGGGACACCCCGAGCGCCGCCACGCCGTGGTCGGCGGCGAACAGCAGCACCTTGGGCGCCGAGACCGGCCGCACCGGGGAGCGCCCCTGCACGGACGACAGCCAGCTGCCCAGCTCCTCCAGCTTGCCGAGCCCGCCACGTGGCCGGCCGGCCGCCTGCCAGCGCTCGTCGGCGGCCCGCCTGGCGCTCTCGTCGGGGCGCTCGACGAGCGAGGAGAACGTATCGAGATCCACGGTCGTGTCCATCGTCGGGAAGGCTACACGCCACAGGTGTTCACGCTGCGGCTGGCTTGACCGTCAGAACCTGCCCGGCCACGACCAGCAGCACACGCTCCGAGACGTCCGCCACGGCCATGTTGAGCCGGCCCAGGGTGTCGCGGAAACGGCGTCCGGCGGCGGTCGCCGGGACGACACCCATGCCGACCTCGTTGCTCACCGCGACGGCGTGCCGCCCGGTCGCCCCCCAGGCCCGTGCGAGGGCGTCGCACCGCCGCTGCACGGCGGCCTCCCCGCCGTCGGCCCACGCCGCGTCGTCCCAGGCGTCGCACTCGTCCATCACCGAAGTCAGCCACAGTGCGAGGCAGTCGACCAGCACCGGCGCCGGATCGGCGGTGTCCGCGAGGACGGCCTCCAGGTCACAGGTCTCGGCGGTGCGCCAGCTCGCCGGCCGCCGCTCGCGGTGCAGGGCGACCCGCTGGGCCCACTCGGCGTCGCCGTCCCTGGTGCCGCCGGTGGCCACGTACAGGACGTCCGCCCGGTCGGCGAGGAGCTGCTCGGCCTTGGTGGACTTGCCGGAGCGCGCACCGCCGAGGAGGAGCGTGCGGGAGGGTTCGAGGTGGGTCGCCATGCCGCCCATCCTGCCGGACCAGGCATACGGAAGATCGTGCCGGGCAGGCTAAGGTGCGCAGCACACGGGCAGCGTGGTCAGTGGGTCGTCGGCGGGAGGAGCCGGGCATGGTCTGGACGTGGCGGTACGAGAAGGCGGACGGCACCGAGCTGGCGTCGGGCGTCGGGCACGAGGAGTTCGCCGGCCAGGGGGACGCCGAGACCTGGATCGGGGAGACCTGGAAGCAGCTCGCCGAGGGCGGCGTCGACACGGCCGTTCTGCTGGAGGACGACCGGGTGGTCTACTCGATGAGCCTGCACGAGGAGTGACTCCCCGTCAGGGAGCCTACTTCGCCCCGACGACGTGCAGCAGCGCGGCCACCTGGCGGTACGGGTCGGTGCGGCCGGCGCGGTCCTCGGCCTCCAGCAGCTGGGCCAGCTGCCGCCCGTCCACCGGCGGGGCCGCGTCGTCGGGGGCGTTGTCGGTGAAGACCCGCACGCCGTACCAGTGCTTGAGCGGCACCGACACCTCGGAGAGCGTGACGGTGAGGTCGGCGAGCCGGTCGGCGCGGGCGGCCAGCCCGAGCCGGTTGTAGTAGCGGTCGCTCTCGAACGCGTGCAGGGCGGCCCGCCAGTCCCCGGTGGCGGCGGGCCGCAGGGCGAGCGCGCCGCGGTTGCGGACCAGTAGCGAGAGCAGTCCGCCGGGCGCGAGCAGCCGGGCCAGCGAGGCGATCATCGGGTCCGGGTCGGGCAGGTACATCAGGACGCCGTGGCAGAGCACGACGTCGAAGCTGCGGGGTCCGAACCAGCGTCCGCACTGGTGGCCGTCGCCGCTGAGCAGCTGGATCCGGCCGCGGACCTCGGACGGTTCCTCGGCGAGCGCCCGCTGGGCGACGCCGAGCGCGACCGGGTCGGAGTCGATGCCGGTGACGTAGTGGCCGGCCCGGGCCAGGCGCAGCGCCTGGGTGCCCTGGCCGCAACCGATGTCGAGGACGCGCTGCGCGTCGCGGCCGGCCAGCTGTTCGGCGAGCTGGCGGGCGACCAGCTCCTGGCGGACGAAGTTGCGCAGTCCGCCGAGCCGGTCCAGCCAGGCGCCGGTGCCGCCGGCGAAGGAACCGCTGCGGGAGGGCAGCCGCCGTTCCTGGCCGGACCGTTCCTGGCCGAGCCGGTCGTGCCCGCCGTCCCCCTGGCCCGGCAGCGCGTACAGGCCGGGCCCCTCCCAGGTCGGCGGGGCCCAGCCGGAGTCCACCGGTTCGGCGGTCAGGGCCGCTCCCCGCGACGGACCTGCGGCTTGGGCAGCCGCAGCCGGCGCATCTGCAGGATGCGCATCAGGCCGTAGGCGACCGCCCCGCGGGTGTTCTGGCCGGCGAAGCGCTCGCCGAGCTGCTTGCGCAGGCCGAAGCCGAGGCGGACGAAGTCCAGCGCGACCAGCACGAAGAACAGCAGGAACAGCATGGTGGAGAGCAGCTGCAGGGCCGGCACCTTGATGATGCTGAGCACCAGGATGAGCACGGCGGCGGGGAGGAAGAACTCGGCCAGCGACCAGCGGGCGTCCACGTAGTCGCGGGCGAACTTGCGCACCGGGCCCTTGTCGCGCGGCGGCAGGTGGCGCTCGTCGCCCTCCATGAGCGCCTGGCGCTGCTTCTCGCGCTCGACCCGCATCCGGTCGCGGGCCTGCCGGGCCGCCTCCTTGCGGTCCTTGGGCACGGTCACCCGGGTACGCCGGTTGGCCTCGGCCTCACTGCGCTTGGGAGTGGGCCGGCCCTTCTTGGCCTGCGGGTCGCGGGCCTGGGTCGTCTCGTCCTGCTTCTCCAGCACGGTGGAGGCAGCGGCATCATCTGAACGGCGTCGGAACACACCACCAGCGTACGGGGTTCGGCGACGCTCCTCGGGGCCGCCTTGGACGCAAACGCGTATCGATCCGCGAGGTGGGAGCCCGGCCGGGGTCCTCCGGCCCCTTCCCGTAGGGGATCAGTCGGGTGGAGGATGAGGGGGATGAGAGCCGGATCCACCCCGGGGATGAGGAAGTGGCGCACCGCGCTGTAGCAGTCTTGTTGCAGGCAGGTGGACTGCGGCGACGGACTCGCTGCACATACACTCGTCGTGTCTGGTAACGAGATAGAGACCGCAGGCCGGAGAAGGGGGCACCCGAGGCCCATGAGCGACGGAATCATGAAGCGTATGGGGCTGATCTTCCGCTCCAAGGCGAACAAGGCCTTGGATCGGGCGGAGGATCCGCGTGAGACGCTCGACTACTCCTACCAGAAGCAGCTCGAACTGCTGCAGAAGGTACGGCGTGGCGTCGCGGACGTCGCGACCTCGCGCAAGCGCCTGGAACTCCAGCTGACCCAGCTCCAGCAGCAGTCCGCGAAGTACGAGGACCAGGGACGCAAGGCGCTGTCGCTCGGCCGCGAGGACCTCGCGCGCGAGGCGCTGACCCGCAAGGCCAACATGCAGTCCCAGATCAACGACCTGGAGACGCAGTACCAGGCGCTCCAGGCCGAGGAGGAGAAGCTCACGCTCGCCTCCCAGCGGCTGCAGGCCAAGGTGGACGCCTTCCGCACCAAGAAGGAGACCATCAAGGCCACCTACACCGCGGCCCAGGCGCAGACCCGCATCGCCGAGTCCTTCTCCGGGATCTCGGAGGAGATGGGCGACGTCGGCCTGGCGATCCAGCGCGCCGAGGACAAGACCGCGCAGATGCAGGCGCGGGCCGGCGCGATCGACGAGCTGCTGGCCTCCGGCGCGCTCGACGACGCGAGCGGTCTCGGCCGCAAGGACGACATCGAGGCGGAGCTGGAGCGCGTCGCCGGCGGCTCGGACGTCGAGCTGGAGCTGGCCCGCATGAAGGCCGAGCTGGCCGGCGGTCCCTCGTCCGGTCCGGCCGCGATCGAACAGGGCAAGCCGGCGCAGCAGCCGCAGGACGCCCACCCGCAGGACACCCCGCGCATCAACTACAACAAGTGAGCTGAGCTCCACCCCACGAACCAGGGAGACGCACGGCATGATCATGAGGGTCATGGGTGAGGGGCAGTTCGAGGTCGGCGAGGACCACCTGAACCTCCTCAACGAGCTCGACGCGGAGCTCGTCACCGCAGTGGACTCGGGGGACGAGGAGCTCTTCCGCTCGGCGTACGGCAAGCTGCTGGACGCCGTGAAGCAGTACGGCACCAGGCTGCCGGACGACTCGCTGGAGCCGTCCGAGCTGATCCTGCCGGCGGCCGAGGCGACCATCGACGAGGTCCGCGCGCTGCTGATGGCCGACGACGAGGGCGTCATCCCGGGATACCCGGAGTAGCCTTCCGCACCGCTCCGCGCCAGACGAAAGGGCGGGCCCCCTCCATCGGAGGGGGCCCGCCCTTCGTACACCGGGTCTCGCTACGGCAGGGCGAGCATCCGGTCCAGCGCCGCCTTGGCGTACTTCTCGGTCTCCGGGTCGACGGAGATCACGTTCGGCACCCGGCCCTCGACCAGCGACTCCAGCGCCCAGACGAGGTGCGGCAGGTCGATCCGGTTCATGGTCGAGCAGAAGCAGACCGTGCGGTCGAGGAAGACGATCTCCTTGTCCGGGTGTGCCTTGGCGAGGCGGCGGACGAGGTTCAGCTCGGTGCCGATGGCCCACTTGGAGCCGGGCTCGGCGGCGTCGAGCGCCTTGATGATGTACTCCGTCGAGCCGACCATGTCCGCGGCGGCGACGACCTCGTGCCTGCACTCCGGGTGCACCAGGACGGTGACGCCGGGGATGCGCTCGCGGACGTCGTTCACCGAGTCCAGGCTGAACCGGCCGTGCACCGAGCAGTGGCCGCGCCAGAGGATCATCTTGGCGTTCCGCAGCTGCTCGGCGGTCAGGCCGCCGTTCGGCTTGTGGGGGTTGTACAGGACGCAGTCGTCCAGCGAGAAGCCCATCTCGCGCACCGCGGTGTTGCGGCCGAGGTGCTGGTCGGGCAGGAACAGGACCTTCTGTCCCTGCTCGAAGGCCCACTCCAGGGCGCGCTTGGCGTTGGAGGAGGTGCAGATGGTGCCGCCGTGCCTGCCGGTGAAGGCCTTGATGTCGGCGGAGGAGTTCATGTACGAGACCGGGACGGTCACGTCGGCCACGCCGGCGTCGGTCAGCACGTCCCAGCACTCGGCGACCTGCTCGGCGGTGGCCATGTCGGCCATCGAGCAGCCGGCCGCGAGGTCGGGCAGGACCACCTTCTGGTCGTCGCCGGTCAGGATGTCCGCGGACTCGGCCATGAAGTGCACACCGCAGAAGACGATGTACTCGGCCTCCGGGCGGGCCGCCGCGTCCCGGGCGAGCTTGAAGGAGTCGCCGGTCACGTCGGCGAACTCGATCACCTCGTCGCGCTGGTAGTGGTGGCCCAGGATGAAGACGCGGTCGCCGAGCGCGGCCTTGGCCGCGCGGGCGCGCTCGACGAGGTCCGGGTCGGAGGCGGGGGGGAGGTCACCGGGGCACTCGACGCCGCGCTCGCTGTTCGGGTCGGCCTCCCGGCCGAGCAGCAGCAGAGCGAGCGGCGTCGGGGTGGGGTCGACGCCGTGGGTCTCGGTGATGGTGGTGGTCACGGGCGGGTGCCCTTCTGTGCGGCCGATCAAGCGGTTGAGCCTTTTCGTCTATCTGACGCTATCTATTCTAACCGGTTAGCGTCAGAGTGACGATGGCCATCCTGTCGATGTGACGAGAACCGCTCGCCGGATCGGACCCTCCGGCCGAGCCGGATGACCGATATGGGGCAGTCCGCCCGTGGCCGAATCGGTATCCGGCCCGCCCCGGGTATGGCTGGGCGCATGAAGGCAATCGCGATCAACCGCTACGGCGGCCCCGAGGTGGTCGAGTACACCGATCTGCCCGACCCCAGGGTCGGCCCGGACTCGGTGCTGGTGGAGGTCCGCGCGGCCGGGGTGAACCCGGTGGACTGGAAGGTCCGCGAGGGCGCGCTGGACGGCATGCTGGACGTGCACTTCCCGCTGGTCATGGGCTGGGACGCGGCCGGCGTGGTCCGCGCGGTCGGCGGCGGCGTCACCGAGTTCGCGCCGGGCGACGAGGTCTACGGCTACGTCCGCAAGGACACCGTCGAGCACGGCACCTACGCCGAACTCGTCGCCGCGCCCGTGCGCACCCTCGCCCGCAAGCCCGCCGCGCTCGACTGGGCGCAGTCCGGCGGCCTCCCGCTGGCCGGGCTCACCGCCCTGCAGTGCGTCGACGCGCTCGGGCTGAAGACGGGGGAGACCCTCCTGGTGCACGCGGCCGCGGGCGGGGTCGGCCACCTGGCCGTCCAGATCGCCCGGGCCCGTGGTGCCCGCGTGATCGGCACGGCCGGCGAGCGCAACCACGACTACCTGCGCGGCCTCGGCGCCGAGCCGGTCGCGTACGGCGAGGGCCTGGCCGAACGGGTCCGCGCGCTCGCCCCGGGCGGCGTGGACGCGGCCCTCGACCTGGTCGGCCACGGCGCCGTCCAGGTCTCGGCGGGCCTGGTCGCCGACCCGGCGCGGATCGCCTCGATCACCGACTACCGGGTGAAGGAGTTCGGCGGCCACTACGTGTGGGCGCGCCCGGACGCGGCCGGGCTCGCCGAACTCGCCGCGCTCGCCGACGAGGGCCGGCTCACCGTCACCGTCGCCTCCACCTTCCCGCTTGCCCAGGCCGCCTCCGCCCAGGCGCTCAGCGCGGAGGGCCGCACCCGGGGGAAGATCGTGCTCCTGGTGACCTGACGAGTGGGCCAACGGTCGCCTCCCGGTCATCCGTCAGCGATGAACTCGCGCATGTCATCCGCCAGAATGGGTGCCGAACCGTTTCGGCAGAGAGGCCACTGCCGTCCCGGCCGCCGATCCCCGCACGACCCGTGGAGCCCCGCACCGATGAGCAGCAGCCGAGCGCACGAGGTGGCCGGGGCCGACCTGGACGAGACCGACCGGCTGCTCCTCGCCCGCCTCGGCATCGACGGCCGCGCCTCCTACGCCGAGATCGGCCTCCAGGTGAACCTCTCCGCCACCGCCGTCCGCCGCCGGATCGACCGGCTGCGGGCGCGCGGGGTGGTCCGCGGCTTCACCGTGGTGCTCGACCCGGCCGTGCTCGGCTGGCAGACCGAGGCCTTCGTCGAGGTGTACTGCCGCGAGCGGACCGCCCCCGAGGAGATCCTCGCGAGCCTGCGCCAGTTCCCCGAGGTGGTCGCCGCCTGGACGGTCACCGGTGACCCGGACGCCCTCGTCCACCTGAGAGCCGCCGACATGCGCCACCTGGAGGCCGTCATCGAGCGCATCCGCCGTGAGCCCGGCGTCCAGCGCAGCCGCTCCTCCGTCGTCCTCTCCCAACTGATCGGCTAGGGCCAGCCCGGCAAGCCACGCAGGAATCCTGCGCGGACCGCCCCGAAGACGCTCGAAACCTGCCTGACCAGCCGCGTTCCGACGCGCGACACCCCCCTTGCGCTGCCTACGCTGATCACGTCCGGTCAGCGCGGTGAACACCCCCGCCCGGCCGGATCCCCCGCAACCCCACAGCCGAGAGGGACAGCCGTGTCCGCAGCCCCCGACCGCATGCACCGGCCCGACAACGAACTGGTCGACCTGGTATTCGACTACATGCGGGAGCGGCTGCAGTACGACCCCGTCCCGCTCGACCACCCCGGCGACGGCGAGCACCTGCGCGCCCAGCTGGCCGGTCTGCTGAACCCGGACGGCAACAGCCCGGCCGACGTGCTCAAGCTCTACGACCACGAGCTGTCCCGCGCGGTCATCTCCGCCGACAGCCCGCGCTACCTGTCCTTCATCCCGTGCGCCCCCACCAAGGCCGCGCTGCTGTTCGACATGGTCGTCTCCTGCGCCTCCCTCCAGGGCATCTCCTGGCTGGAGGCGGCCGGCGCGATCGCCGCCGAGAACCAGGTGCTGCGCCTGATAGCCGACCGCGCGGGCCTGCCCGGGACGGCCGGCGGCTGCTTCGTCTCCGGCGGCTCGGCGGGCAACCTGTCCGCCCTGGTCGTCGCCCGCGACACCGCGCGCCGCAGGCTGGCCGAGGACGGTCGTCCGCAGGCGCGCCTGCGCATAGCCGTCGCCGACCAGGTGCACTCCTCGGTCAAGAACACCTTCAACATCATCGGCGTGGAGCCGTTCAAGGTCCCGACCGTCAACCGGCGGTTCACCGGCGAGGCCCTGCGCGCCGCCCTGGCCGCCGACCCCAACCCCGAGACGGTGATCGCCGTCGTCGGCACCGCCGGCACCACCAACGAGGGCATCGTCGACGACCTCCAGGGCCTCTCCGAGGTGGCCCGCGAGCGCGACATGTGGTTCCACGTGGACGGCGCCTACGGCGGTGCGGGCCTGTTCGCCCCCTCGGTCCGCGCCCGCTACAACGGCATCGAGCACGCCGACTCCTTCGTGGTGGACCCGCACAAGTGGCTGTTCGCCCCGTTCGACTGCGCCGCGCTGATCTACCGCAACCCGCAGCTCGCCCGCGCCGTCCACACCCAGGACGCCTCCTACCTCGACGTCCTGCACACCGAGGGCGACGAGTGGAACCCCACCGACTACGCCTACCACCTGACCCGGCGCGCCCGCGGCCTGCCGCTCTGGTTCTCCCTCGCCGTGCACGGCACCCAGGCGTACACCGACGCCATCGAGACCGGCCTCAAGCTGGCGCAGGACACCGCGCAGCTGATCCGCGACACCGAGCACCTGGAGCTGCTGTTCGACCCGCAGCTCTCCGCGGTCTGCTTCAAGCGCAAGGGCTGGACCAACGACGACTACTACCGCTGGTCGCAGCAGCTGCTCGCGGACCAGATCGGCTTCGTCACCCCCACCGGCTGGGACGGCGAGACGGTCGCCCGCTTCGCCTTCCTGCACCCGGGCACCACGATGGAGATGGTCCGGGAGATCCTGGACACCATGGCCTGAGCCGAACGGCTGCGACCGCGGCCCCGCCGGAGCACCTCCGGCGGGGCCGCCGCGCGCCTACAGGAAGGCCCCGCTCGGCAGGTACGGCGCCGGCGGCCGCATCCCGTGCAGGCCGACGTAGCCCCCCGGCTCCGGGCTGAGCCCGACCTCCAGGCCGACGTCCAGCGCCCACTCCTGCTCGGCGGTGAGGAAGTCCACCCGCGCCCGCGCCCCCTCCGGCACCCGGGCCAGCGCCTCGCGCAGCAGCCGCGCGGCGATCCGCTTGGTGGTGGCGGCCAGCAGCTTCACCGCGCCGCCGTCCCGGTAGCAGTAGCCGCTGCCGGCCAGCGCGTCGGCGATCAGCAGCTCCTCGAAGTGGCCCAGCATCAGCTCGTGGTCCGGTCCGTGCGCCGAGCCGCGCAGCCGCCGGTCCACCGAGTCCAGCAGGTGCCGGTGGGTCGCGTTGCCGCGGTGCACCGGGATGTCCCCGGGGTCGACCAGCCCGGCCCGGTCCACCCGGCCGCTCAGCCGCATCGCCGGGTGCAGCGTGAACCCGGCGAGCCGGTAACGGCGGGCCGCCGCCGCGGACTGCGGCACGCACACCATCCCGCGCAGGCAGCCGCGCCCGTGGGCCGTCGCCCGCTCCAGCAGCAGCCGCCCGACGCCCTTGCCCTGCGCCTGCGGCCGGACCGCGAACAGCGACGGCGTCCACAGCCCCTCCCGGCGCATCGACAGCACCGCGCCGACCGCCTCCCCGCCGGTCTCCGCGAGCCAGCAGCCCTGCGGATCGGTGCGGGCCAGGTGTCTGGCGCGGGCCAGCTGCAGCGGCGACGGCGCCGGGACCGGGGCGCCGCCCTCCAGGGCGGCGGACGAGGCGAGGGCGATCTCCCGGACGGCCTCCGCGTCGGCGGCGGTGTCCCTGACCTGGCGCAGGATCATGCCCACCATCCTGGCGTCCGCGGCGCCGCCGCGAGGCCGGTTCGCCCGGATCGGCGGCTTCGGCGGTGACCGGTCCATCCCGGTTGTGCGAGCATGGGGACGGTAGGGGACGCGGGTGGCACACCCGGTCCACGGAAGATTCGCCGCCGAAAGGCCGGAAAACCGCAGCCGTCCGGGAAATGAATCCGGACGACAGTTGGTTGGCACTGGCGGTAGACCGTCGTCAAGACCGGGAGAAAGCAGATGACCGTCCAGGACGAGACCACCGTCGAGAGTGGCATCCTCCTCACCGATGCCGCCGCGGCCAAGGTCAAGGCCCTGCTGGAGCAGGAAGGCCGCGACGACCTCGCGCTCCGTGTCGCCGTCCAGCCCGGTGGCTGCTCCGGCCTGCGTTACCAGCTGTTCTTCGACGAGCGCTCGCTCGACGGCGACGTGATCAAGGACTTCAACGGTGTGAAGGTCGTCACCGACCGGATGAGCGCCCCGTACCTCGGCGGCGCCTCCGTCGACTTCGTCGACACCATCGAGAAGCAGGGCTTCACGATCGACAACCCGAACGCCACCGGCTCCTGCGCCTGCGGCGACTCGTTCAGCTAGGACCGAGCGACTGGGCGGTTGACGAAGGCGGCCCCGGGGAGCACCCCCGGGGCCGCCTTCGTGCCGTGCTCAGGGGCGGCCCGCTACTGCGCGGCGCCGTCCGGCGAGACCGGGTCCGGGCCCATGTGCGGGTCCGCCTCCAGCGGGATCTCGTGGCCGGTCGACAGGTCGTTCACCGTCCGCCCGGCCAGCGGCGCGCGCAGATCGGCCGTGACCGCCTGCCGCTTCGCCAGCTCGCTGCACACCTGCCCGGACCGCACCGGCGCCGCCACGACGATCTTGACGTCCACCTGACCCGGGTGCGACTCGTCCGCCTTCAGCGCGTACTGCTGGCACACCCCGCCGTAGAAGTACACGGTCAGCTTGTTGCTGCCGTCCACCCGGTACGTGACCGCCGGACGCACGGCCGGTGTCGCCCCGGCCGGGTTCGGCTCGCCGACCGCGATGCCGGGGCCCGGGGGAGTGGCCCCCGACGGCGGCACCGAGCCGGGGGCGGTCCCGGCCGGCTTCGGAGCCTGGCTCGGCACGTCCGGCCCGCCGGAGGCGCTCGCCGTCGGCGCGCCCGCGGACCCGGTGGCCGACGGATCGCCGGACGGCGTCGGCGCCACCGGGGAGCCCGAGGCCGAGGCCGACGCCGTGGCCGACGCCGTGGCCGCCGCCTCCGAGGACGGCTTCCCGTCCCCGTTGCACCCGGCCACCGTCACCGCCGCCGCCAGCACCAGACCCGCCAGCACCACCGCCCGCCGACCGCGCGGCATCCTCTCCTGCTCCATCTGCACATCCTCCCGAGGGCTCAGCGGCGCCGCCTCCACGGCCGCTCCGCGCGGATGTGACGTGGCCCGGACGGATCCGGTTCCGCCCGGCTCCGGGGGAGCCTCAGTTGTCGTACTCGGCCATCCCCGCGACCAGCCGCTGGGCGCCGGACGGCACCCGGAAGCCCGCGAGCGCGGGGGCGCTCGGCTCGGGGCCGGCCGCCAGCAGTGGCCAGAACCGGCGCAGCCGCCGGGAGGAGTCGACCAGTGCGTCGAGCGTCTCGCCGTCGGCGTCGCCGCGCAGCACGGGAGGCGAGGGGGGACTGGGCATCATCGGGCACCGCTCCGATCCAGGTCGTGCCGTGGCGGCATCGCCACGGTCACCGGGGGCGCCGGTCCGGCACGCCCCTGTTGCCGACCCTAGGACCACGTTCTTCCCGCCCACCAGTGCTACTCGGAGGTAGTACACGTTCGTCCGGCGACCGTGCCATTTCCGGCACTCGTGCGACCTGGTCGCGCCCGCCGGGTACCGTGAATGGGTTCACCCCGTTCGCCCCATGGCCCCGCCGCCATCCTGAGGAGACCTCCCGTGCGTATCGCCGTCGCCGGCTCGATCGCTACCGACCACCTGATGACGTTCCCCGGCCGGTTCGCCGACCAGCTGGTCGCCGAGCAGCTCCACACCGTGTCGCTGTCCTTCCTCGTCGACACCCTGGACATCCGCCGCGGGGGCGTCGCCCCGAACATCGCGTTCGGCATGGGGGTGCTCGGACTCCGCCCGATCCTCGTCGGCGCGGCCGGGGCGGACTTCGCCGAGTACCGCAGCTGGCTGGAGCGCAACAACGTGGACTGCCAGTCCGTCCACATCTCCGAGACCCGGCACACCGCCCGGTTCATGTGCACCACCGACGAGGACCACAACCAGATCGCCTCGTTCTACACCGGCGCCATGGCCGAGGCCCGCAACATCGAGCTGAAGCCGATCGCCGACCGGGTCGGCGGCCTCGACCTCGTCCTGATCGGCGCGGACGACCCGCAGGCCATGGTCCGCCACACCCAGGAGTGCCGCACCCGCGGCTACGCCTTCGCGGCCGACCCCTCCCAGCAGCTGGCCCGCCTGGACGGCCACGACATCCGCGAGATCGTCGACGGCGCCGCGTACCTCTTCACCAACGAGTACGAGGCCGCTCTGATCGAGAGCAAGACCGGCTGGGGCGCCGACGAGCTCCTCACCCGGGTCGGCACCCGGATCACCACCCTCGGCAGCAAGGGCGTCCGGATCGAGCGCAAGGGCGAGCCCGCCATCGTCGTCGGCTGCGCCCCCGAGGAGACCAAGGCCGACCCCACCGGCGTCGGCGACGCCTTCCGGGCCGGCTTCATCTCCGGCCTCTCCTGGGACCTGGACCTCGAGCGCGCCGCCCAGCTCGGCTGCATGCTCGCCACCCTGGTGATCGAGACCATCGGCACCCAGGAGTACGAGCTGCGCCCGGCCGGCTTCCTGAAGCGCTTCGAGGACACCTACGGCGCCGAGTGCGCCGCGGACATCCGCCCGCACCTGGTCAAGTAGTCCGCCGCACCAGGTAGGCCGAGCCCCGGTCGCCGCCGTAGTCGGCGGCCGGGGCCTCACCCGCGTACTCCTGGTCGCGCATGTCGCACCAGGCCGGGATGTCGAGTCGGGCCGCCTCGTCGTCCGAGAGCACCGCGACCGTTCCGCCCACCGGCACCTCACCGATCCGCTTGGCCAGCTCGATCACCGGCAGCGGGCAGCGCTTGCCGAGCGCGTCGATCACCATGACGCGCCCGCCCGCCTCCGCCCGGGTCGGTGTCGCGACGCTCTCCCCGGGCGCGGGCAGGTCCAGCCCGAGCGGGGCCCGGACCCCGGCCACCAGCTCCGGCAGGACGGCCAGGAACCGCTCGACGTCCGCCTCGGCCGTCCCGTACGGCAGCGAGACCCGGACGTTCCCCTCGGTGAGCACCCCCATCGCGGCCAGCACATGGCTGGGCGTCAGCGTGGACGAGGTGCAGGACGAGCCGGAGGAGACCGCGAAGCCGGCCCGGTCCAGCTCGGTCAGCAGCACCTCGCCGTCCACGTACAGGCAGGAGAAGGTGACGATGTGCGGCAGCCGCCGCACCGGGTCGCCGACCACCTCCACCTCGGGCACCAGCCGCGGCACCCGGGCCCGGATCCGCTCCACCAGCGCGTGCAGCCGGGCGTTCTCCCGCTCGGCCTCGGCCCGCACGGCCCGCAGCGAGGCGGCGGCGGCCACGATCGCCGGGACGTTGACGAAGCCGGGCACCCGGCCGCCCTCGCGCTCGTCGGCCGGCAGCGGCGAGGCGTACCGGACGCCCTTGCGCACCGCCAGCACCCCGACCCCGGGCGGCCCGCCCCACTTGTGCGCGCTCGCGGCCAGCAGCGACCACCCGGCGGGCACGTCGATCCGGCCGGCGCTCTGGGCGGCGTCCACCAGCAGCGGGACCCCGGCCTCCCGGCAGAGCCCGGCGACCTCCTCGACCGGCTGGACCGTCCCCACCTCGTGGTTGGCGCTCTGCAGCACGGCCAGCGCGGTGTCGTCCCGGAGCAGTCCGGCGAAGCCGTCCGCCGAGACCCGCCCGGCCCGGTCCACCGGCACCACAGAGACGCCGCCGCCGGAGGCTTCGTGCCTCTCGGCGACGTGCAGCACGCTGGAGTGCTCCACCGCCGAGTGCACCAGGTGCCCGCCGCGCCGCCGGTTCCCGGCCAGTGCGCCCAGCATGCCGAGCTGCACGGCCTGCGTGCCGCTCGCGGTGAAGGAGACCTCGTCCGCCCGGGCGCCGAGCACCTCGGCCACCGTCTCGCGGGCGGCGTCCAGCAGCATCCGGGCCTGTCGCCCGGACCGGTACAGTCGCGCCGGATCGGCCCACCCCTCGTCCAGCGCGGCGGTCAGGGCCTGCCGTGCGACGGGGTGGAGCGGCGCCGTCGAAGCCACGTCGAAGTACACGGTCACATTTAACGGCACGCCCGCTCGGATCGGAGCCCGGTGGCGGTGCTCACCGCCCGTCAGTCGATCATCCCGAATGTCCGCTTCGTCCGTGTCCGACGGACCGTCATCCACGGTGCGCGAGGTCATCCCCCGATCGGGGGTACGGACCTCGAATGCCTGCGATGACCTGCGACGCAGCCCCTGCCGGGCCTGATCGGGCGACCGGGCGGCGCGTTACCGGGGGCTGCCCGTCAGGAGCGCATAAGGCTGGAGTAGGGTTTGGCCCGCATAAGCATTCAAACCGTGCCCGTGGACGGGTCGCCGGGGAGGGCAGTCCTCCTCGGGGCGACGCGAAGGCGGGCGAGACTTCGGGAAGGCGCTACGTGAGTCCCAACGGCTCCGACCGCTCGCCGCGGCGCACGATGCGGCGGAAGCTGCCTCAGGCGCTGGCACTGGGCCTCGTCATCGCGACCGCCACCGGCTGCTCGGCCAACGACCTCCCCAGGCTTGGCCTCCCGAGCCCTGTCACCAAGGAAGGACCCATGGTCCTCCAGATGTGGCAGGGCTCCTGGATCGCGGCGCTGGTGGTCGGCGTACTGATGTGGGGTCTGATCATCTGGAGCGTGGTCTTCCACCGGCGCAGCCGCACCGGTGTGGAGATCCCTCCGCAGACCCGGTACAACGTGCCCATCGAGGCGCTCTACACCGCGGTCCCCATCATCATCGTTTCGGTGCTCTTCTACTTCGTCGCCCGCGACGAGTCCAGGCTGACCGCCGTCTCCGAGAAGCCGCAGCACTACGTCAACGTGGTCGGCTTCCAGTGGAGCTGGGCGTTCAACTACGAGAACACCGAGACCCCCGACCCGGCCAACAAGGACGCCGCGTACGAGGTGGGCACTCCTCAGGACGCGCCCACGCTCTGGCTGCCGGTCAACGAGACGGTCCAGTTCCGTCTCACCTCGCGTGACGTCATCCACGACTTCTGGCCCGTCAACTTCATGATGAAGATGGACGTCGTGCCGGGCGTGGTGAACAAGTTCGAGGTCACGCCGACCGTCAAGGGCGAGTACAGGGGCAAGTGTGCCGAGCTCTGCGGCACCGACCACTCGCGCATGCTGTTCAACGTCAAGGTCGTCGACCGTGCCGACTACGACAAGCACCTGGCTGACCTCCGGGCCAAGGGCCAGACCGGCGCGGTGCCCTCGGGCGTCATCTCCATGGGAAGTGAAGAGAAGTGACCATCCTCAACGAGCCCGCCGCGGCCGGCGGGGGCGCCGAGGCCGTCACGGTCGGGGCGCAGCGGACCCGCAAGCCGGGCGCGACCATCATCAAGTGGCTCACCACCACTGACCACAAGACGATCGGCACCCTGTACCTGGGCACGTCGTTCGCCTTCTTCCTGATCGGTGGCATCCTCGCCCTGGTCATGCGTGCCGAGCTGGCTCGTCCGGGGACCCAGATCCTGTCGAACGAGCAGTTCAACCAGGCGTTCACGATGCACGGCACGATCATGCTGCTGATGTTCGCGACGCCGCTGTTCGCCGGCTTCGCGAACTGGATCATGCCGCTCCAGATCGGCGCCCCGGACGTGGCGTTCCCGCGTCTGAACATGTTCGCGTACTGGCTGTACCTCTTCGGCTCGACCATCGCCGTGGCCGGCTTCCTCACCCCGAACGGCGCCGCGAGCTTCGGCTGGTTCGCCTACTCGCCGCTGTCGGACGCCGTGCACTCGCCGGGCGTCGGCGGCGACATGTGGATCATGGGTCTGGCCTTCTCCGGCTTCGGCACGATCCTCGGTGCGGTCAACTTCATCACCACGATCATCTGCATGCGCGCTCCGGGCATGACGATGTTCCGCATGTCGATCTTCGTGTGGAACACCCTGCTGACCGCGGTGCTGGTCCTGCTGGCCTTCCCGGTGCTGGCCGCCGCGCTGTTCGCCCTGGAGGCGGACCGCAAGTTCGGTGCGCACGTCTTCGACCCGACCAACGGCGGCGCGCTGCTCTGGCAGCACCTGTTCTGGTTCTTCGGTCACCCCGAGGTGTACATCATCGCGCTGCCGTTCTTCGGCATCGTGTCGGAGATCATCCCGGTCTTCAGCCGCAAGCCGATGTTCGGCTACTCCGGCCTGATCGCGGCCACCATCGCGATCGCCGGTCTGTCCGTGACGGTGTGGGCGCACCACATGTACGTCACCGGCCAGGTGCTGCTGCCGTTCTTCTCCTTCATGACCTTCCTGATCGCGGTCCCGACCGGTGTGAAGTTCTTCAACTGGGTCGGCACCATGTGGAAGGGCTCGCTGAGCTTCGAGACCCCGATGCTCTGGACCGTCGGCTTCCTGGTCACCTTCCTCTTCGGTGGTCTGACCGGTGTTCTGCTGGCCTCCCCGCCGATCGACTTCCACGTCTCGGACTCGTACTTCGTCGTCGCCCACTTCCACTACGTGGTCTTCGGCACCGTCGTCTTCGCGATGTTCGCCGGCTTCCACTTCTGGTGGCCGAAGATGACCGGCAAGATGCTGGACGAGCGCCTCGGCAAGATCACCTTCTGGACGCTGTTCTTCGGCTTCCACACCACCTTCCTGGTGCAGCACTGGCTCGGCGCGGAGGGCATGCCCCGCCGCTACGCCGACTACCTGGCCTCGGACGGCTTCACCACGCTGAACACCGTCTCGACCATCGGCTCGTTCGTGCTCGGCATGTCGATCCTGCCGTTCCTGTACAACGTCTGGAAGACCGCCAAGTACGGCGAGAAGGTCGAGGTCGACGACCCGTGGGGTTACGGCCGCTCGCTCGAGTGGGCGACCTCCTGCCCGCCGCCGCGGCACAACTTCCTCACCCTCCCGCGGATCCGCTCCGAATCCCCGGCCTTCGACCTCCACCACCCGGAGATCGCCGCGCTGGACTACCTGGAGAACCACGGTGAGGAGGCCAAGCACCTCGCCGGCGTGACCCCGGCGAAGTACGACGCCCCGCAGCTGGGCAAGGGCAAGAAGGACGGCGACGCCTGATGAAGGAACAGGGAAAGATCTTCCTCGGCCTGTCGGTCTTCGTCCTCGCGATGGCGATCACCTACGGCCTGTGGACGAACCACTCGGACCTCGGCATCGAGGCGGCCGGCACCACCGCGCTGTTCCTGGCCTTCGGTCTGTGCGCCTTCATCGGCTACTACCTCGCCTTCACCGCCCGCCGGGTGGACAGCGGCGCGGGTGACAACCCCGAGGCCGAGGTCGCGGACGACGCCGGCGAGCTGGGCTTCTTCGCCCCGCACAGCTGGCAGCCGCTCTCGCTGGCCATCGGCGGCGCGCTGGCCTTCATGGGCGTGATCTTCGGCTGGTGGCTGCTGTTCTGGTCGATCCCGATCATCCTGATCGGCCTGTTCGGCTGGGTCTTCGAGTTCTACCGGGGCGAGAACCAGAACCAGTAGGGTTCCGCCGCAGTGACAGGGGCCGGACCTCCCGCAAGGGGGGCCGGCCCCTGTTGCGTCCCCGGGGTGAGCGACTCACTCACCCGGGTGAACGCGGGGTCGCTCGGATGTCGCTCCGAGGCATGCCGTTCCTACGATCTGATCAATCGTGCGAACCATCGGAGGCGGTCATGGCCGACAGGCGCGGAATCGCGGGTCTCGGCGGCATCTCGCTGGCCCTCGCAGTACTGGCCCCGCTCGCCGCCTGCTCGGCCGGTGACGACCCCAGCGGGCCGCACAAGGTCGACGCGGCGAAACTCGTCCACCTCTCGGCCGAGGGCAAGGTCGACCCGGCCAAGTCGGTCACCGTGACCGCCGTCGCCGGCAGCCGGCTGACCGACGTCACCGTGATCGGCCCGGACGGCCGGGTGGTCGCCGGCAGACTCGCGGACGACCAGCGCAGCTGGCAGACCACCGGCCGGCTGAAGGCCGCCGCCGCCTACACCGTCCGGATCGCCGCGGACGACGGCAAGGGCGGGCGCGGCGAGACCACCGAGAACTTCAGCACCCTCGCCGCCCAGCGCCTGCTCAACGCCAAGCTCGGCCCGGACTCCTCCGGCAGCGGCGTCTACGGGGTCGGCCAGCCGCTCACCGTGCAGCTCTCGGAGGCCGTGAAGGACCCGCAGGCCCGGCAGGAGGTCGAACGGGCCCTGACGGTCACCTCCCAGCCCGCCGTCACCGGCGCGTGGTACTGGGTCGACGACAAGAACCTGCACTTCCGCCCGCAGGAGTACTGGCCGGTCGGTACCACCGTCGGCCTCGCCTTCGACGGCACCGGCACCCGGATCTCCGACGGCCTGTACGGCGGCGACCGCAGCAGCCTGAAGCTTCGGATCGGGGCGCGGGTCGAGACGGTGGTCGACGCCGCCGCCCACGTGCTCACCCTGAAGCGCGACGGCGCGGTGATCCGGACCATCCCGGTGACCACCGGGAAGCCCGGCTTCGACACCCGCAACGGCATCAAGGTGGTGCTCGGCCAGGAACGCTCGGTCCGGATGAGCAGCGAGACGATCGGCATCGCGGCCGGCGGCTCGGATTCCTACGACCTGAACGTCGAGTGGGCCACCCGGGTGACGTGGAGCGGCGAGTACGTCCACGCGGCGCCCTGGTCGGTCAGCTCGCAGGGCTACGAGAACGTCAGCCACGGCTGCACCGGCATGAGCACCGAGAACGCCAAGTGGTTCTACGAGAACACCCGGGTGGGTGACCTGGTGACGGTGGTCAACAGCCGCGGCCACGCGATGGAGCCGTTCGGCAACGGCTTCGGGGACTGGAACGTCTCCTGGGCGGACTGGGTCAAGCACAGCTCCCTCGGGCAGCCCGTCAGCACCATCCTCCCGGACTCCCAGGCCCCCGCGACGGGGATGATCCGCCCGGAGGTCTGAGCGGCCCCCGAGGCCGTCCTCAGCCTTCCTGGAAGGCGAGCCGCAGGGCGGTGTCCACCGCCGCCAGGGCTTCCGCGTGCGACAGCCCGAGCCGGCGCACCCGTTCGGCGTACTCGCCGGCCGCCTCGGCGGCCAGCCGGTGCGCGGTGTCGCCGGTGGCCGCGATCAGCGTGCCGCGCCGGCCGTGCGTCTCCACCACGCCGTCCGCCTCCAGCTCCTTGTACGCGCGCGCGACCGTCCCGGCGGCCAGCCCCAGCTCCTCCGCCAGCGCCCGCACGGTGGGCAGCCGAAGTCCGGTGGGCAGCTCGCCGGACCGGGCGCGCTCGGCGATCTGGGCCCGGATCTGCTCGTACGGGGGAGTGGCGCAGGAGGGGTCGACGGACAACTGCACGGTGGGCTCCTGGAGGTGCGGGGGAGACGGGAAAGCCCGAGGGCCGCCGACCAGAAGAACTCTGGTCAGCGGCCCTCGGGTGTGACGCTGCGGTGCGTACGGGATCAGTGGTGGCCGTGGCCGCTGGTGATCTCGTGGTGCTCCTCGGCGGTGGGCTTGGGGATCTGGCTGCCCTCGCCGTAGAAGCCGCGGGACAGCTTGGCCCGGGTGCGGGTGAAGACGCCGGCCTTGCGGGCCACGCCGTTCTCGTCCGTCTGGGCCGGCAGCTCGACCGGCTGGTTCTGCTCGTGCGCCGTGAGCTTGAACAGGTCCTTCTGCGGCAGCTGGGCGTGCACCTCGATGAACTCACCGTGCGGCAGGCGCTTGATGACGCCGGTCTCGCGGCCGTGCAGCACCTTCTCCTTGTCGCGGCGCTGGAGGCCGAGGCACCAGCGCTTGGTGACGATGAAGGTGAGGACCGGGACCACGAAGAAGCCGGTGCGCACGAAGTAGGTGATCGCGTTGAGCGACAGGTGCAGGTGGGTGGCGAACAGGTCGTTGCCACCACCGATCAGCAGGACCAGGTAGAGGCTGATCCAGGCGGCACCCAGCGCGGTGCGGACCGGAGCGTTGCGCGGGCGGTCCAGGATGTGGTGCTCGCGCTTGTCACCGGTGATCCAGCCCTCGATGAACGGGTACACCGCGATCGCGACCAGCACCAGCGGGAAGATCATCAGCGGGATGAACACGCCCAGGTTCAGGGTGTGGCCCCACAGGCTGATCTCCCAGCCCGGCATGACGCGGATGAGGCCCTCGGAGAAGCCCATGTACCAGTCCGGCTGGGCGTCGGTCGACACCTGGTCGGGGCGGTACGGTCCGTACGCCCAGATCGGGTTGATCGAGGCGATCGCCGAGATGGCGGCGATGATGCCGAACACCAGGAAGAAGAAGCCACCGGCCTTGGCCATGTAGACCGGCATCAGCGGCATGCCGACGACGTTCTTCTCGGTCTTGCCCGGGCCCGCCCACTGGGTGTGCTTGTGGTAGAAGACCAGGATCAGGTGCGCCACCAGCAGGCCGAGCATGATGCCCGGGATCAGCAGCACGTGGATCGTGAAGAACCGCGGGATGATGTCCTGGCCGGGGAACTCGCCCCCGTACAGGAACATCTGGATGTAGGTGCCCACCAGCGGGACGGCGAGGATCGCGCCTTCCATGAAGCGGATACCGGTGCCCGACAGCAGGTCGTCCGGCAGCGAGTAGCCGAAGAAGCCGTCGAACATGCCCAGGATCAGCAGCAGGAAGCCGAAGACCCAGTTGATCTCACGCGGCTTGCGGAACGCGCCGGTGAAGAACACGCGCATCATGTGCACGAGCATGGCGGCCACGAAGACCAGGGCGGCCCAGTGGTGGATCTGACGGATCAGCAGGCCGCCGCGGACCTCGAAGCTGATGTTCATGGTCGACGCGTACGCCTCGGACATCGAGATGCCCTTGAGCGGGACGTACGAGCCGTTGTAGACGACCTCGGCCATCGACGGCTTGAAGAACAGCGTCAGGTACACGCCCGTCAGGATGATGATGACGAACGAGTAGAGGCAGATCTCGCCCAGCATGAAGGACCAGTGGTCCGGGAAGATCTTGCGCAGGTTGGCCTTGGCGAGGGAGTAGATCCCCAGCCGGCCGTCCGTCCAGTCAGCCGCGGCCTCCCACTTGTTGGCGGGGTTGGCGCGTGTGCTGGCGGGCTTGGCGGCACCGGAGGTGGTGCTGCTCGCGCTACTCATCGAGCACGCTCCCAGTAGCTCGGGCCGACGGGCTTCTCGAAGTCGCCGGTGGCGACCAGGTTGCCCTTGTCGTCAGTGGTGATCTTCAGCTGCGGCAGCGGGTGGCCGGCCGGGCCGAAGATGACGCGCGCGCCGTCCGACAGGTCGAAGGTCGACTGGTGGCAGGGGCAGAGCGCGTGGTGGGTCTGCTGCTCGTAGAGGCTGATCGGGCAGCCGACGTGGGTGCAGATCTTCGAGTAGGCGAGGATGCCGTCGAAGCCCAGCTCCTTGGACTTGTCGTCCTTGATGTCGTCCGGCGCGATGCGCACCAGCATCAGGGCGTCCTTGGCGATCCGCTGCTGGAAGTCCTCGTCGTGGGTGGTCAGACCCTCGGGCATGGCGAAGGTCAGCGAGCCGACGACGATGTCCTCGGCCTTCATCGGCTGGTTGGTGCTCATGTTGATGAGCTGCAGCGGCTTGGCCGGGGTCGCCTCCCTCCAGCCGGTCTCCTTCAGCTTCTTCTCGGGCAGCGGGCCGAGGTCGCGCAGCAGGACCACGCCGGAGAGCGGGACCAGCGCCATCGAGCCGATGAGGGTGTTGCGGAGCATCTTCCGACGGCCGAAGCCGGACTCGGCGGCACCCGTCTTGAACTGGTTGATGACGTCCGCGCGGACCTCGTCGTCGGCCTCGATCGGGTGACGCTCGGACGGCATCTCGACGTCCGACATCAGGGTGCGGGCCCAGTGGACCGCGCCCGCGCCGATCAGGAACAGCGCGACGCCCAGGGTCAGGCCGAGCGCGAAGTTCAGCGCGCTGACGTGACCGAGCGGGAAGATGTAGACGATCTTGTCCGGGGCGATGCCCACGTACGAGGCGATGAACCCGATGGTGGCGATCATCGAGATCACGAACATCAGCGAGACCTGGCGCTCCGCGCGCTTGGCGGCCCGCTCGTCGATGTCGGTGCGACGGGGCTCGTGGGCCGGCAGGCCCGGGTCGGCGAACGGGTCGCCGTGGTCGGCCACCTCGCCGGCGGAGCCGTGGTGCTCCGGAAGCTTCTCTTCTGACATGTCGTGGCTCATGACTTCTTGGCCTTGGTGGTGTGGGCGGCGACCCAGATCGCGACCGCGATGAGCGTGCCGAGGCCGAAGATCCAGCCGAACAGGCCCTCGGTCACCGGACCGAGGCTGCCGAGCGTGAGACCGCCGGGGTTGGGCTCATCGGAGGTGGTGTGGCGGACGAAGGCCACGATCTGCTTCTTCTGCTCCTCGGGCATGGTGCTGTCCGGGAACGACGGCATGTTCTGCGGGCCGGTCTGCATGGCCTCGTAGATGTGCTTGGCGTCCACGCCCTCCAGCGACGGGGCGTACTTGCCCTTGGTCAGGGCACCGCCCTGGCCGGCGAAGTTGTGGCACTGGGCGCAGTTCGTGCGGAACAGCTCGCCACCCTTGGAGATGTCGTCGGGGTTGGTCGAGGTGTACTGCTCCTTGGTCGGCGTCACCGGGCCGGGGCCGAGCGAGGACACGAAGGCGGCGAGCTGGTCGATCTCCGCCTGCGAGTAGATGTTCTTCTTGCGAGGCACCTGGGCGCCGGGCTGCTGGGCCGGCATGCGGCCGGTGCCGACCTGGAAGTCGACAGAGGCGGAGCCGACGCCGACCAGGCTCGGGCCGTCGCTGCCGCCCTGGCCGTTCAGGCCGTGGCAGGAGGAACAGCCCACGGCGAAGAGCTTCTTACCCTCGTCGATCGCGAGCGACTGCGCGGCGACGTCGGCCTGCGCCTTGTCGGCGGGCGCGAACACGGCGTACAGCCCCCCGGTTGCCGCCAGGGCGAGAAGTAGGACGACCAGCGCCGCCAATGGGTGGCGCCGTCGTGCGGAGAGCTTTTTCACGGAATAACCCCGGTGTCAGGATCTGGTCGACTGGTGGGTGCACCCGGCTGCCGGTCTGGCCGGCACGAGGCTGCCTGGCTAGGGCTGCGCGCGCGGTCGGTCGGTGGGAGCGTCGGCACCGGCAGAAGCGGCCCTGCGCCGGTGAGGGCGGGGGCCGCAGCCGGTGGCCAGCGACCTGATCAGCTGGTTACTTGATCAGGTAGATGGTCGCGAACAGGCCGATCCACACAACGTCGACGAAGTGCCAGTAGTACGACACCACGATGGCGGCGGTGGCCTGCTCGTGCGTGAAGCGCTTGGCTGCGTACGTCCGTCCCAGGACCAGCAGGAAGGCGATCAGACCACCCGTCACGTGCATGCCGTGGAAGCCGGTGGTCAGGTAGAACACCGTGCCGTACGGGTCGGAGGACAGCGAGAGGCCGTCCTTCTTGACCAGCTCGGTGTACTCGAAGATCTGACCGCCGATGAAGATCGCGCCCATCACGAAGGTGATGACGAACCACGAGCGGAGCTTCTTCACGTCCCCGCGCTCGGCGGCGAACACGCCGAGCTGGCAGGTCAGCGAGGAGAGCACCAGGATCGTGGTGTTGACCGAGGAGAAGGGCACGTTGAGGGCGTGCGCCTTCTCGGTCCAGAACTCCGGCCCCTTGACGGAGCGGAGCGTGAAGTACATCGCGAAGAGGGCCGCGAAGAACATCAACTCGGAACTGAGCCAGACGATCGTTCCGACGCTGACCATGTTCGGCCGGTTGACCGATCCGTGCGCGTGCCCGGTTTCTACTGCTGTTGCTGTCGCCACGACGGACATTATGTCGGTCCCTTATTCCGTCTTCACGCCGGGGGGTCTCCCTCGGAGTGTCCGGTGCGTGCGGTATGCCCGCTTGGGGGGCGGTGGGGTGCCTGGACGGCACCTGAGCAGCGGCGTGTCCCTTTTCTGACGGTTCCTCGGAGGGTCCTTCGACCCCGTTGCCCAGCGTGTCGATGCACGGTCGGCGCAGCGTTCGGAGATAGAGGAGAGGGCGGGCTGTCGGCCGTCCGGGTGGACTGCGCGGGTCCGGGTGACGGGGCGTCCTCCGGGCGGGTGAGCCCCGGGCGCGGCGGCTTGAGAAGGAACGCGCGCGACAGGGGGCTCGGCCGGGGGTGATCGGGAGTAGCATCCGGGTCAGGCGAACGTGGTCCGGATCACACTTGAGGGAGCAGGGTCCATGGCGTACACGACCGATGAGACGCTCACCGTCCTCGTCTACAGCGACGACCGCAACACCCGCGAGCAGGTGCTGACGGCGCTCGGCCGCCGGCCCGCCGAGGATCTGCCGGAACTGTCCTACCTGGAGTGCGCGACCACCCCCGCGGTGCTGCGGGCACTGGAGAAGGGCGGCGTCGACCTCTGCGTCCTGGACGGCGAGGCGGTGCCGGCCGGCGGGCTCGGGCTCGGGCGCCAGCTCAAGGACGAGATCTACGGCTGCCCGCCGGTGCTGGTCCTGATCGGCCGGCCGCAGGACTCCTGGCTGGCCGCCTGGAGCCGGGCCGACGCGGCGATCTCGCACCCGGTGGAGCCGGTCGCGCTGGCCGGGGCGGTGGCCACGCTGCTGCGGGCGCGCCTCGCCAAGCGGGCCCCCGCCACGCGTTGAGCGGCGCCGTCTCAGTACTGGAAGCGGTGCCGTCTCAGTACTAGAGAAGACAGGGCCGGAGGTACCCCGCCGCTCGATAGGCTGACTCCGTCCGTACGGACGTCCCCCGTGGGGGAACCGACAACAGCTGGAGTCAGCCATGGTGAACGTGAACCCTGCGAACGGTGGTACCGACCCCGCGCAGGTGGTCCGCACCTGGCCGGACCTCCTGGCGGCGCTGTTGAAGGGGGAGGACCTCGACCGTTCGGCCACCGCGTGGGCGATGGACCGGATCATGAGCGGCGAGGCGTCCCCCGTCCAGGTGGCCGGATTCATGGTGGCGCTGCGCGCCAAGGGCGAGACGGTCGACGAGATCACCGGTCTGGTGGACGCGATGTACGCGCACGCCGAGCCGCTGGACATCCCCGGCCCGGCGGTGGACATCGTCGGCACCGGCGGCGACCGGGCCAGGACGGTCAACATCTCCACCATGTCCGCGATCGTCGCGGCGGCGGCCGGCGCCAGGGTGGTCAAGCACGGCAACCGGGCGTCGTCCTCGGCCAGCGGGTCGTCGGACGTGCTGGAGAAGCTCGGCATCACCCTGGACCTGTCGGCCCGGCGGGTGGCCGAGGTGGCCGACGAGGTCGGGCTCACCTTCTGTTTCGCGGCGAAGTTCCACCCGTCGATGCGGCACGCGGCCACCGCGCGGCGCGACCTCGGGGTGCCGACCGCGTTCAACATCCTCGGCCCGCTGACCAACCCGGCCAAGGTCACCTCGCACGCCGTCGGCTGCTTCGACACCCGGCTCGCCGGACTGATCGCGGGCGTGCTCGCCCGGCGCGGCTCCAGCGCGCTGGTGTTCCGCGGCGACGACGGCCTGGACGAGCTGACCGTCACCACGACGTCGCGGGTGTGGGTCGTGCGGGACGGGATCGTCACCGAGACCGACTTCGACCCGCGGGACGTCGGCATCGAGCTCGTCGGCATCGAGGCGCTGCGCGGGGCGGACGCCTCGTACAACGCCGAGGTGGCGCGGCGGCTGCTGGCCGGGGAGCGCGGGCCGGTGCGGGACGCCGTCCTGCTGAACACGGCGGCGGCGCTGGTCGCGCTGGACCTGACCGACGCGCCGCTCGCCGAGCAGCTGGCGGCCGGCATCGAGCGGGCCGCGGCGGCCGTCGACTCGGGCGCGGCGCAGGAGCTGCTGCGCCGCTGGTCGGAGGCCACCAGCCGGAGCTGACAAGGCAGTTGGGGCCCGTGGTGGCTGCCCCGCGGAGTGGGCCGCCGCGGGCCCCTTCGGATTGTCCGGATGGTGGATGCCTGTTTGACCACCCGGCGGACGCGACCTAGAGTCTTGGCCAGGTCATGAGTGACAGTGCGAAGCCCCAGCTGGCTGTCCGGCAACCCTCCGTCCGTGGCGGGGTGCCCTGGGTGAGGACCGGGTCTCGCGGCAATCCGTCCGCGTGGCAAGCGCGGACACCCGACGACTGGCACTCCCGGGGTCCCTCGACCCTTGAAGGAGTGCATCCTCATGTCTTCTGTCGCTTCTGTCGCCACTGAACTCTGCGCCCCGCTCGCCGTGCTGGGCCACGACGTCCAGGTGCCGCTCGCCAGCGGGGAGAAGGTCGGCTACGCGGCGCTCGACTACGCGGCCAGCTCCCCGGCGCTCAAGCGGGTGTGGGACGACGTCGCCGCGTACGCCCCCTACTACGGCAGCGTGCACCGTGGCGCCGGGTACCTCTCGCAGCTGTCCACCGACCTGTTCGAGCAGAGCCGCCGGACCGTCGAGGAGTTCCTCGGCCTGCGCGAGGGCGACCAGGTGGTCTTCACCCGGGCCACCACCGACTCGCTCAACCTGCTCGCCGCCGCGTTGCCCGCCGGCACCCGGGTGTTCGCGTTCGAGACCGAGCACCACGCCTCGCTGCTGCCCTGGGCCCACGCCGGGCTGGACGTCACCTACCTGCGCGCGCCGCGCTCGCACGCCGAGGCCGTCGCCGCGCTGGACGCCGCGCTCGCCGCGGCGCCCGAGGGCCCGAAGCTGCTGTGCGTCACCGGCGCCTCGAACGTCACCGGCGAGCTGTGGCCGGTCGCCGAGCTGACCGCGACCGCGCACCGGCACGGCGCCCGGGTGGTGCTGGACGCCGCGCAGCTCGCCCCGCACCACCGGATCTCGGTGGCCGAGCTGGACGTCGACTGGATCGCCTTCTCCGGCCACAAGATCTACGCGCCGTTCGGCGCCGGCGTGCTCGCCGGCCGGGCGGACTGGCTGGACGCCGCCGACCCGTACCTGGCCGGCGGCGGCGCGACCCGGACGGTGGCCCGGGAGAACGACGGCTCGGTGGCCGTCCAGTGGCACACCGGCCCGGCCCGGCACGAGGCCGGCTCGCCGAACGTCATCGGCGCCTACGCCATCGCGTCCGCCTGCCGGGCGCTGGGCGAGGCCGGCTTCGACGCGCTGGAGGCCCGCGAGCAGGCGCTGATCGCCCGGCTCAAGGCCGGGCTGGCGCAGATCCCGCAGGTCAGGGTGTTGAGCCTGTTCGGTGCCGACTCCGCTCGGGTGGGCGTGCTGTCCTTCGTCGTCCAGGGCTGGAACAGCTCGCACTTCTCGGCCGCGCTCTCCGCCGAGTACGGCATCGGGGTGCGCGACGGGCTGTTCTGCGCGCACCCGCTCGTGCGCACGCTCCTCGGCGATGCGTCCGGTGTGGCGCCCGGTCCTGTTTCCGCGTGCGGTGCGCCGGAGCCGTCGCTGCCGGGCGAGCGCAGCCTGAACGCCATCCGGGTCAGCTTCGGCGCCGGGACCCCGGACGAGCACATCGACCGCTTCCTGGCCGCCGTCCGCGAGCTGGTCACGGACGGCGCGGCGTGGAACTACCGCAACGAGGGCGGCCGTTGCGTCGCCACTGTGCAGATCGACCGGGGTCGGCGCGCGGGCTGAAGGCTACTCGTCCAGGCCGAGCGCGAACGCGGCCTCCAGGTCGTGCTGGGAGTAGGTGCGGAAGGCGATCTGGGTCTCGGTGTGGGCGACGCCCGGGACCTTGTTCAGCCGGCCCGGGATGACGTCGGCCAGGTCGTCGTGCCTGCGCACCCGCACCATCGCCACCAGGTCGTAGCCGCCGGTCACCGAGTACACCTCGCTGACCCCCTCAATGGAGGCGATGGCCTCGGCGATCTCCGGGATGCGGTCGACGCTGGTCTTGATCAGGACGATGGCGGTGATCACTGTCGGGCTCCTTCGTGGGGTGGCGCCAGCGTATCGGGCATCAGCCGGGCCGTCTCGGGGGGCGGCCGACCACGGTGCAGGCGTACAGGAAGCCGGCGCAGAAGCCGATCACGTGGACGAGGTAGGCGACCCCGGGCCCGGCCGAGTGCACCGACCACCACTGCAGGGCGAACCAGAGGCCGAGCACCAGCCAGGCCGGGAACCGCAGCGGAAGGAAGAGGAGCAGCGGGACGAGCGTCGTCACCCGGGAGCGCGGGTGGAAGCGCAGGTAGGCGCCCAGGACCGCGGAAATCGCGCCGGAGGCTCCGATCAGGACGCGGGTCGAGTGCGGCGAGTGCGCCTCGGCGAGGGCGAAGCCGTACGTCGCGAGGCTCCCGGCGGCCAGGTAGAAGAGGAGGAAGCGGGCGTGGCCGAGCCGCCGTTCGACGGTGGGGCCGAAGACGTGGAGGAAGAGGAGGTTGCCGGCCAGGTGCAGCCAGCCCGCGTGCACGAAGAGGCCGGTGAGGACGGAGACGGCCGGACGCTTGCCCGGGGTGGGGGCGGCCGGGCAGCCGGGGACCGGGTCCGGGGCCTCGGCGAGCTGTTCGGCCGTCAGCGGGTGACCGGCCAGCAGTTCGGCGGGGACGGCGCCCCAGCGCTGCTCGTACCGCTGCTCGGCGCAGACCTGGGCCTGCCCGGTGCCGTACAGGGGGTTGAGTCCGGCGGCCGGGCCGAGCAGGAAGACCAGCGTGTTGACCGCGATCAGGGCGTAGGTGACCGCCGGGGCGGGCACCGCGGGGCCGCCGTCCCGCGTGTCGGTGTGGCCGGGGGCCGCGAGCGCCATGCGGCCAAGCATCCCTCCGTCGGTCCTTGGCAACACCGCGCTGTACGGCAGGTGGACTAGCGATCTCGATCGCTCGAACCGGTGGCCGTGATGGTTGCCCCAGGCAATAGGCTTGGGGCGGGCATTCCCGCCTCCCGCCGCCGATGCCGGGGCTCCGGGGGGAGCGCCTAGCCCACCCAGGGACCACCCGAGAGGACCCCCGATGACCGTCCCCGCTCCGACCGCCGAGACGCGTTGGCGCTGCACCCTGTGCAGCAACCTCACCCGCTTCGACGTGACCCGCACCGCGCGGGTGACCGAGTTCCTGCACTTCGACCTGGCCGGCGAGTCGAAGGTCGAGGAGACCGAAGTCCTGAGCGAGACGATCGAGTCGGTGCGCTGCCGCTGGTGCAACGCGGTGGACCAGGTCGAGCTGGTCGCCCGCCCCGGGGCGCAGGGCCCGGAGGCGGAGAACGCAGAGGTCGCGGCCGAGCAGGGTTGAGGCCCCGCCGGTGCGGTGGACGGCGCAGGGCGTGGCCGTCCACCGCACGGGACAATACAGACAAGACGCACGGAGCGTGACGACAGGGCCGGCGGCCGCGGGGCCGCGCCCGTTGGACCAGGATCGGAGCCGAGGACGTGGTGGACGCAGCGCGGGAGCCCGCCGGACCGCAGGGGCAGCCCGCTGCGGAGCCGGCCGCCGAGGCGGCGGGGACCGTCGCGGGGGCCGTCGCGTCCGAGCCCGCCGCGGAGCCGGAGGCCGGTCGGCCCGTCGAGAAGCTCCACCGGCCGTTGCCGGAGGGCGTGCGCCGGCGGGTGGTCGGCCTGGCCGCGGACGCGCTCGGCGGGCTGCCGCCGGGTGAGTTGCCGCAGAGCCTCCGTCAGTACGCCAAGTTCACTCCGGCCCGGCGGGCCAAGTACGCGGCCACCGCGATCGCCGCGGCGCTGGAGTCGGAGCCGGCCTTCCGGGTGCGGATAGCGGAGCGGCTGCGGCTGGGCCAGCCGGATCTGGTGAAGGCGCTGGAGTCGGGAAGCGTCCCTTGCGCCGCCGATCCGATGGACGTCGCCGCCGCCGCTTACCTGGTGCGGTCGGCGGGTTGGAGCCGGCTGGTCGCCGAGGCCGGCGAGGAGGCGGAGCGGGTCGGCGCCGAGGGCGCGGCCGCGGAGGCGGCCCGGCTGGTGGAGAAGCTGCAGGCCGAGCTGGCGGAGGTGCGGGCCGCCGCGCGGGCGGACCTGGACCGGCAGCGGGCCGAGTCCGAGGGCGTCCGGCGGGAGGCCGACTCGCTGCGCAAGAAGGTGCGTTCGCTGGAGAGCGACACCCGCCGGGCTCAGGCCGAGACCCGTCGGCTGGCCGGCGAGCTGGAGGCGCTGCGGACGCAGGCGGCGACCGAGCGCAGCGCGGCCGAGAGCGAGGCGCGGCGGCTGCGGCACCGTGTCGGCGAGCTGGAGAACGCGGCCGAGCAGGGCCGCCGTTCGGCCCGTGAGGGGCGCAGCGTGGAGGACATGCGCCTGCGGCTGCTGCTGGACACCGTGCTGCACTCGGCGCAGGGGCTCCAGCGCGAGCTGGCGCTGCCGGTGTCGCAGATCCGCCCGGCGGACCTGGTGGAGGCGGTGGTGCCGGGCTCGGCCTCGCCGCACGACGTGGCCCGGCGCGGGCTGGCGGAGGACGATCCGGCGCTGCTGGACCAGCTGCTGGCGATCCCGCAGGTGCACCTGGTGGTGGACGGCTACAACGTGACGAAGACCGGCTACCCGACGCTGCCGCTGGAGCAGCAGCGGCTGCGGCTGCTGGGCGGGCTGGCGATGCTGGCCCAGCGCACGCAGGCGGAGGTCACGTGCGTGTTCGACGGGCAGGACCTGGACGTGCCGGTGATCATGGCGCCGCCGCGCGGGGTCCGGGTGCGCTTCAGCCGGACCGGGGAGACGGCGGACGAGCTGATCAGGCGCCTGGTGCGGGCCGAGCCGCAGGGCCGTCCGGTCGTGGTGGTCTCGACCGACCGGGAGGTCGCGGAGGGCGTGCGGAAGGCCGGCGCGCGCCCCGTTGCCTCGGTTCTGCTGCTGAACCGGCTGGCGCGGCCCTGATTCCGTGCCGATGGGGATGATGCCTGGTCAGCGTCCGGTTTGCGGTGATGTGCGGATTTGGTGAAGTCACTTGAGGGGCTGGGGTTCACGCCTTCGGGGGAGTGGCGGAATGCCTAGATCTTCACTAGGGTCTGGCGTCAAACCTATTTTCCGGATTTCTCACCCGAACAGGTGAGTCCATGGAAGAAGGAGCCGGTCCCTTGGCCTCCCACCGCCGTCCCAAGCAGCCGAGCCGCGCGCGGGTCTCCGTGCTCACTGCTGCCGCTGCGACCGCGGTCGCACTCTCCGCCCAGGTCGCCGCGCACGCCGCGCCGCAGCCGAACAAGACGGACGTCAAGGCGCAGATCGACGAGCTCCAGCAGGAGCAGGAGCAGGCGGCCGAGAAGTACAACGGCGCCAAGGAGCGGGCCGACCAGCTGCGCAAGCAGGCCGACCAGCTGCAGGACCAGGTGGCCCGCGGTCAGGAGCAGATGACCCAGCTCCAGACCGGTCTCGCCGGCGTGGCGGGCGAGCAGTACCGCACCGGCGGCATCGACCCGTCCGTCCAGCTGATGCTCTCCTCCGACCCGTCCGGCTACCTGGACAAGGCCTCCAGCGTGCAGCAGGCCACCGCCACCGAGACCGACGCGCTCAAGGGCCTGCTCGACCAGCAGCGCCGCCTGGACCAGGAGAAGGCCGAGGCCGCCGCGGTGCTCGCCTCGCTCGACTCCACCACCAAGGACCTGAACCAGGCCAAGGCGGACGTCAACGCCAAGCTCAAGGCGGCCCAGGACCTCATGAACTCGCTCAGCGCCTCCGAGCGCGCCGCGCTGAAGGCCCAGCAGGCCCAGGACGACCGCGCCTCGCGCGGCACCGACCGGGTGGACCTCAGCAGCCTGCCGCCGGCCAGCGGGTACGCGGCCGTGGCCGTCGCCAAGGCGATGAGCAAGCAGGGCTCGCCGTACGTGTGGGGCGCCACCGGCTCCAGCACCTTCGACTGCTCGGGCCTGATGCTCTGGGCGTACGGCCAGGCCGGTGTCTCGCTGCCGCGCACCTCGCAGGAGCAGGGCCACTACGGCACCCCGGTGCCCTCGCTGGACCAGGCCCAGCCCGGCGACCTGGTGGTCTACGGCGGCGACATGCACCACGTCGCGATGTACATCGGCAACGGCATGGTGGTGCACGCGCCGCACACCGGCGACGTGGTCAAGGTGATGAAGGCCGACGCGATGCCGATCAACACCATCCGCCGGGTCTGACGCGCCGACACGCCGAGGCCGGCCGCAAGGCCCTGTGATCCGTGCCACCTCCCGAGCCGGGGTGGCACGTTCGCTTGTGCGCGTTTCACAGCCGCCGCGTGACAAGGGATCAGCTTTGCGTACTGCTGCGATCACCTTCTGTCATCTTCACAAATGAACTTGGGCATTTTTACGCCCTTTTTCTGACAAGGATTTGAACGGATCACGGTTCAGTTACTAGGGTCGTGCTCCGAACCACCGCACTGTCGATCGCCCAGCCAGGGTGGCGGCGGTGGTTTCCGTCGAGTTCGTGAAGCAGCGGGGCAGGTCGAAGCGCCTGTCCGACGGGGAGCCCAGTGGTCGGGGGCGCTGTGGAGCGGAGCCGGGGAACCACGTTCCTCCGGGGTGAATCGGCGCCAGGTCGGCCGGTGGAACGGCCGTGAGGCGTCGTAGGGCATGCTTCCGGCCCGAACCCGTCAGCTCACCCGGTAGGCGGCCGTAGGAAGAAGGAGTCCGCCTTCGTGGCGTCCCATCGTCGTCCCAAGCCCGCCGGTCGCGCCCGAGTGTCCTTCATGACCGGTGTCGCCGCCGCAGCCGTCGCCCTCTCCGCGCAGTCCGGCGCCCACGCCGACCCGGCGCCGACCAAGGACCAGGTCAAGGAACAGGTCGACCAGCTCAACGAGCAGGCGGAGGTGGCGACCGAGCAGTACAACGCCGCCCAGTCCAAGCAGCAGGAGCTGCAGAAGCAGGTCAGCGGCCTGCAGGACCAGGTGGCCCGCCAGCAGGCCCAGGTGACCGACCTGCAGGGCGGCCTCGCCCAGATCGCCGGCGAGCAGTACCGCAACGGGGGCATATCCCCGACCGTCCAGCTGATGTTCTCCTCCAAGCCGGACAACTTCCTCAGCCAGGCCGACGCCCTGAACCAGGCCGGCAGCACCCAGAAGGGGCAGCTGAAGGAGCTCCAGGACCAGCAGCGCAAGCTGGACCAGGACCGCAACGAGGCCCAGGGCAAGCTCGCCGAGCTGGACGCGACCACCCAGCAGCTGAAGGCCTCCAAGGAGGAGATCCAGGCCAAGCTCAAGGCCGCCCAGGACCTCTTCAACACCCTGTCCGAGCAGGAGCGCCAGGCGATCAAGGCGGCCGAGGACAAGGCCGCCGCCGACGCCAGGGCCAAGGCGGACGCCGCGGCGAAGGCCGCCGCCGCCCAGCAGGACGCCAGCCGGGCCTCCCGCGACACCAGCCGCACCGACCTCGGCTCGGCGCCGTCCTCCTCGCCGGTCGCCAAGCCGGCCCCCGGCAGCTCGCACGGTGCCGCCGCGCTGTCCTACGCCGCCACCAAGGTCGGCGACCCGTACCAGTGGGCCGCCACCGGCCCGAACGCCTTCGACTGCTCGGGCCTGATGGTCTGGGCGTTCGACCAGGCCGGCGTCTCGCTGCCGCGCACCTCGCAGGAGCAGGCCAACGCCGGCACCCGGATCGGCACGGACCTCTCCCAGGCCCAGCCCGGCGACCTGCTGATCTTCTTCAGCGACGCCCACCACGTGGGCATCTACGCCGGCAACGGCCAGGTGCTGCACGCGCCCAAGCCGGGCGCGAGCGTCCGCTACGAGGCGGTCTCCAACATGCCGCTCTCGGCCATCGTGCGGGTCTGATCCCCGCTCGGCCCCCGCAGGCCCGGTCCTCCTCACGGAGGGCCGGGCCTGCGGTGTTTCCTCTTGTTGGACTGATGTCCGATTCGGTGTCAAATATTCGGGTTGGCAGGGGTTTGGACTCGGTTGCCCGGACTCGCTAACGTCTGCCACCGGACTCCCGCTTCAGGGCCGCCCGCTTCGGTGCGGCGGCGGGACCGGTCCGCAGGATTGGAGCCGCTGCCGTCATGCCCGTGCACCGCCGTTCCCAACTGCTCGCCCGTGCGCTGGTGCTGACCGCGGCTGCCACCACCGCCCTGGGCGTGACGACGAGCGGCAGCGCCCAGGCCGCCCCCGGCGCATCGGACGCGCCCAGCCGCAAGGACGTCACGGCACAGGTCGAGCGGCTGTACAACGAGGCCGAACAGGCGTCGGAGAAGTACAACGCCGCCCAGGAGGCCCAGCAGCGGCTCCAGGGCGAGACCATGGTCCTCCAGGGCGAGACCGCCGCCGCCCAGGACCAGCTCAACCGGCTGCGCGGCGACCTCGCCACCGTGGCGGCCGCCGAGTACCGCGCCGGCGGCATGGCGCAGACCGTCCAGCTGATGCTCGCGACCGACCCCGAGGGGTACCTCGCCCGGGCCCGGGCCCTCGACCAGGCGACCGAGCGGCAGAACGAGACGCTGCACGAGCTGGTCACCCGTCAGCGCCGGCTCGACCAGCGCCGCGCCGAGACCTCCGTCAAGCTCGCCGAGCTGGACCGGGCCCGGCGCACGCTCGCCGACAGCAAGCAGCAGATCCAGCAGCGGCTGGCCGGGGCCCAGCGGCTGCTCAACAGCCTGGGCGTCGCCGAACGCGCCCGGATGGCCGCGCAGGATGCCCGGGAGGCCGAGCGGCGCGCCACCCGCGGCACCGACCGGCTGGACCTCGGCACCACCCCGCCCGCCTCCGAGCGCGGGTCGACGGCGCTCGCGGCGGCCGTGCGGATGATCGGATCGCCGTACGCGTACGGGGCCACCGGCCCCCGCGCGTTCGACTGCTCCGGTCTGATGTACTACAGCTGGCGGCAGGCCGGAGTGACTTTGCCGCGCACCTCGCAGGCCCAGGCGTACGCCGGCCAGCGGGTGAACCTGTCCGACGCGCGACCGGGAGACCTGGTGATCTTCTACCGGGACATGCACCACGTCGGCATGTACGCCGGCGGCGGGGTGATCGTGCACGCCCCCTACCCGGGGGCCCGGGTGCGGTACGAGAGCGTCAACGCGATGCCGGTCTCGGGGGTGGTCCGGCTCTGAGCACGACCCCGTCCGTCCCGGACGCGATACCGCCCTGCGTGCTGTCCCGGCGCGGCGCGCTGCTGCTCGCCGCCGGAGGGCTGGCCCAGCTGTCGCTGCCGCCCGCGGCGTCCGCCCGGGCACGCGCCGGGGCGGACGAGCGGGCCGAGGTGGCGGCGCTGCTGGACGAACGTGCGCGGGAGCTGCCGGAGACCTCCGGGCTGCCGCTGACCGCCGCCTACCGCAACCTCGTCCTCACCCCGGCCGAAGGGCCGGGCCGGCTGACCGTCGCGGCCGACCTGGACGTCCGGGTCACCGGCCACGACGAGTACCCCGCCGTGTTCCCGCGCCGCCTCGTGCTGACGCGGGCCGACGGCTGGCGGGTCGAGCGGGAGGACGGTGCGAGCGGGCCGCCGGCGCTCTGGGACTTCGGGACGGGACGGTCCGCGCGCGGCGCGCAGTGCCTGGTGCTCGGCCTCGCGGACGGACCGGATCCGGCCGGGCTGGTCGCGATCGGCGACCGCGCCGTCCCCTCGGTGAGCGCGGTCTGGGGCACCGGCTGGGCCGACCGGCTGCTTCTCGAACTGCCCGCCACCGAGGCGCAGTTCGCCCGGCTGCTGGAGGCCGACCCGGCCGGCTGGACGGGCATGGCGGCGGTCACCCTGGCCGCCCCCGGCGCGCCCTCGCACACCCCGGCCGACCGGGTGCTGATCAACCCCGAGGCGTTCGTGCGGCTCAGCGACTTCGGCCGGCAGGTGGTCGTCACCCACGAGGCCACCCACGTCGCGACCCGGGCCGACACCCGCGCCTGGACGCCGCTCTGGCTCTCCGAGGGCGTCGCCGACTGGACGGCCTACCGGGACTCCGGCCGCACGGACCGGCAGATCGCCCCCGAGCTGGCCCGGGACGTGGCCGCCGGGAAGGTGCCCGCCGCACTGCCCGCCGACCGCGACTTCGGCGCGGGCGCCACCGGCATCGCCCAGGCCTACGAGCAGGCCTGGCTCGCCTGCCGGCTGATCGCCCGCCACTTCGGCACCGACCGCCTGGTCGCGTTCTACCGGGCGGTGGGCGCGGCGGACGGCGCGGGAGAGGACCGCGAGCAGCGGATGGAGCGGCTGTTCCGGGCCGAACTGGGCGTCGGGAAGGACGAGTTCACGAAGCTGTGGGCGGGCGAGGTGGCCGCCCTGGCCGGCTAGCGCCCGGCCGGGGTGTTGGGGCGGTCGATGCCGTCGAGCAGGTCCTGCTCGTAGGCGATGCCCGGACGGACCGGGTAGGTGCCGGCCGGGACGGGCTCGGGCGTGGCCAGCACGACGGTCGGCGGCAACCGGTCCCCGCTGCGGGTGGAGCGCCAGAGGCGGATGCAGGAGAGGACCGTCGCCGCCAGCAGCAGCAGGTTGCGCGCGGACAGGAGGGCGATGGCCGTCGGCTCGCTCGCGAGGACCTGGGTGAACATCAGCGGGAACTCGACCAGCGTCAGCGGCGAGGCGATCAGGATCAGCAGCGCCACCGGCCGCTGGCTGCTGCCGCGCACGGTCAGGCAGACCGCCGCGACGCCGATCAGCCAGACCAGGTACTGCGGGCTGATCACCCGGCTGGTGACGGTGAAGATCAGCAGCGCGGTCAGCGCCGCGTCGTACATCGTGGCGGCGTTGCGGCGCTTGGCGGTGTAGCGCCAGAGCAGCAGCCAGGCGAAGCCCAGCACGGTGCCGGCCATCATGACCTTGCTGACGATGCTGACCCACGGCCCGAGCATCTCGGCCGAGCCGTAGTTCATCGTCACCCTGCCGTTCCAGGCACCCGCCATCCGCGCGTAGTGCAGCGGCAGCGCGCCGAGCGACTCGACCTCGATGCCGCGGTCCTTCTGGAACGCCAGGAAGCCGAAGGCGCCGTTCATCCCGGCGGCGAGCAGGAAGCCCAGCGAGACGGCGGTGGCCGCCGCGAGCGTCCAGGAGCGGCGGGTGCGGCGGCCGGAGGGGGTGCCGATCAGGCCGAGCAGCGGCCAGATCTTGACGATCCCGCCGAGGCCCAGCAGCATCCCGCCGACGGCCGGGCGGCGGATCAGCGCCAGCAGGCCGGCCACCGTGATCGCGGTGACGATGATGTCGAAGCGGTTGTAGATCATCGGGCCGAGCAGCGGCACGGCCACCACCCACAGCCAGGCGCCGGTCAGCGCCCGGCCCCGGCGCAGGCCGGTGCGGACCAGCAGCGCCATCGCGGCGGCGTCGGCGACCCCGCAGATCACCCAGAACGAGACCACGTACGACCACGGCAGCAGGCCCGGCAGCAGGATCACCAGCGCGGCGCCGGGCGGGTACTGCCAGGTGACGTCGTCGAACGGGAAGGTGCCGGTCTGCAGGACGCCGTACCAGGCGTGGTAGATCATCCAGACGTCCGCCGTGACGTCGCCGCCCGGGGAGCGCAGCACGCCGGTCACGAACAGCACCAGCAGCGTCCGGGTGGTCACCCAGGTGGCGACGAGCGCCGCGAGCGCCCCGAGCGGGCGGCCCGCGGGGGCACGGGAACTACCGGTCTCGATGGCCGGGGCCAACTCCACTGCGCTCCCTCGTTCGTCTCGGACGTCCCCACCGGAGGCGTCGCGCGACGGACGCCCGGGCCGCCGTCCTCAGCGGCTCAGGTACTAGGACTGACCCGGGGGTGGAACGGTTGCCGTGCACGGTTCCGTTCCCGGCGGGTCATGGTGTTGACCTATCGTACGGATCACCCAGCGGTACACCGAGCACCCCCCGACCGAGCGAGCCGTGGCCTGATGCACAGAACCTTGATCGTCACCAACGACTTCCCGCCGCGTCCCGGCGGCATCCAGGCCTTCGTGCACAACATGGCCGTCCGTCAGCCCGCCGGGAGCATCGTGGTGTACGCCTCGACCTGGCGCGACGGCACCGAGGTCGCCCGCTTCGACGCCGAGCAGCCGTTCCCGGTGATCCGGGACCGCACGAAGGTGATGGTTCCCACACCCCGGGTCACCCGGCGGGCCGCCGAGATCCTCCGCGCGGAGAAGTGCGACTCGGTCTGGTTCGGCGCCGCCGCGCCGCTCGGCCTGATGGCGCCCACGCTGCGCCGGGCGGGCGCCGGGCGGCTGCTCGGCATGACGCACGGGCACGAGGCCGCCTGGGCCCAGCTGCCGGCCGCCCGGCAGCTGCTGCGCCGGATCGGCGCGGGCACCGACGTGCTGACCTACCTGGGGGAGTACACCCGTTCCCGGATCGCGGGCGCGGTGGGGCCGCAGGCGGCGGCCCGCATGGTGCAGCTGCCGCCGGGCGTGGACGAGACGACGTTCAATCCGGACTCCGGGGGCGCCGAGGTGCGCCGCCGGCTGGGGCTGGCGGACCGGCCGGTGGTGGTGTGCGTCTCCCGGCTGGTGCCGCGCAAGGGCCAGGACACCCTGATCGAGGCGATGCCGCAGATCCTCGCCGACGTACCGGACGCGGTGCTGCTGATCGTCGGCGGCGGCCCGTACCGGGCGGACCTGGAGAAGCTGGCGGAGGCCAGGGGCGTGCGCGCCTCGGTGCGCTTCACCGGCTCGGTGCCGTGGGAGGAGCTGCCCGCGCACTACGGCGCCGGGGACGTCTTCGCGATGCCCTGCCGGACGCGGCGCGGCGGGCTGGACGTCGAGGGCCTGGGCATCGTCTACCTGGAGGCCTCGGCGACCGGCCTGCCCGTCGTCGCCGGCGACTCCGGCGGCGCACCGGACGCGGTGCTGGAGGGCGAGACCGGGTACGTCGTGCCGGGCGGCTCGGCGTCGGCGGCGGCCGAGCGGATCGTCCGGCTGCTGCACGACGAGGAGCTGCGGCGGCGGATGGGCGAGGCCGGGCGGCGCTGGGTGGAGCGCTCCTGGCGCTGGGACCTGCTGGCCGGGCGGCTGACCTCGCTGCTCGCGGTGTGACCGGCGAGGGCCCGCCTCCGCAGGGGCGGGCCCTCGCGCGTGCTCGGGGAGGCTACTTCTGGTAGATGGCCTCGACGTCGGCCGCGAAGTCCTTCAGGACGACGTTGCGCTTGAGCTTCAGGGACGGCGTGAGGTGGCCGCTCTCCTCGGAGAACTCGGTGTCCAGCAGGCGGAACTTCTTGACCGCCTCGGCGTGCGAGACGGCCGCGTTGCCGTCGTCGACGGCGGCCTGGAGCGCGGCCCGCAGGTCCGGGTCGTCGCGCAGCTCGGAGACCGTCGCGGTGGCGGGCTTGCCGTTGAGCTCCTTCCACTTGGGGAAGAAGTCCGGGTCGATGGTGATCAGGCAGGCGACGAAGGGCTTGCGGTCGCCGACCACCATGACCTCGCCGACCAGCGCGTGCGCGCGGATGCGGTCCTCGATCACCGCCGGGGCGACGTTCTTGCCGCCCGCGGTGACGATGATCTCCTTCTTGCGGCCGGTGATGGTCAGGTAGCCCTCGGAGTCCAGCGAGCCGAGGTCGCCGGTGGCCATCCAGCCGTCCTTGAGGGCGTCGGCGGTGGCCTGCGGGTTGTTCCAGTAGCCGGTGAAGACGTGCGGGCCCTTGAAGAAGACCTCGCCGTCCTCGGCGATCCGCACGGAGGCTCCGGGCACCGGCTGGCCGACCGTGCCGATCTTCGGCTTGTCCCACGGATTGAAGGCGGTGGCCGCGCAGGTCTCGGTCAGGCCGTAGCCCTCCAGGACGGTGAAGCCGATGCCCCGGTAGAAGTGGCCGAGGCGCTCGCCGAGCGGGGCGCCGCCGGAGATGGCGTGGGTGGCGCGGCCGCCGAGGGCCGCGCGCAGCTTGCTGTAGACCAGCTTGTCGAAGATCGCGTGCTTGATCCGCAGACCGAGGCCGGCGCCGCCGGCGTCCAGCGCGCGGCTGTAGGCGATCGCGGTGTCGGAGGCCAGGTCGAAGATCTTGCCCTTGCCGTCGGCCTGGGCCTTGGCGCGGGCGGTGTTGTAGACCTTCTCGAACACTCGCGGCACGCCGAGGATGAGCGTCGGGCGGAAGGAGGCCAGCTCGGCGGTGACGTCCTTGATGTCGGAGACGTGGCCCAGCTTGATCGGGGCCATCGCCGGGGCGATCTCGGCGATCCGGCCGAGCACGTGGGCCAGCGGGAGGAACAGCAGGACGGAGCTCTCGCCGGTGCGGAACAGCGGGGTCAGGCGCTCGACGATGTTGCCGCACTCGGCCAGGAAGTTGCCGTGCGTCAGCTGACAGCCCTTCGGGCGGCCGGTGGTGCCCGAGGTGTAGACGATGGTGGCGACCGAGTCCTCGGTGGCGGCCGAGCGCTGCTCCTCGACGGTCGCGTCCGCGACGCCCTCGCCCGCCCCGGCCAGCGCGGCGATCGCGCCGCCCTCGATCTGCCAGACGTGCTGCAGCTCCGGCAGCCGGCCGCGGACCTCCTCGACCACCTTGAGGTGCTGGTCGGTCTCGGTGAGCACGGCGACCGCGCCGGAGTCGCCGAGGATCCACTCGACCTGCTCGGGGGAGGAGGTCTCGTACACCGGCACGGTGATCGCGCCGGCCGTCCAGATCGCGAAGTCCAGCAGCGTCCACTCGTACCGGGTGCGGGACATGATGCCCACCCGGTCGCCGGGCCGGATGCCCGCCGCGATCAGGCCCTTCGCCGCCGCGCGCACCTCGACCAGGAACTGGGCCGCGGTCAACTCCTGCCAGTGGCCGTCCACCTTCCGGCTGAGCACCACGACGTCCGGGTGCCGCTCGGCGTTGCGGTGCACGAGGTCGGAGAGGTTACCGCCGCTCGGTACCTGATAGAGGGCCGGAAGGCTGAAGTCGAGCAAGACTGCTCCTCGTTCGCGACGCTGCGGGACGGCAGGACGTTACTGCCCGGTAGGCAGCTTCGACCAGGGGGGCCGGCTCCGGTGTTCGAAGTGTCACACCCGGCCGGGTCGGACCAGGCCGTGACCGGGTCGTTCGACTGGCACCCTACGGCAGGCCCTGGGTGACCGGCCGGTAGCATGCGCCGCCGCCCGGTGCCGGCGGGCGCCCGCCGTCCGTCGCCCGGTGCCCGTGCGGCCGAGTCGATCGCCGGTCGCGATAGCCTGCTCCGGGCGCACCCGGGCGAGTACCCGCTCGACCGGAGCGGACGGCAGAGGGACTGAGGCGGAGGGCCATTCCATGGCGGAGCACACCAGGTCGAGCATCACCATCGACGCGACCCCGGCCACGGTCATGGCCGTGATCGCCGACTTCGCCGCCTACCCGGCCTGGACCGGCGAGGTCAAGGAGATCGAGGTCCTGGAGACCGGGGAGGACGGCCGCGCCGCCCAGGTGCGCCTGCTGCTCGACGCCGGCGCCATCCGCGACGAGCACGTCCTCGCCTACACCTGGGACGGTGACCGCGAGGTGAGCTGGACCCTCGTGCGCAGCCAGATGCTCCGCTCGCTCGACGGCTCCTACACCCTCGCCCCGCTCGCGGCCGGCCGCACCGAGGTGACGTACCAGCTCGCCGTGGACGTGAAGATCCCGATGCTGGGCATGATCAAGCGCAAGGCCGAGAAGGTCATCATCGACCGCGCGCTGGCCGGCCTGAAGAAGCGCGTCGAGGACGGCGGCGGCGAGAAGCCCGCCCAGGGCTGACAGCGGGGAACGGACAGCGGGGAACGGGGGCCGGACGGCATGACGGCGACACGCACCATCCTGGTCAGCGGCGACGCGGGCGCGCCCACGGTGGCCGCCGCCACCGCCCTGCACGCCGCCCGCAGCGGCCGGCAGGTCTGGCTGCTGGCCGCCGACGACCCGCACCGGGCCCTGGACTCCGTGCTCGGCGCGCGCCTGGAGCCCGAACCGCTCCGCTACGCACCCGGCCTGACGGTCTCCCGGATCGACGAGCAGGCCGCCTTCCGGCACGCCCTCGGCGAGATCGCCGGCCGCCTCAAGCCCGCCCTCGACCTGCTCGGCGCCGACCCGCTCGACCCCGAGGAGCTGACCGCCCTCCCCGGCATCGCCCGGCTCGCCCTGCTGCGCGCCCTGCCCGCCGCCGACGGGGACGTCCTGGTCGTGCTCGCCCCGCCGCCCGCCGAGCTGATCGCCGCCCTCGCCCTGCCCGAGCAACTGGAGCGCTACCTGGACCGGCTGGTCCCCGAACAGCGCCAGGCAGCCCGGGCGCTGCGCCCGCTGCTGGCCGGACTGGCCGGCGTCCCGATGCCCGCCGACTGGCTGTACGAGGGCCGCGGCAAGGCCGCCGCCGTGCTCGCCGAGTCCCGGGCCGCGATCACCGCGCCCGGCACCAGCGTCCGCCTGGTCACCTCGGCCGACGGCCACCCGTACGACGACCTGCGCAGGATCCGCGCCGGGCTCGCCCTGCACGGGCACCGGCCGGACGCCGTCGTGGTGCACGGCGCGCTGCCGGACGCCGCGCTCGGCTCGCCCGACCCGTGGCTGGCCGCGCTGGCCGGCCGCCGCCGCGAGGAGCTGGCCGCGCTGACCGCGGCCAGCGACGCCCCCGTCCTGGTCACCGGGCTCGCCGACGCCACCCTGGAGGCCGTCGGCGACCGTCTGTACGGGGACGGGCCCGGCCCGGAGCCGCTCGCCGCCGAGCCCTGGCCGGTCGAGGACCGGCTCGCCGAGGAGGGCCTGCTGCTGTGGCACCTCGCGCTGCCGGGCGCCGAGCGGGCCGACCTCGACCTGGTCCGCCGCGGCGACGAGCTGGTGGTCGGCCTCGGCGCCCACCGCCGGGTGCTCGCCCTGCCGTCGGCGCTGCGCCGCTGCACCGTCGCGGGCGCGGGCCTGACCGACGGGGCGCTCACGGTGCGGTTCGCGCCTGATCCGGCGCTCTGGCCTCGGGGCTGAGGGACTCCGCCCGTCCTCCGGTAGCGTCGGTGGCCGGTGGCCGCGGGGTGCGGCCGCAGCAGAGGAGGCCCCGCGATGACCAGCACCGACCGCACCGAGCCGACGAACGGGCCGACGGACGGGTCGAGGGACGAGCCGATCGACGGGCCCGCGGACGCGCGCACGGACGGGCCGACTGCTGGTCCCGACGGCGCGCAGGCCCACCCCTTCGGCCCGGAGCTCGGCCCGCTGGTGGACGAGGTTCGCCGGTTCGCCGGCGCCGTCGGCCAGAAGGCGCAGGAGGCGAGCGCCGACGCCCTGATCACCGTGGCCGGGGTGGCCGACCGGCTGCGCGAGCAGCGGCCGGAGGTCTACGGGCACCTCGCGGCCGCCGGCTCCGGGCTGGCCGCCGTCGGTGCCGAACTGCTGGCCGCCTACCGTGCCGCGGTGGTCGGCCACGAGCGCCGCTGGACCGCCGGGGAGGGCGCCTCCACCGAGCGGATCGACCTCGATACCCCGGACGAGCCGTCCACCAAGCAGTGAATCCGTAACCCCTGAGCGGTGACGACCTCACCCCCGTGCGTGACGAACCGGGAATATTCGTACGACTTTTGAAGTGTCACGGCCCGGTTGCTCCCAGATTGTCTTCGGCTAATGTATGCGAGGCTGTGTACTAAGGCGGGGTTGGGCGGTACCGTTCCGTCCAGCGGGAACGAGTGAATAGCTGAGGGACACATGGCTCTGACCATCGGCGTCGATGTCGGCGGGACCAAGATCGCGGCAGGTGTGGTCGACGAGGCGGGCGCGATCCTCGCCAGGACCAGGGTGCCCACCCCGGCCGACCCGCAGTGGGCCGTCGACGCCATCGCGCAGGCCGTGCGCGAGCTCAAGGAGCAGCACCCCGACGTCACCGCCGTCGGCGTCGGCGCCCCCGGCTTCGTCGACCGCAACCGCTCCACGGTGATCTTCGCCCCCAACATCGACTGGGAGAACGAGCCGCTGCGCGGCCGGATCGAGGAGCTCACCGGCCTGGACAGCGTCGTCGAGAACGACGCCAACTGCGCCGCCTGGGCCGAGTTCCGCTTCGGTGCCGCCGCCGACCACGAGGACATGGTCCTGATCACCGTCGGCACCGGCATCGGCGGCGGCATCGTCCTGGACGGCCGGCTGCATCGCGGCCGGTTCGGCGTGGCCGGCGAGATCGGCCACCTCAACATGGTCCCGGACGGCCTGTCCTGCGGCTGCGGCGGCAAGGGCTGCTGGGAGCAGTACGGCTCCGGGCGCGCGCTGCGCCGCTACGGCCGGGAGAAGGCGGCCGCCGACCCGACGCGCGGCCGCCGGATGCTGGAGCTCAACGACGGCGTCGCCGAGACCATCCGCGGCATCCACATCACCGAGGCCGCAGAGGAGGGCGACCCGCTCGCCCTGGAGTGCTACGCCGAGCTCGCCGACTGGCTGGGCCGCGGCATGGCCGACCTCGCCGCGCTCTTCGACCCGGGCGTCTTCGTCCTCGGCGGCGGCGTCTCCGACTCCGGCCGCCTGCTGCTCGACCCGGTCGCCAAGGCCTTCGAGCACTACCTGACCGGCGGGGTGCACCGCCCGCGCGCCGAGGTCGTCCTGGCCTCGATGGGCTCGGCCGCCGGCATCGTCGGCGCGGCCGACCTCGCCCGCACCGCCTGACCCGTTACACCCCCGCAGAAGCCCGCCGGCGGCGGCGCGACCGGACCCCGACCAACCCCGGACGCGCCGCCGCCGTCGCACGTCCCGGGGCTGTCGTACGGTCAGCCGTACCGATCACGGACGGGGAGGAACATGACGACGGCACCCACCGAACCGCTGCCCGGGCCCGGCCCTCGCCGACTGCGGCTGCTCGGCTACAACGTCCGCTCGCTGCGAGACGACCGCCAGGCGCTCGTCCGGGTGATCCGGGCGTGCGAGCCCGACGTCGTCTGCGTCCAGGAGTCGCCGCGCTACTGGCGGCCCGAGGGCCAGGCCGCGTGGCTCGCCCGCCGCACCGGGACGACCGTCCTCGCCGGCGGCGGCCGGACGGCGGCCGGACCGCTGCTGCTCGGCCGGCCCGGCGCCGTGGAGGTGCTCGGCGTGCACGACCGGCTCCTGCCCAAGACCCGCGGCCTGCACGCCCGCGGCTTCGCCACCGCGCTGCTGCGGCTGCCCGGCTCGGCGCCGTTCACCGTCACCAGCTGCCACCTGAGCCTGGACGCCGACGAGCGGTACGGCCAGTTCGAGCTGCTGCTCGGCCAGCTCGGGATCGCCGAACTCGGCGTCGTGGCGGGCGACTTCAACGAGCACCCGGACGGCCCGGGATGGCGGCTGCTGGCCTCGCGGCTCCAGGACGGGCACGTCACGGCGCCCTGGGGCGGCGAGTTCACGTCCGTCCCGGAGCGCCCCTACCAGCGGATCGACGCCGTCTTCGCCACACCCGGGATCACCGTGCTCGCCTGCGGCGTGCCGCACGGGCTGCCCGGCGTCACCGGGGCGGACCTGCGGGCCGCGACCGACCACCTTCCGGTGCTCGCCGTACTGGAGGTTCCGCAGGCCTAGACGACGGCCCCGTGGTCCGGGTCGTCCGGCTCGTCCTCGTCGCGGTCCTTCATCCGGACCACCAGGGTCACGAAGCCGCCCAGGAAGGCGCTGAACCCGACCCAGGCCGGCCAGCCGGCGATCTCCCGCCACACCACCGCGTCGAACAGCAGCAGCGCCGGGCCGCCGAGCACCGCGAGCCAGGCGAACTTGGTGGTCACGTCCGCCGGGGGCAGCGGCGGGGGCTCCGGCGGGACGAAGTGGCCCTCGTCCGTCTCCTCGGCCAGCTCGAAGTCGCGCGGGCCCGTGCCGCCGGCCGGCAGCACCGGGCCGCCCGACCGGGGGCGGGGCCGCGGGGCCAGGTCGGAGAGGTCGTCCGGGGCGCCGTGGCCGGCGCCGTCCTTGAAGCCGCCCTTGGCCCGGAGGTTCTCGATTTCCGGCCAGTTCGGGTTGTTGAGGTCGACGGGGTCGTCGAACTGCGCCACCAGGGCGGCGAAGATCTCGTCCTGTTCGGCCTGGCTGCGCTCGGGCGCGCGCCGCGGCCGGGGTTCCGCGGGGGGCTCGCCGGCCTTGTCCGCCGCCGGGCCGCCGCTCGCGCCGCCCTTGGTCGCGTCGTCGGTCGCGCCGTCCTCGCGGGGTGCCTCGTCCCCGCCGCCCGCCGTGCTGCTCTCGTGCACTTCCGGCCCTTCAGCCATGGTGATCGTCGGATTCGACCCGGTTGACGCCCGCCGCGTGCGCGGGAGCCAGCCGTCGGATGAAGTCCAGGCCGGCCGTGAATATTTCCGCCGCGTCGTGGTCCAGCGTCGCGACGTGGAAGCTGCGCTGGCACAGCCGCTCCGTCACGTCGGTCGAGGATATCCGGGCCAGTACCAGTTCCGAGTTGGCCGGCGAGACCACGTGATCCTGCGGACTGCGGAACAGCAGCACCGGCTGGGTCACCTCCGGCAGCCTCCGCTGGACGTCCCGCCACAGCCGGCCCAGTGACCAGGCGGCGTTCAGCGGCGTCCGGTCGTAGCCCGCCTCCGTGACCCCCGGCCGGGCGATGTCGTCGGCGATCCCGCGCACGCTCGGCACGAGGTGCCGCAGCACCGGAAGCAGCACACTCGCGGGGTTGTCCGAGCGCACCGACGGGTTGACCAGGACCAGCCCGGACACCTTCGGGCCGTGCAGCGCGGCCAGCCGCAGGGCCAGTGCGCCGCCCATCGACAGCGCGAAGACGAAGACCTGCTCGCACTCCTCGGCGAGCACCCGGAACTCCCGGTCGACCTCGGCGTACCAGTCCTCCCACCGGGTGACCTGCATGTCCTGCCAGCGGGTGCCGTGCCCCGGCAGCAGCGGCAGCGAGACGGTGAGCCCGGCCGCCGCCAGCTCCCGCGCCCACGGGCGCATCGACTGCGGCGACCCGGTGAAGCCGTGGCACAGCAGCACCCCCACCGGTCCACCGCGGTGGCGGTACGGTTCGGCGCCGGGCAGCAACGGCATGGCGGACTCCTTCGCGGGCGGGCGGCGCTGGGGGAGGGGACGCCGGAACGGGAGGCTGCGGAATTCGCATCGTCCCACGCACCCCGCCGGGTCGTACACCCCCGGGCGTGCGCCCCGCGCCCGGCCGGTGAGCGGGGCGGGGCGCGGGTGGCGCCCGCGGGGCATTAGGATCGACCGGTCCGCAATACAGGAGGCCCGGGTTGTTCTACCGACTGATGAAGATGATCGTCGCGCCACTGCTTCGGATCTTCTTCCGGCCGTGGATCGAGGGTGAGGAGAACATCCCCACCGAGGGTGCGGCGATCATCGCGAGCAACCACCTGTCCTTCTCGGACTCCTTCTTCTTCCCCGCGCTGATCAGACGCCGGGTCACCTTCATCGCGAAGGCCGAGTACTTCAACACCCCGGGCCTCAAGGGCCGGCTGACCGCCGCGTTCTTCAAGGGCGTCGGCCAGCTGCCGGTGGACCGCTCCGGCGCCCGCGGCGCCGGCGAGGCCGCGATCCGCAGCGCGATCGCGGTGCTGGACCGCGGTGAGCTCTTCGGCGTCTACCCCGAGGGCACCCGTTCGCCCGACGGCAAGCTGTACCGCGGCAAGGTCGGGGGTCTCGCCCGCGTCGCGCTGGCCACGGGTGCGCCGGTCATCCCGGTCGCCATGATCGACACCGAGAAGGTGCAGCCGCCCGGCCAGGTCGTCCCCAACTTCGGCATCCGCCCCGGCATCCGGATCGGCCGCCCGCTGGACTTCTCCCGTTACCACGGCATGGAGAACGACCGCTTCATCCTCCGTTCGGTGACGGACGAGGTGATGTACGAGATCATGCGCCTCTCCGGCCAGGAGTACGTCGACATCTACGCGACCGCCGCCAAGCGGCAGATCGCCGAGGACAAGAAGCGCGCCGACGCCGAGCGCAAGGCCGCCGCCAAGGCGGAGAAGGCCGAGGCGGAGAAGGCCGAGGCGGAGAAGGCCGAGGCGGAGAAGGCCGAGGCGGAGAAGGCGCAGGAGCGGAAGGACGACGGGTCGGCCTGACGGACCACCCGGAGGCCCAGGGGAGGGGCGGGCGGATGACGGACGGTGGCAGAACCGCGGCGGTCGGCGCGGGCGTCGGCGGCACGGTCGCGGCGGGGGGCATGTCCGTCGAACTCCCGCTCTGGCGGGCGATGTCCTACTTCCGGGTCCTCGCCCTCTGCTACGCCCTGCTCCGTTACTTCCACTCCTACCTGCACTTCCTGCACCCCGTCGCCGGCTGGATCTACCTCGGCGCCCTCACCCTCTGGACCCTCGCCAGCACCCGGGCCTTCGCCGGCCCGCAGCGCTGCACCTGGTACGTCCTCGGGGCCGACCTCGCCATGGCCGTCACCGGCATCGTGATGAGCGGCCAGACCGACGACCCGGTCCGGATCAGCCACGGCTCGACCACCCTGCCGACCATCTGGGCCGCCGGCACGGTGCTCGGCTTCGCGGGCAAGGGCGGCTGGCGCTGGGCCGCGGCGGCCGGCTCGGTGATCGGCGTGGCGAACGTCCTCGGCCACGGCGGCACCACCGCCGACAACGTCCACAACATCGTGCTGCTGATGGTGGCCGGCTGCGCGATCGGCTACGTCATCGAACTCGCCCGCGCCGGCGAGGCCGCGCTCACCCGGGCCCTGCAGGTCGAGGCCGCGACCCGGGAACGCGAGCGGCTCTCCCGGGACATCCACGACGGCGTGCTCCAGGTGCTCGCCCTGGTCCAGCGCCGGGGCGCCGAGCAGGCCGGACACCCGGGCGGCAGCGCCGACTTCGCCGAGCTCGGCCGCCTCGCCGGCGAACAGGAGCGCGCACTGCGGGCGTTGATGACGGGCGGACCGATCCCCACCCAGTGCTCGCCGCGGGCCGCCGGGGAGCCGCGCGACCTCACCGCGCTGCTGCGCCCGTACACGGACGAGCGGATCACGCTCTCCGCCCCCGGCACCCCGGTCCTGCTGCCCGCGCCCGCCGCCGGCGAACTGGCCGCCGCGGTCGGCGCCGCCGTCGACAACGTCCGCAGGCACGCCGGGGAACGGGCCCGCGCCTGGATCCTGGTCGAGGACGAGCCGCAGGCCGTCACCGTCAGCATCCGCGACGACGGCCCCGGCTTCGTGCCCGGGCGGCTCGGCGAGGCGCAGCGGGCCGGGCGGCTCGGCGTCTCGCAGTCGATCCGCGGGCGCCTGCTGGACCTCGGCGGCACCGCCGAGCTGTACTCGGCGCCCGGGGAGGGCGTCGAGGTCGAACTCCGCGTTCCGAGGAAGGGTTCCGATGACCGACCAGCCGACGACTGACCCGGCGGCCGAGCGGCCGGTGCGGGTGATGGTCGTGGACGACCACCCGATGTGGCGCGACGCCGTCTCGCGCGACCTCGCCGAGGCCGGGCTGGACGTGGTGGCCACCGCCGGCGACGGCGAGGAGGCCGTCCGCCGGGCCCGCGCCTGCACGCCGCAGGTGGTCGTGCTCGACCTCAACCTGCCCGGCCTGCCCGGCGCCGAGGTGTGCCGGCAGGTCGTCGCGCACGACCCGTCGGTGCGGGTGCTGGTGCTCTCGGCGAGCGGCGAGCACCAGGACGTGCTGGAGGCGGTGAAGTCCGGTGCGACCGGCTACCTGGTGAAGTCGGCCGGGCGGGAGGAGCTGCTGGACGCTGTGCGGCGGACGGCCGTCGGCGACGCGGTCTTCACCCCGGGCCTGGCCGGCCTGGTGCTCGGCGAGTTCCGCCGCCTGGCCGCCGAACCGGCCCCGGCCTGCGCCCCGGCCGTGCCGCAGCTGACCGCCCGGGAGACGGAGGTGCTGCGGCTGGTGGCGAAGGGCCTGTCGTACCGTCAGATCGCCGAGCGCCTGGTGCTCTCGCACCGGACGGTGCAGAACCACGTGCAGAACACCCTGGGCAAGCTGCAGCTGCACAACCGGGTGGAGCTCGTCCGGTACGCGATCGAGCAGGGGCTGGACGACGGGATCTGAGCGGGCTGCCGCGCAAATCTCGCCGTCCAAATCTCGCCGCCCGGATCCCGCCGTCCGGCTCCTCGGCGACGCAGTCCGCGGCGCCGCCGGTCAGCGCCGTACGGCCGCGGGCCGGCGCAGCAGGGCGGCCACGATGTCCACGCCCTCGCGGGTCAGCACCGACTCCGGGTGGAACTGGAGGCCGGCGAAGCCGGGCCCGCGGAGCGCGTGCACGTCACCGGTGGCGGCGTCCCGGGCGAGCTCGACGCCCTCGGCGGCGAGCCGGGCCGCGTCGGCGTCCGTGCAGCGCGCGGTGAACGTGTTGTAGAAGCCGACCGTCCGCTTCGTCCCGAACAGGTCGACGGTCTCCTGCGCGCCTTGGTACGGGACGGCCTTGCGCGCGAGCGCGAGCCCGAGTTCGGCGGCGAGCAGCTGGTGGCTGAGGCAGACCGCGAGCAGCGGCGCCGTCCGTGCGCCGGAGCGGACGGCGGCCAGCGCGTCGGCGACGACCGCCCGGAGCACGGCCATCTTGGGGTCGTCGGCGAGCCGCGGGTCGCCCGGGCCGGGGCCGAGCACCAGCGGCCCCCGGTGGGCGGCGACCCGGGCGCGCAGCCCGGGTTCGTCGTAGCGGACGACGGAGACCTGGTGGCCGAGCGAGGTGAGCAGGTGGGCGAGCATCGCCGTGAAGGTGTCCTCGCCGTCCACCACCAGGGCCGGCTCGGGCTCGGTGATCTCGGCCGGGGTCTGCATCCGCAGCCAGAACGGCGCGAGGCCGCCGCGCCGGGCGCCGAGCGCGGCCTGGACCCGGTGGTCGTCGCCGAGCCGCGGCCCGCCCGGGTGGGGCACCCGGGCGGGCAACGCCCGGGCGCCGATCGCGGTGAGCACCCCGGCGGCCTTGGCGTGCGTCTCGGCGACCTCGGACTCCGGGTCGGAGTGCCGGACGAGGGTCGCGCCGACCCGGACGACGAGGCGCCCGGTGGCCGGGTCGATGTCGGCGGTGCGGATGCAGATCGGGGAGTCGAGCAGCTGTCCGCCGCTGGCCGAGCGGCCGATGAGGGCGAGCGCGCCGGAGTAGTAGCCGCGCCCGCCGGGCTCGTACCGCCGGATGACGCGGGTGGCGTTCTGGACCGGGCTGCCGGTGACGGTCGCGGCGAACATCGTCTCGCGGAGCACGTCCCGGACGTCCAGCGAGGTGCGGCCGCGCAGTTCGTACTCGGTGTGGGCGAGGTGGGCCATCTCCTTGAGCCGGGGGCCGAGCACCTGGCCGCCGAGGTCGCCGACGGCGCACATCATCTTCAGCTCTTCGTCGACGACCATCGTGAGCTCCTCCAGCTCCTTCGGATCGTGGAGGAACCGGAGGAGCGAGTCGATGTCCGCGCCGCCCGCCGGATAGCGGTAGGTGCCGGAGATCGGGTTCATCACGACGGTGCCGCCGCTCTGCCGGACGTGCACCTCGGGGGAGGCGCCGACGAGCACGCGCTCCCCGGTGTGGACCAGGAACGTCCAGTACGCGCCGCGCTCCTGGTCGAGCAGGCGGCGGAACAGGGTGAGGGCGAGCTCGGGCGAGCAGTGTCCGTCACCGGCTCCGCCGGGGCTCTCCAGCGTGGCGCTGAAGTCGCGCCGGATCACGAAGTTGGCGCCCTCGCCGTTGCCGATCTCGTCCCGGATCACCCGGCGGACGATGTCGGCGTACGCGGCGTCGTCCACGTCGAACGCGCCGCCGGACAGCGAGACCGGCAACCGGGGCAGTGCGGAGGCGAACTCGGCCAGCGGCAGGGCGTACTGCTCGGTCACCGCGAGGGCCTGGAGCGGTGTGCCGTCGTCGTGCGCCTCGAAGCCGCGCTCGCGGATCTGCCGGTACGGGACGAGCGCGAGCAGGTCGTGGACCGGGCCGCCCGCCGGCACGCCGGAGCGGACCGGCAGGTCGGCGAGGTGCTCGTGGCTGTCGACGGTGCCCAGCAGCACCTCGACGGTGTCCGGGGCGAGCCGGGGGGTGCGGCGGTGCAGCAGCGCGAAGGCGGGGGCGTCGGGGCCGGTGAGGCGGGCGAGCAGGTCGGCGGTGGTGGTCACGGGTGCGGCTTCCTTCCGGGAGGACGTGAGAGGCGCGGTGCTGGGGATCCGCTCCCGGAGGGCCGTCTGCTCAGACGCCGACGGCCGCCCCGAGGGGCGGCCGTCGTGTTCGTCTAGGAACGCGCGATCGGTGGGCCACCCGAGGGGGAGGCCCACCACCAGGAGTGGGTGTGGGGCGCGTGCATGGGCCGAGCGTAGCGGATTGGGCGGACCGGGTGAGCCGTGTCACTTCTTTGTCCGAGATGTGTCTCACCCATCGGGCATTGGTCACGAATCGCTGGTGTCACCCCGTAGCCTTGGCGGTGTGACCGCAACGACTGAGACATCGCGGACTGGCCACTCCTGGCAGTCCCTGCCCGCGGCGCAGCAGCCTGAATGGCCGGACCAAGAGGCTCTGCGCAAGACCCTTGCCGAGCTCGCCTCCTATCCGCCCCTCGTCTTCGCCGGCGAGTGCGACCAGCTGCGCGCCCGGCTCGGTGCCGTGGCGCGCGGGGAAGCGTTCCTCCTCCAGGGCGGCGACTGTGCCGAGGCCTTCGACGGCGTGTCGGCCGAGCACATCCGCAACAAGCTGAAGACCCTCCTCCAGATGGCCGCCGTGCTGACGTACGCGGCCTCCGTGCCGGTCGTCAAGGTGGGCCGGATCGCCGGCCAGTACTCGAAGCCGCGCTCGAAGTCGACCGAGACCCGGGACGGCGTGACCCTGCCGGTCTACCGCGGCGACTCGGTGAACGGCTTCGAGTTCACCCCCGAGTCCCGCATCCCGGACCCGGAGCGCCTGAAGCGGATGTACAACGCGTCCGCCGCGACGCTGAACCTGGTGCGCGCCTTCACCACCGGTGGTTACGCCGACCTGCGCCAGGTGCACGCCTGGAACCAGGACTTCGTCCGCAACTCGCCGGCCGGCCAGCGCTACGAGCAGCTCGCCCGGGAGATCGACAACGCCCTGGCCTTCATGAACGCCTGCGGTGTCGCGCCGGAGGAGTTCAAGACCGTCGAGTTCTACTCCTCGCACGAGGCGCTGATCCTCGACTACGAGACCGCGCTGACCCGCGTGGACTCGCGCACCGGGGACCTGTACGACGTCTCCGGCCACATGGTGTGGATCGGTGAGCGCACCCGCCAGCTGGACCACGCGCACATCGAGTTCGCCTCCCAGGTCCGCAACCCGATCGGGGTCAAGCTCGGCCCGACCACCTCGGTCGACGAGGCGCTGACGCTGATCGAGAAGCTGGACCCGGAGCGCCAGCCCGGTCGCCTCACCTTCATCACCCGGATGGGTGCGGGCAAGATCCGCGAGCACCTGCCCACCCTGGTGGAGAAGGTCACCGCGTCCGGCGCGCAGCCGGTGTGGATCTGCGACCCGATGCACGGCAACACCTTCGAGGCCTCCAGCGGCCACAAGACCCGCCGCTTCGACGACGTGCTCGACGAGGTCAAGGGCTTCTTCGAGGTGCACCGCGCGCTCGGCACCCACCCGGGCGGCATCCACGTGGAGCTGACCGGCGACGACGTGACCGAGTGCGTCGGCGGCGGCGACGAGGTGCTGGTCGACGACCTGCACCAGCGCTACGAGACGGCCTGCGACCCGCGCCTCAACCGCAGCCAGTCGCTGGACCTGGCGTTCCTGGTGGCGGAGATGTACCGCGGCCAGTAGCCGTCGTGCGGCCCCTGAATGTGACGAAGGCCCCTCCGGATTCGGCGTCCCCGAGCCCGGAGGGGCTTTTTCGCACCCGGATCGCCGGGTAAGGTGAGGCTTAGTGAACTAAGGCAAGCCTTAGTCAAGATCCACTGCAGTCAAGAGCCACTGCGCTTCACCCCCGGGAGAGACCGCGATGTACGTGTGCATGTGCCATGCGGTCACCGAGGACCAGGTGAAGAAGGCGATCGACGCGGGTGCCGGCACTCCGCGGCAGATCGCCAGGAGCTGCAAGGCCGGCACCGACTGCGGCTCCTGCGTCCGCCGGATCCAGGCGCTGCTCGGCGAGCACGGCGCCCGGCCCTGTCCGACCGCCCGGCTGGCCGTCAGGCTCGGCCTCGCGGAGCCCGAGGTCCCGGCCCCGGTCGCGGTCGCGCCGGCTCCGGCGGCCCCGGCGCCCGTCGTCCCGCTGCGCGCGGCCTGACCGGCGCGGCGGCTCAGGACTCCGGCTGCTCGATCAGCTGGGCGATGTAGAGCGCCTCGCCGAGCTTGTCGACGAGCTCCAGCTGGGTGTCGAGGTAGTCGATGTGGTGCTCCTCGTCCGCCAGGATGTCCTCGAAGATGTTCGCCGAGGTGATGTCGTTCTTGGCGCGCATCACCACGATCCCGCGCTTGAGCCGGTCGATCGCCTCGACCTCGATCTGGCGGTCGGCCTCGAACATCTCCTTGACCGTCTGCCCGATCCGGACGTGGAAGAGCCGCTGGTAGTTGGGCAGGCCGTCCAGGAAGAGGATCCGGTCGGTGAGCGTCTCGGCGTGCTTCATCTCGTCGAACGACTCGTGCCGGGTGTACGCGGCGAGCTTCGTCCAGCCGAAGTTCTCCTGCATCTTGGCGTGCAGGAAGTACTGGTTGATCGCGGTCAGCTCGGCGGTGAGCTGCTCGTTGAGGAACTCGATGACCTCTGGATCGCCCTGCATGGTGCTGCCTCCCTGCGCTGGAGCCTGCTGTGAGTCCTGCGCTGCGCATCCTGGCACCGAAATAGGAGGAACTTCCAGTAAGTTCACACTCACTAGGACATGTGTCGGAATATCCGATTTGGGTTAATATCGAGCGCCCCTTGGTCCGCACGGGCGGGGCGTGCAAGCACCGAAAGGGGCGCGCGCCGGGGCCCGACCGCCGTCTGTCACCATGGAGCCATGGGTCAGTCCGAACAAGAACCGCTTCCGCCGTCTGACCCGAGGCTCCCCCCGGGACAGCGCGTCCAGCGCGGCTGGCCCGCCCTGCACTACGGGCCCGTCCCCCGCTTCAAGCCGCTGACCTGGGACCTCCAGGTGTTCGGCGCGACCGCCTCGGCGGAGAAGCACAGCTGGGACTTCGACGCGTTCACCGCCCTGCCCCGCACCACCGTCCACGCGGACCTGCACTGCGTCACCAAGTTCTCGATGCTCGGCAACGAGTGGACGGGCGTCCCGGCCGCCCTCGTCCTCGACCTCGTGCCCCCGGCGCCGGGCGTCACGCACGTGATGGTCTGGGCCGAGTACGGCTACAGCGCCAACCTGCGGCTGGCCGACTTCGCCGACCCGCGCACGATCTTCGCCACCCACCGCAACGGCGAGCCGCTGACCGCCGAACACGGCTTCCCCGTCCGGCTGATCGTCCCGCAGCTGTACGCCTGGAAGGGCCCGAAGTGGGTCCGCGCGGTCGAGTACATGCGGGCCGACCGGCGCGGCTTCTGGGAGGAGCGCGGCTACCACAACCTCGCCGACCCGTGGCGCGAGCAGCGCTACTCCTACCAGGAGGAGCCGGGCGAGGGCCCGCTGCGCTGACTCCCCCCGCTGGATGAAGGGCCCGAACCCCCTCAGATGAAGGGGAAGTTGACCGTCACCGCGGTGTGCTGCGGGCGCCGCTCGCCGGCCGCCGGGACCTGGCTGGTCGCCTTGCCGCTGCCGAGCAGGTTGACCCCGGTGGCCTGCATCGTGAACCCGGCCGCCGCGAGCGCCTTCTCGGCCGCGTCCTTGGTCATCCCGGTGACGTCCGGCACCGGCACCATGCCCTTGCTGACCACCAGCGAGACCGGGGTGTTCTCCGCCACCTGCTGACCGGCGGCCGGCGAGCTGCTGATCACCGCACCCTCGGGCACGGTGTCGTTGTACGTTCCGGTCACCGAGCCCCTGGCCAGCTGCGCGCCGGTCAGCGCCGCCGCGGCCTGGTCGGTGGGCTTGCCGGTGACGTCCGGTACCGCGATCCGGTGCGGCCCCTTGGAGACGGTGACCGTCACGGCGTCGCTCTTGCGGGCCCGGGTGCCGACCCCCGGATCGGTGGAGATCACCTGGCCGGACGGCACGGTCTCGCTGTACGCGTCGACGAACCGTCCGTGCATGCCCTCCTTGTCCAGGATCCGCTGCGCCTCGGCGCGGTCCTTGCCGAGCACTCCGGGCACCGGTCCGTACAGCGCACCGGACAGCCCGTACGTCACCCCGCCGACCAGCAGCACCAGGGCGGTCAGTGCGGACGCCCAGATCAGCGGCTTGCGGGGGATGCGGCGCAGCGGGTTCGGGCGGGGCGGGCGGACCGGGGTCGGCTCGTCGTACGGGCGCGGCTCGACCAGCAGCTGGTCCATCAGGTCCGGCGGGACGTCCAGCACGCTGGTGCGCTCGGCCTGCGGCGGCTCGGCCGGCTGGGGAATCGGCTGAGGGAGGTGCTGGATCACCGAGGTCGGTTCGCTGGTCGGGTAACGCGGGGTGGGCCGGGTGGAGGCCGGCGGCTCGGCGTCCAGTTCGGCCGGGCCGAGTTCGCGGCGGACGCGCTGGAGGGCGGCCAGCAGCTCGACCGCGTCGTACGGGCGGGCGTCCGGGGTCCGGGCGCAGGCGCCGAGCACGATCGCGTCGAGCGGCGGGGTGACGGCCGGGACGGTGAGCGAGGGCGCGGGGACGTCCTCGTGCAGGTGCTTGTACATGACCTGGACGGGATTGTCGCCGGTGTGCGGGCGCGTGCCGGTGAGCATCTCGTACAGCAGGATGCCGGCCGCGTAGACGTCGACGCGTTGGTCGGTGGGGGCGTCCGGGAGGATCTGCTCGGGCGCGAGGTAGGAGACGGTGCCCATGACGGTGCCGCCGGTGGCGGTGGACGTCGAGGTGGGGGCGCCGTCGGCGGTCCCCAGGACCCGGACCAGGCCGAAGTCGGCGACCTTGACCAGGCCGCCGTCGGTGATCAGCACGTTCTCCGGCTTGACGTCGCGGTGGACCAGCCCGGCCCGGTGGGCGGCGCCGAGTGCGGCGAGCACCGGTTCCATGATGTCCAGGGCGGCCCGGACCGACAGCGCGCCGCGGTCGCGCAGCAGGTCGCGCAGGGTGCGGCCGGGCACGTACTCCATGGCGAGGAAGACGCTTCCGCCGTCCGCGCCCTGGTCGAAGACGTTGACCACGTTGGGGTGGGCGAGGCGGGCGACGGCCTTGGCCTCGCGGATGAACCGGGCGGTGAAGCCCTCGTCCCCGGCGAGGTCGGGGTGCATCACCTTGAGGGCGAGCACGCGGTCCAGGCGGGTGTCGGTGCCCTTGTAGACCGTGGACATGCCGCCGGTCGCGATGCGCTGCTCGACCCGGTACCGGCCGTCGAGCAGGGTACCGATCAGGGGGTCGTGCAGCGCCTTGTCCACCCGAGGAGTGTAGTGGGGCGGGTGGAAGCCGGTCCCGGAGGACGCCGCCTCCGGGACCGGCTTGTGACATGCGACGGGCTCAGAAAGCGGGCCGCTCGCGGGTGTCCAGGTCGGCCCGGCCGGCCATCGCGGAGGAGGCCTCGGCGTGGAAGCGGCGCGGGATCCGGCCGGCCCGGTGGGCGAGGCGGCCGGCCTCGGTGGCGTGCCGCATCGCCTCGGCCATCAGGACCGGGTCCTGCGCGCGGGTCACCGCGGAGGCGAGCATCACCGCGGAGCAGCCGAGCTCCATCGCCAGCGCGACGTCGGAGGCGGTGCCGGCGCCCGCGTCCAGGACGACCGGGACGCTCGCGCTCTCCACGATCAGCTGGAAGTTGTGCGGGTTGCGGATGCCGAGGCCGGAGCCGATCGGTGAGCCGAGCGGCATGATCGCCGCGCAGCCGACGTCCTCCAGCTTGCGGGCCAGCACCGGGTCGTCGTTGGTGTACGGGAGCACCGTGAAGCCGTCGTCGACGAGGGTCTCGGCGGCGTCGAGCAGTTCGATCGGGTCCGGCAGGAGGGTCCGCTCGTCGGCGATGACCTCCAGCTTCACCCAGTCGGTGCCGAGCGCCTCGCGGGCCAGCCGGGCGGTCAGCACGGCCTCGCCGGCGGTGAAGCAGCCGGCCGTGTTGGGCAGTACGCGGATGCCGTTGCGGGTCAGCACGTCCAGGACGGAGCCCTGGGTGGTGGCGTCGACCCGGCGCATCGCGACGGTGGTCAGCTCGGTGCCGGAGACCTGCAGCGCCTGCTCCAGGACCTCCAGGCTCGGCGCGCCGCCGGTGCCCATGATGAGCCGGGAGGTGAAGGTCGTCCCGGCGATGGTGAGAAGGTCGTCGGCCATGGTCAGCCTCCCTGCACGGCGGTGAGGATCTCGATCCGGTCGCCCGCCGAGAGCTGGGTGTCGGACCACGAACTGCGCGGTACCACGGCCTCGTTGAGCGCGGCGGCGACGCCGGTGTTGGCCTTGCTGAGGGTGGTGACCACCTCGGCGAGGGTGGTCGCGGCGGGCACCGCGCGGGGCTCGCCGTTGACGGTCAGTGCGATGTCGGTCATGCGACGGCCTTCGTGGTGGAGCGGGCGGGGGAGAACCGGCTGGGCGCGAACGGCCGTGCGAGCTCGGGGACTTCGCCGGTCGCCAGGTACTCGGCGACCAGGTCGGCGGTCACCGGGGTGAGCAGTACGCCGTTGCGGTAGTGGCCGGTCGCGGCGACCAGGCCGGGGAGTTCGGTCGGTCCGAGCAGCGGCGCGTTGTCCGGCGAGCCGGGACGCAGCCCGGCCGAGGTCTCCACGAGCGGGAGTTCGGTGATGCCGGGGACCAACTCGTGGGCGTCGCGCAGGAGTTCGTACACCCCTCCGGCGGTGACGGTGGTGTCGTAGCCCTGCTCCTCGGTGGTCGCGCCGATCACCAGTTCGCCGTTCTCGCGCGGGACCAGGTACAGGTGCTGACCGCGCACGACCGCGCGGACGTTGCGGTTCAGGAACGGCCGGTAGGCGTCGGGGATCCGGAGCCGGAGGATCTGCCCCTTCACCGGACGGACCGCCGGCAGCACGCCCTCCGGCAGGCCGGGCAGCCGGTGGCTGTGCGGGCCTGCGGCGAGGAGGACCTGGTCGGCGGCGAGGGTCTCGCCGGTGCCGAGCCGGGCGCCGACGGCGCGGCCGCCCTCGACCAGCAGCTCGACGGCCTCGGTGCGGCGCCCGACCACGCCGGCCCGCTCGCAGGCCAGCAGCAGGGCGGTCAGCAGCCGGCGGGGGTCCACCTGGTGGTCGTCGGCCACGTGCAGGGCGCCGCGCACGCCGGGGGCGAGCATCGGCTCCAGCTTGCGGGCCTCCCGGCCGGTCAGCCAGGTCGAGTCGAGGCCGAGCCGCTCGTGGAAGGCGTGCAGGTCGCGCAGTTCCGCGCGGTCGTCGGAGTCCAGCGCGACGGCGATCGTGCCGCACCGCCGGTAGCCGGTGTCCTCGCCGCCGCTCGCCTCGGTGAGCTCGGCGGCGAAGGCCGCGTACCGCTCGTTCGAGGCCATCCCGAGGCGCAGCAGCGGCTCCTCGCCGTACTGCAGCTCGGTGACCGGGGCGAGCATCCCGGCCGCGACCCGGGCGGCCCCGAGACCGGGGGAGGGGTCGACCACGACGATGTTCCTCAGGCCGCGCTGCGCCGCCCGCCAGGCGACGGCGAGGCCGATGATGCCCCCGCCGATCACCAGCACGTCGGCGCGGGCGCCCGGTGCCAAGCGTGTCAAAGCTGCTCTTCTCCCTTCGCCGGTATGACCCGGATCAGGTTCGGACGGTCGCAGGCCGTGCCAGCCCGCCTCTCAGCCCGGTACGCCGGGCTCCCGTGATGGTGCCCCCACCTTAACTCCGGGGATCCGCCCGGCCGAAGGCCCGCACGAAGGGCGGACGGGCCACCGGGGCGCGCGGGGCGGCTGAGTACAGTGACGGGCGTGGCAGAGCTGAGCGGAACGGATCGGGTGGTCGTCGTCGGGGCCGGGCTGGCCGGGGCGCAGTGCGCGCTGGGGCTGCGGCGGGGCGGGTGGCGGGGGCGGATCGTGCTGGTCGGGGAGGAGCCGCACGCGCCGTACGACCGGCCGCCGCTCTCCAAGGACGTCCTGCTCGGCAAGACCGACGCCACCACCCTCGACATCGACTTCCCGCACCTCGGTGTCGAGCTGCTCACCGGCCGCCGGGCCACCGGCCTCACCCCGGGCGTGCTGCACACCGACGCCGGCGACCTCCCGTACGCATCGCTGGTGATCGCCACCGGCGCGACCCCGCGCGCCCTGCCCGGCGCCGAGCGCGCCCACCTCCTGCACACGCTGGACGACGCACTCGCCCTGCGCGCGCTGCTGCGGCCCGGCCTGCGCCTGGTGCTGGTCGGCGCCGGCTGGATCGGCGCCGAGGTGGCCACCGCCGCCCGCGAGGCCGGTTGCGAGGTGACCGTGGTCGAGGCGGGCCCGGCGCCCGTCCCCGGCGCGCTGCCGGCCGAGGTCGGTTCGGCGATGGCCGCCTGGTACGCCGGGGCCGGCGTGGACCTGCGCTGCGGCGTCGGCGTCGCGGCCGTCGAGCCCGGTGCGGTGCTGCTGGCGGACGGCTCGCACCTGCCGGCCGACGAGGTGGTCGTCGGCGTCGGGGCCAGGCCCGCGACCGACTGGCTGGCCGGTTCGGGCGTCGAGCTGGACGCGACCGGCGCCGTCGTCGTGGACCAGCGGTTGCGCACGAGCCTGCCGGGCGTCTTCGCGGCCGGCGACTGCGTCAGCTACCCGTCGGCCCGCTCCGGCGCCCGGCTGGCCGTCCAGCACTGGGACCACGCGCTGCAGTCCGGCGAGGCGGCGGCCGCCGCCGTGCTCGGCGCGGACGCGCCGTACGACCCGGTGCCGTACTTCTGGTCGGAGCAGTTCGGCCGCACGGTGCAGTACGCCGGGCGGCACGCCGAGGGCGACGAGCTGCTCTGGCGCGGCTCCCCGCAGGACGCGACCTGGGCGGTGCTGTGGCTGCGCGACGGCGTGCCGACCGCGCTGCTGGCCGTGGACCGTCCGCGCGACCTCACCCAGGGCCGCCGCCTGATCGAGCGCGGCACCGTGCTGGACCCGGCCCGGGCCGCGGACCCGGCGGTGGCGCTGAAGGCCGCGGCGCTCTGACACCACCCGGACACGGGCCCTTGGTGCGCGCGGGGGCGAAGAGGTGGCAGTCTGGTGCCGTGAGTGAGATCGAAGCCAAGATTGACGCCCTGGTCCCCGAGTGGCTGTACCTGCCCGACATCTCCGAGCGTTGGGGAGTCGTGGTCACCGAGGTCCGCACCATGGTCAAGAAGGGTGACCTGCTCGCGGTCCGCCGCGGCCCGAACAAGTCCCTGCAGGTCCCGGCCGCGTTCATCGACGCGACCGGCCCGGTCAAGCACCTGGTCGGCCTGCTGACCGTGCTGCGCGACAGCGGGTTCACCGACGAGGAGATCCTCGAGTGGATGTTCACCGAGGACCCGTCCCTGCCGGGCACCCCGGTGCAGGCCCTCTGGGAGAACCGGGCGACCGAGGTCAAGCGCCGCGCCCAGGCGATGGCGCTGTGACCACCCCCGCCGTGGCCACCCCCGCGGTGGCCACGGGCCTCCGGGCGCGCCTGGCCGACGCCCGGCTGTACCTGTGCACCGACGCCCGTCGCGAGCAGGGCGACCTGGCCGAGTTCCTGGACGCGGCGCTGGCCGGCGGGGTGGACATCGTCCAGCTCCGGGACAAGGGCCTGGAGGCGAAGCAGGAGCTGGAGGCCCTGGAGGTCTTCGCGGACGCCTGCCGCCGCCACGGCAAGCTGCTCGCGGTCAACGACCGCGCCGACGTCGCCCACGCGGCCCGGCCGGACGTGCTGCACCTCGGGCAGGACGACCTGCCCGTCCCGGCCGCCCGCGCGATCCTCGGCGACGACGTCCTGATCGGCCGGTCCTGCCACGCCGAGTCCGAGGTGGACGCGGCGGTCGCCGAGCCCGGTGTGGACTACTTCTGCACCGGCCCGGTCTGGCCGACCCCGACCAAGCCGGGCCGCCCGGCCCCGGGCCTCGGCCTGGTCTCGTACGCGGCGAAGCAGCCCACCGACCGGCCGTGGTTCGCCATCGGCGGCATCGACCTGGGCAACGTCGACGAGGTGCTCGCCGCCGGCGCCCGCCGGATCGTCGTCGTGCGCGCCATCACCGCCGCGGACGACCCGCGGGCGGCCGCCGCCGAGCTCGCCCGGCGGCTGCGCCCGGCCTGAATCCCCGACCGCGCCTGATGTCCTCCGAGGCCGCCGCCGTTCTCAGTACTTGCGGACGGTGGCGGCCTCGGCCAGGGCCAGCAGCACCTCGCGGGCCCGCTCGTCGACGAGCGGCGCCGCCTCCAGAGCGGCCAGCGACTGCCGCATCAGCTCGTCGATCCGCGCCTCCACCAGGTCCGGCGCCCCGCTGCGCGCGACCAGGTCCCGCAGCCCGGCGACCTCCTCGGGCGCGAGGTCAGGCGCGCCGAGCCGCTCGTCCAGGTGCCGCGCGTCGGCGGCCGGCAGCCCGCGCATCGCGTGCGCGACCAGCAGCGTGCGCTTGCCCTCCCGCAGGTCGTCCCCGGCCGGCTTGCCGGTGACCGCCGGGTCGCCGAAGACGCCGAGCAGGTCGTCCCGCAGCTGGAACGCCTCGCCGAGCGGCAGTCCGAACGCGCCGTACGCCTCGACCAGTTCGGGCCCGGCGCCGGCCAGCAGCGCGCCGACCTGGAGCGGACGCTCGATCGTGTACTTCGCCGACTTGTAGTGCAGCACCGTCCGGGCCCGGTCCAGCGCGCCCTCGTCCGTCGAGTCCCCGGCCACCGGCTCCAGCACGTCCAGGTACTGACCGAGCATGACCTCGGTGCGCATCAGGTCGAACACCGGCTTGGCGGCCAGCACCGCGGCCGGCTCCAGGCCGGAGCGCAGGAACAGCTCGTCGCACCAGATCAGCAGCAGGTCACCGAGCAGCACCGCGGCCGAGGCGCCGTACTGCTCGCGGTCGCCGCGCCAGCCGCGCTCGCGGTGCAGCGCCTCGAAGCGGCGGTGGATCGAGGGCAGACCGCGGCGGGTGTCGCTGCGGTCCATCAGGTCGTCGTGGACCAGCGCGCTCGCCTGGAGCAGCTCCAGGGCCGCCGCCGCGTTCGCGATCCCCTCGCCGTCGCACGCGCCGCCGGCGCCGCGCCAGCCCCAGTAGCAGAAGGCCGGGCGCAGCCGCTTGCCGCCGTCGAGCAGGAAGTCGCGCAGCGCGTCGGCGGCGGGCACCAGGTGGGGCGAGATCCCGTCAAGCAGCGCGGACTGGCCGTCCATGAACGCGGCGAGGGCGGCGTTGACGCGCGCGCGGACGTCCTCCACGTCAATGGGGTTGGCCGGCCGGTTGCTGGACGAGGTCACGATGAGGCTCCGCTGGTTCGCTTGGGGTGCTGCAAGCGTAGCGGGGCGGGCGGGAACGCCCGTGCGAGCAGGGCGGCGGGGCGGCCGGGACGCAAGCGGAACGCCGTCCATTGCTTGTCTCAATCCGTGGAACCGAGTTGTCCCGCGCCTTCGGCCGCCGGATAACCTGCCAGCATGGCACTCGGTATCGCTTCCACCAGATCGGACCGTGCGTTGACGGTCCGCGAGCTGCTGGCGGCCGGTAAGCGGTCCTTCTCCTTCGAGTTCATGCCCCCGCGCACCGAGGCCGGCGAGCAGAAGCTCTGGGACGCCATCCGGCGGCTGGAGCCGCTCGACCCGAACTTCGTCTGCATGACGTACGGCGCCGGCGGCTCCTCGCGCGAGCGCACCGTCAACATGGTCGGCCGGATCGCCACCGAGACCACGCTGACGCCGGTCGCCCACCTGACCGCGGTCGACCACTCGGTCGCCGAGCTGCGCAACATCATCGGCCAGTACGCCGACCAGGGCGTGCGCAACGTCCTCGCGGTGCGCGGCGACCCGCCCGGCGACCCGATGGGCGAGTGGGTCAGCCACCCGGAGGGCGTCACCTACGCGTACGAGCTCGTCGAGCTGATCAAGGGCATCGGCGACTTCTGCGTCGGCGTCGCGGCCTCGCCGAACATGCACCCGCGCTCGACCGACTGGGACGACGACATCCGGCACTTCGTGGCGAAGATCCGCGCGGGCGCCGACTACGCGATCACCCAGATGTTCTTCGAGGTCGACGACTACCTGCGGCTGCGCGACCGGGTGACGGCGGCGGGCTGCGAGGCGCCGATCATCCCGGAGATCATGCCGGTCACCAACGCCAAGCAGCTGGAGCGCTTCCCGCAGCTGAGCGGCTCGGCGTTCCCCGCGGAACTGGAGGCCCGCCTGCGGGCGGCGATCGACGACCCGGCGGCGCTGCGGGCGGTCGGCATGGAGCACGCCACCGCGATGGCCGAGCGGCTCCTCGCCGAGGGCGCGCCCGGCCTGCACTTCATCACGCTCAACCACTCGACCGCGACGCTGGAGATCTACCAGAACCTCGGGCTGCACCGGCGCTGAGTGTGCCACCACAGCGGTGGTGGCGGGCTCGGTTCCGGGCGCCACGGGCGGCGGGAACGCGATGCGGTACCCCGGCCGTTGAACCGGTACAGTCGCCGCACACGCGCGGCGCGCGCGGGCACGCGACTGGAGGTAGCGGGCGGATGGGCATCGGATACCTGCTGCTGTACTCCGCGTTGGCGGTGGTGGCGCTCTGGCTGGTGGCCGAGCTGCTGCTGCAGAACCGGGCCCCGCTGCACTGGCGCGCGCTCGCCCTGGCCGGGTTCCTCGGCGTGGCCGGCGGGATGGTCCTCGGGTCCGTCCCGGCGATCGGCGCGGGTGCGGCCCTGTTCGCGCTCGGCCAGACCTTCGTCACCCTCTCGGTCAAGCGCGGGTACACCGGCGGCTGGTCCCTGCGCACGGCCGACGGCGCCCTGCCCGGCCCGCTCGCCAAGGTGCCGCTGCTCGGCGCGCTCACCGGCGGCGCGGCGGTGGCCGCGGTCGCGGTGGCCGAGGAGCGGGTCGGCGAGGTCGGCGCCGTCGAGGAGACCACGACGCCGGAGCCGGCCGGCGAGGCCGTCCCGGAGGTCGAGCAGACCGCCGCCTTCGAGATGCAGGAGCTCGCGGCGGACGGCGTCTACACGCCCGGCTACTACGAGCAGCCCCAGCAGGACCCGTACGCGGAGGCCTACCAGGCCGGGTACGACGTTCCGCAGCAGCAGCCCGCGTACGACCAGCAGCAGTGGCAGCCGCAGCAGCAGCCCGCCTTCGCGTACGACCAGGGCTACGGCACCTACCCGCAGCAGCAGCAGGACCCGTACGGCTACCAGCAGCAGGACCCGTACAACGGCGGCTACCCGCAGCAGCCGTCCGCCTGGGATCCGAACGCCCAGCAGCAGCAACAGCAGTGGCAGCCGCAGCCCGAGCAGCACACGCAGGGCATGCCGCAGCAGCCGACGTACGAGCACGGGTACGGCTACCAGCAGCAGAACACCTGGCACCAGGGCTGATGCGGGTCTGATCAGGCGGGCCCGATCACGTTGGCCGCGATGCAGGCCGACATGCCGACCCGGGCCAGTCCGCCACCCGGGTGCGCGCCGCCGCCGATGAGGTAGAGGCCGGGGACGGGGGACTCGTTGGCGGCCTTCAGCCACCCGCCGTGCGATCCGGCGAGCGCGGGCCGAGCGACCGAGCCGAAGAGGGCGCCGGTCTCCCGACGGGTGTCCTCCGGGGTGCGCACGACCCTCCACAGCACCCGCCCGCGCAGGCCCAGGCCGGCCTCGTCGACGTGGGCGAGCAGCCGGTCGGCGTAGCGGTCGGCGGCGCCGGGGGCGGTCCAGTCGACCTCGTCCTGGGCCGGGACGGTCGCGGTCAGCACCACGCTCTCGTGCGCGTCGTCGGGGCGCAGCGCCGCGTCGTCCGGGCGCAGCACCTGCACCGTGGGGCGCTCGTACGGCGGGGCCGACGGTGTCAGCGCGTTCGCCTCGGCCGCGGGGTCGGCCGCGTGCACCACCGTCCGGTGCGGGGTGCCCTCTGGCCGGGGCCCGCGCAGGGCCAGCAGCACGCTGAACCGGCCTGGCACCCCGACCGGGTCCCGGTCCTCGGTCGGCATCCCCGGCCACTCGGCCAGGCCGTGGCGCAGCAGCGCGCCGGTGTCCATCGCGGAGACCACCACGTCGGCGTCGATCCGGCCGGCCGCGGTCTCGACGCCGCAGGCCCGGCCGTCCTCGACGACCACCCGGGTGACGGGCGCGTCGAAGCGGAACTCGACCTTGCGCTGCTCGCAGCGCCGGTACACCGCATCCGCGAGTGCCCGCAGGCCGCCCTTGACGTACCAGACGCCGAAGGACTGCTCCATGTACGGCAGCACGGTGGCCCCGGCCGGAGCCCGCCCCGGGTCGAAGCCGAACCGCAGCGCCGGCTCGAACAGGAGGGCGGTCAGGCCGGGATGGCCGCCGAGCTCGCGCGCGGCCACGTCCTGCAGGGTCCACGGGTGCGGGCGCCGCAGCCGGGCGAGGCCGCGCCGGGGCGGGACGGGATACGGGTCGGTGTGCAGCGCCTCGGCGTCGGCCGGGAGCGGCTCCTCCAGCAGCGGGCGCCGGGTGGCCTCCCAGACCGTCCGGCCGCGGTTGACCACCGCGTTCCAGCGGGCGCCCGACCCGGCGCCGAAGGCGTCGTCCAGGGCCTGGGCGACGCCGCCGCGCGAGGCGTTGGGCAGGGTGAGGGCGGTGCCGTCCGGGAACAGGTGCCGGCTCTCCGGGTCCACCGGGGCCAGCTCGACGAGCTGCTCCAGCGGCTCGCGGCCGGTCTTCAGCGCGAGGTCGCGGTAGACGGCCGGCAGGGTGAGCAGGCCCGGGCCGGTGTCGAAGGCGAAGCCGTCGCGCTCGTACCGGCCGACCATGCCCCCGTACGTGCCGCTCGCCTCGCAGACCGTCACCCGGTGCCCGAGGGTCGCCAGCCGGGAGGCCGCCGCGAGCCCGCTCATTCCTGCGCCGATGATGACGATCCGTGCCATGGCACAAGATCCTAGGGCCCGCCTTCGGACTCCCGTCCGCGCGGCGACCCGCCCCCAGCCTGACGGCCGGGAGGTGCCCCCGTCCTCCGCCTCGCGACGCACGCACCCAGACCCCGCGCAGCACATGAGCAAGGCACTACCGGGGACAAGGCACTACCGGGGCTGCTGCGCGTACACCCCTCGTGCGGCCAGGGCGCGGGCGGCCTTCCGTTCACGGCGGCGGGCGCGGAAGGCGCGGATCCTGCTGATCGCCAGCCGGACCAGCAGCACGCCGACCGCCAGCAGGACGGCCGCGATCGAGGCGGCCAGCCAGGGGTGGAAGATCGCCAGGGTGACCAGGCCGGCCACCGACAGGTCCTCGGCCAGGCTGACCGCGATGTTGCTGGCCGGCTCGGGCGAGGTGTTGACGGCCATCCGCAGCGAGGCCTTCACCAGGTGGCTGACCAGCGCCGTCGTGCCGCCCAGCGCGCCCGCCGCGACCTCGCCGAGCGAGCCGGGGTGGCTGCTCGCGAGGAGCGCGGCCACGGTGGCGCCGGCGACCGGGCGGATCACGGTGTGCACGACGTCCCACACGCTGTCCACGTACGGGATCTTGTCGGCCACCGCCTCCAGCAGGAACAGCAGGGCGGCCGCGACCAGCACGTCGGTGCGCTCCAGGGCGGGCGGCACCGAGTCCGCGCCCCCGAACCGGCCCAGCAGTCCGAGCAGCAGCACCACCGCGTACGCGTTGATGCCGCTGGCCAGTCCGCTGGTGAAGATCAGCGGCAGGATCGTCATCGGGTCCCCTCCTCGGAACGGCCGGTTCCGCCCGGCCTCGGCGTACCGTACCGGGACGCGGCCGGACACCCCGCCGGTTCCGGCACGGCGCTGGGGAGCCCGGATCTGAGTACGGATACTCAGATCCACGATTGAGTACTTTCGCGGATAGCCCGCCGACCTGCGCGGACGTCAGAGTGGTGGCACCCGGGCTGCGGGGCGCGTCGGGCGCTGCGCACCCCGGACGGCGGACCCGTCCGCCCGCCGGCCCTGGGGAGCCGGCGGGCGGTTGGCGCAGGGCCCGCCATCGGAGTCGGCGGACGCCGCGCGCCGTCGGCACGGGGCGGCGGAGCGGGGGCGAGGGGGGAGCCGGCCACCGGGGGTGACCGCCGCGGCCGGAATTGTCAGTGGTGCCGTTCACGATGGAGGAGCACGGACCACCCGGTTCGCGCGCTGCCTCGGAACGGGGGAGACCATGACCATCAGCCACCCTGAGCCCGTCACCGCCCGCCTCCACTCCGCCGCCCTGCCGCATTCCCCGGGCGCCCGCCCCGGCGGCGGGGACGTCCACCCCGTGCTGCGCCGGATCGCCGCGCCGCCGGCCGCCCTCGACCTCCTCGCCGACGCCCACCGCACCCTCACCCGGGCCCGCGCCCTGGAGGACCCGCTGGACCGGTACGCCACCGCGCACCTGGCCGCGCTGCGGACGGTCGCGGCCGTGCTCGCCGTGCGCGGACGGCCGGAGAAGAACCCGCGCCGCCGAAAAGCCATCCGCAGCGCCTGGGAGGTGCTCCCCGAGGTGGCGCCCGAGCTCGCCGAGTGGGCCGTCTACTACGGTGCCGGCGCCCGCCGCCGGGCCGCCGCCGAGGCCGGGATCCGCGGCGCCGCCTCGGCGCGCGACGCCGACGACCTGGTCCGCAACTCCGCCCTGTTCCTCCGCCTGGTCGAACGCCTCCTCGGCCTGCGCCCGACCCCGCCCGCCCCGCGCCTGCCACTGGAGGACGACTCCCCGCACACGGGGTGACGGGCGGCACCACTCGCCCGGTCTAAGGTGGTGACGTTCCTGATCGATCTGCACGCGCAGAGGAGTCCCGCCTTGTACCCGACGCGTCCCCGCAGCGCCCTGCGTACCGCCGTGGTCTGGGAGGTGGTGCGGGCCGCTCTGGAGAAGCGGGCCGCCGAGCTGGACCAGCCCGTGCTCGACGTCGTCGACACCGGCGGCGGCACGGGCAACTTCGCCGTGCCCGTGGCCAAGCTCGGCCACCGGGTCACCGTGGTCGACCCGAGCCCGGACGCGCTGTTCGCGCTGGAGCGCCGGGCCGCCGAGGCCGGCGTCACCGAGCTGGTCCGCGCCGTCCAGGGCGACACCCAGACGCTGCCCGAGGTGATCGCCCCCGGCACGATGGACGCGGTGCTCTGCCACGGCGTCCTGGAGGTCGTGGACGACCCGGCCGAGGCGCTCGGCAGCCTGGCCGGCACCCTGCGCCGGGGCGGCCTGGTCAGCCTGCTGGCCGCCAACCGCAACGGTGCCGTGCTGGCCCGCGCGCTGACCGGCCACTTCACCGAGGCCCGCACCGTGCTCTCGGCCGCCGACGGCCGCTGGGGCGAGCAGGACCCGATGCCGCGCCGCTTCACCGGCGAGGAGCTCGGCCGCCTCGCCGAGGGTGCCGGCCTTCGGGTCGAGTCGGTGCACGGCGTCCGGGTCTTCGCCGACCTCGTCCCCGGCGTCCTCGTGGACACCGAGCCGGGCGCGATGGAGGCGTTGCTGAAGCTGGAGGAGGCCGCCGCCGCGCAGCCCGCCTTCCACGCCGTGGCCACCCAGCTGCACCTGCTGGCCACCCTCGCCTGAGCTCCTCCGAGCCGCTCCCGGACGGCCGTCCGGATGCCCCGCCGCCGTACGGTTCGCACACCGTCCGGCGGCGGTTCGTCTTCCCGCCACCTCCCGGGCCACCGGCCGTGATCGACGCTGTTCCCCAGGTCCGGACCGATTCCACCGGATCGGGCACTAGTTCGGCCCTGGTCGCGTTGAGAGGAGTGCGGTCGGGCCCGGCCGAAGTGGCCCGGCCCACGCACCACAGACCACCCCGTAACGGGCCCACGGACCGTATGATCTGGGTAAAGCCGGAAAGCATGACAGCCGGACGCATGGGGCATATGGACGACACGGGCCGGGTCCCCCGCACAGGCGTCCGACCGTGTGTCCCGAAGGCCGAATGGACTTGCCTCCCCGACCGGGGCGGCGGACCGGTCGCACCCGCGACCGACGAGTAGGAGGACTCCGTGCCGCTCTCGGAGCACGAGCAGCGACTGCTCGACCAGATGGAGCGAGCGCTGTATGCCGAAGATCCCAAATTCGCGTCGGCGCTTGAGGGAACCGGCCTGCGCACCTACACCCGCCGACGGGTCTACCTGGCCGTCGCCGGTTTCGTGGTGGGCGTCGCCCTGCTGATGGGCGGCATGGTCGTCCCGGACCAGATCTGGGTCAGCGTGGTCGGGTTCCTGGTGATGCTCGGGTGCGCGGTGTTCGCCGTGACGGGCTGGCGGCGCGGGCCCGCGGGCCAGGGCTCCGGCCCCAAGCAGGCCGCCGTACCGCGCCGCAGGGCCGGGATGATGGACCGGGTGGAGCAGCGCTGGCAGCGCCGTCGGGACGAGCAGACCGGCGGGTTCTGAGCCGCCGACGCAGGAGCCTGCGCCACGAGCCTGCGTCACGAGCCTGATGAGCCGCCGGGGGCGGGCAGTCGATCCGACTGCCCGCCCCCGGCGGCTCACTGCGTCCGTCAGGCCTCCTGGTCCCGCCCCTTCCGGGTGAACACCCGCCGCACCGGGCGGCTGACGGCCTCGGACACCAGCGCGACCCGGCTGCCGACCGCCACCCGGGCGGCCAGCGCCGCGTCGGCGGTCCGCCACCACAGCTGCGCCGACGACGGCGGCAGCAGCACCGCCCTGGTCCGCTCCCGTCGGCCCGCGGTGGCCCGCAGGCCCTCCCGGGCGGTCCGGACGTCGGCCGCGAGCGGCGTGGTGATGTGGGCGGAGCGGGCGTAGAGCACCCGTTCGGTGGCCAGTGCCAGCCGTCCGGCGGCGGCCGCCGCGTTCTCGTCCAGCTCGGCCCGCTCGGTGATCCGCCGGGCGGCGGCGCGCGGGGTGCGCGACTCGTCCGGCGGGATGCCGACGTCCCAGGCGGAGTCGACCAGCTCGTCCCAGGCGGCCAGGACCTGCTCGTCGGTGAACTCGGTCGGGCCGTCCCCGCCGGGGCGGTGACGCCCGCCGCCGAGCCGGCGCCGGCGCAGCGCGGCGCGCCAGGACATCGGGACGAGCAGCAGCGCGATCAGCGCGACCACCACGGCGAGGGTGCCGAGCACCTGTCCGGAGAGCAGCCAGGAGTCCTGGCCGGTGTCGCCCGCGGCGGCGTCCTGCTTGCCGCACTCGCCCAGCTGGCGCAGCTTGGCGTCGCAGTCCTTGCTGGTGGACGGTGCCGGCGCCGGTGCGCCGCTCGTGGCGACGGCGGTCGGCTGCTGGGTGGGCGCGGTGGTCGGGGCGGAGACCTGCTCGTTGTAGCGGGGCTGGACACCGCGGCTGGGGGTGGGCTCGAAGCGCATCCAGCCGTAGCCGGGGAAGTACAGCTCGGGCCAGGCGTGGTACATCCGGCCGGTCACCGTGTAGACGTTGCCGCCCTGGGCGTCGCCGGGGGTGAAGCCGACGGCGACCCGCGCGGGGATCTTCAGCGTGCGGGCCATCGCCGCCATGGTGGAGGCGAAGTGGACGCAGAAGCCCCGCTTGTCGCGCAGGAAGGTGACGATCGCGTCCGTGCCGGTGCCGCCGTTGACGCTGGTGTCGTAGCGGAACTCCGGGCCGGTGAACCAGGCGGCGAGGGCGACGGCCTTGTCGTAGTTGGTCGACTCCTTGGCGGTGACCCGCCGGGCCTCCTGCGCCACCACCGGGGGCAGGTTGGCGGGCAGGGCCGTGTAGTGCTCCCGGATGTCCTGGGGCGCGGTCGGCGCGTCGCGCAGGTCGTTGGCGGTGGGCCGGACGTCCAGCGCGGTGACCTGGTAGTGCAGGCCCTTGATCGCCTTGTCGTTGGCGGGCATCACGGTGCGGGTCAGCTGGTCGAGCTTCCAGTCGCCGCGGTTGGGCAGCTGCACCGAGACGGCCGGGTAGGGCATCGGCAGCCAGCTCTTCTCCAGCCGGTCGCTGACCTGGAAGTCGCCCTTCATCTGCGGGACGTTGGGGTCGTGCAGGCCCTCCGGCGGCGGGAAGGCCCCGGTCACGTCGGTGACGGTGGTGGAGCCGAGCTTCCAGTTGGTGCCGTCGAACACGTCCAGCGAGCCGGTCCGCAGGTACGTCTGGTCGGCGACGTCGCTGTCCAGGGCGTAGCGCAGCAACTCGGTGTTGGTGGGCCGGGTGACCTCGGCCTGCAGGCTGACCAGCGGGTCGAGGCTGGTGACCGCGCCGCCGGAGCCGTTGCCGACGCTGCCGCCGGAGCCGGAGTGCAGCAGGCCGAAGTCCCAGCGCGGCAGGAAGACCGGCAGCAGCATGGCGACCGCCAGGGCCAGGATGCCGACCTGCTGGCCGCCGAGGCCGACCGCGCCGGAGCTCTCGGTGCCGCGCGAGGTGCCGCGGAAGATCCGGCCCCAGCGGGAGACGCGGTCCTGGCCCTCGGCGAAGAGGAGCACCAGGTAGCCGGCCGCGGCGAGGCCGAACCATATCCAGCTGCCGCGGTCGCCGGCCAGGCCGTTGCCGACCGAGTACAGCGCCAGCAGCGGCAGCCCGGCCAGCGCCGAGCGCCGGTAGGTCACGGCGACGGTGTCGACGACCAGCGCGATCAGGCCGACCGAGCCGACCAGGATCAGCCGCAGGCCCGCGCTGGGCGGCGCCGGGATGGCGTACTGCTGGATGTCGTCCAGGCCGGCACCGAACACCCGGTCGAGGGTGGTCAGCGAGTCCGGGCCAGGCACCAGGCCGCCCCACAGGGAGGCGGAGCCGGCGAAGCCGATCAGCAGCAGGAGGACCAGGGCGATCAGCTGCCCGAGCGGCACCGTCCAGCGGTACAGCGGGGTGCGGCGCAGGCCCGCGCCGACCGCGGCGATCACCACGATCACCAGGAGGGCGTGGGTGATCCAGCTCTTGGTGGTGAGCAGCGGGGTCAGGCAGAGCGAGGCGAGGGCGGTGGCCAGCGCCGCGTAGACGGTCAGTTTGGCCCGGGTGGTCACGCGCCGGCCTCTTCTCGGTAGGGGGCGGTGGTCTTCGCGCCGTCGACGGCCCGCCACAGGTCGGGGAGGGAGTCCCCGGCGCGCACCGGCAGGACCGTCCAGCCGGCCTCGCGCAGCTGGCGGACCCGGGCGTGGAACTCGTCACCGCCGGTTTCGGGGGCGAGCATCCGCAGACCAGTCCACGTGCCGGTGTCGAGGAGGAAGGCGACGGCGCCGCCGGTGCGGCTGCGCAGCCGGGCCAGCCGGGTGGCCTGGCCCTCGTCCAGCTCGCCGAGGACGGCGACCAGCAGGCCCTCGCCGCCGGTGCGCAGCGGCTCCTCGGCGCGGGAGAGCCCGCCGCCGTCGGACAGGTCGGCGACCGCGAGCGCGTCCAGGATCAGCCCGGAGGAGTCGGCCGCGGTGTTGGTGCCACCGGTGCCGGGGCCCGGGACCCACTGGCCGGTGTCGGTGAGCAGCTGGGTCTGGTAGCCGCGCTCCAGCAGGTGGACGGAGACGGACGCGACGCAGCTGACCGCCCACTCGAAGGAGGAGGCGGGGCCGCTGCCCCGGTGGGCGATCTCGCGGGTGTCCAGCAGGACGGTGGCGCGGGCGCGCTGCGGCTGCTCCTCGCGGCGGACCATCAGCTCGCCGTAGCGGGCGGTGGACTTCCAGTGCACGCGGCGCAGGTCGTCGCCGGGCCGGTACTCGCGCAGGATCACGTCGTCGTCGCCGGCCAGCGCGAGGGTGCGGGAGTGGCTCTCGCCCTGCCCGAGCCACTCGCCGCTCAGCCGGACCTGCGGCAGGGCCTGGACCTGGGGGACGACGGTGAGCACGTCGGACGAGGTGAACGAACGGTTCACCTCGCACATCCCGAACGGGTCGGACAGCCGCAGCTGCAGCGGCCCGAGCTCGTAGCGGCCGCGCAGGTCGGAGCGGACCCGGTAGGAGACCTCGCGGTGGCCGCGCGGCTCGACCCGGTCCAGCACGAAGCGCGGGCGCGGCCCGAGCACGTACGGGACCTTGTCCTCCAGGAGCAGCAGCCCGGTGGGCACCCGGGAGATGTTGTCGACCCTCAGGTGGACCCGGGCCTCGTGGCCGGCGATCGCCCGGTGCGGGCTGAGCCGGCGCCCGCTGGCCACCCGGTAGCGGGTGTTGGCCAGTACCAGGGCGGCGGCCAGCGGCAGCGCGGCGAGCAGCACGCCGACCCGCAGCAGCGCGTCCTGGTCGAGCAGGTACGCGCAGACCACGGCGGTGAGTCCGGCGGCGAGGAAGGAGCGGCCCCGGGTGGTGAGGCCGCGCAGGCCGGCCCGCAGGCCCGACGGTGAGTCGGACGACGACACCTCAGCCCCTCCGGACGGCCGGGCCGCCCTGCGGGCGCGGCAGCGGCAGCCGGGCGACGAGGTCGGCCACGATCTGCTCGGAGGTGCGGCGGCTGAGCTGGGTCTCGGCGGTCGGCATCAGGCGGTGCGCGAGGACCGGGACGGCGAGGCGCTGGATGTCGTCGGGGGTGACGTAGTCGCGCCCGTCCAGCGCGGCGGCGGCGCGGGCGGCCCGGACCAGGTGCAGGGTGGCGCGCGGTGAGGCGCCCAGGCGCAGCTCGTGGCTGGAGCGGGTGGCGCCGACCAGGTCGACGGCGTAGCGGCGGACCGGGTCGGCGATGTGCACGGTGCGGACCAGGTCGATCAGCTTGAGGATGTCGGCGGCGTGCGCGACCGGCTGGAGGTCGTCCAGCGGGTTGGCGCCGGCGTGCACGTCGAGCATCGCGAACTCGGCCTCGGGGCTGGGGTAGCCGATCGAGATCCGGGCCATGAAGCGGTCCCGCTGGGCCTCGGGGAGGGGGTAGGTGCCCTCCATCTCGACCGGGTTCTGCGTGGCCACGACCATGAACGGCGACGGCAGCTCGTAGCTGGTGCCGTCGATGGTGACCTGGCGCTCCTCCATCGACTCCAGCAGCGCGGACTGGGTCTTGGGCGAGGCTCGGTTGATCTCGTCGCCGACCACGATCTGGGCGAAGATCGCGCCCGGGCGGAACTCGAAGTCGCGCTGGTGCTGGTCGTAGATGTTGGTGCCGGTGACGTCCGAGGGCAGCAGGTCGGGCGTGAACTGGATGCGGCGCACGGTGCAGTCGACCGAGCGGGCGAGCGCCTTGGCCAGCATGGTCTTGCCGACGCCGGGCACGTCCTCCAGCAGCAGGTGGCCCTCGGCGAGCAGGACGGTCAGGGCGATTCGGACGGCCTCCGGCTTGCCCTCGATCACGCTCTCGATGTTGGCGCGGACCCGGTCCACGACGGCGGCGAGCTCGGGAAGGCTGACCCGGTGGTACCCGTCCGTCCCTTGGGCGCCCCCCGAAGGACTGCCGACACCGGCCTGATCGCTGTAGCTCGTCACCCGTTACGCTCCCTGGCACACTGTGCCCGCCTCACCCCGAGGCCGGCCCCCACCCCATGCTTGACGCGGCCGTTCCAGGGGCGGTTCCGCGCGGGATCCGGCGCCGGGACAGCGGCCTGCGGCCCGGCCGCCCCAGGTGGTTCGGGGCCAACCGGCAGGCGCATTCTCCCCCGGCGGGGACGCGGAAGTCACCCTGTCGCCCGGGCTGCGACTCGCCCGCTCGCCTCCGGGCGCTCGGATCCGACGCCGGTGGTCGCCGCTCCTGCGCTCCTGCGGCGCTTCCTCGCTCCTTCTCTTCCGGCGTCGGCGCGCCCTTCGGCTCGGGGCGGGCGGCTGGGGGACAGGGCGTCGGGTCAGTGGATTTCGCGCAGCAGACCGGTGTGGACGTCGAAGACGAAGCCGCGGACGTCGTCGGTGTGCAGCAGGAACGGTGAGGTGCGGACCCGCTGCATGGACTGGCGGACGTCGCCGTCCAGGTCGACGAAGGACTCCACCGCCCACTGCGGGCGCTGTCCGACCTCCAGTTCCAGCTCGCGGCGGAAGTCCTCGGTGAGCCCGAGCAGGCCGCAGCCGGTGTGGTGGATCAGCGCGATCGAGCGGGTGCCGAGGGCGCGCTGGCTGATCGTGAGGGAGCGGATGGTGTCGTCGGTGACGACGCCGCCGGCGTTGCGGATGACGTGCGCGTCGCCCAGTTCGAGCCCGAGCGCCGCGAACAGGTCGAGGCGGGCGTCCATGCAGGCGACGACGGCGATCTTCTGCACCGGGCGGGCGTCCATGCCGCCGTCGTGGAAGGTGACCGCGTACTCGCGGTTGGAGGCCACGAAGCGGTCGATGATCGTGGGGGTCTCGGAGTCGGCAGCGGCGGTCGGCGTGGGCCGGTCGGGGGTCACTGTCATAGGGGCGACGTTAGTGCGATTCGGGTGGCCGCGGTGGGGTGGAGAGCTACAGAACGCGGCGCTGTGACCGAGCGCATAGCCACAACGGGCGGGTTTGTCCCGCCTGGTCCCGAAGCGCGTGCGGCCGGGGCGCGCGAGCGCGTGCCGTGGCCCTGCTGCTCGCCCCTGCCCGTCCCCCCGGGACGGCCACGACCTGCGGTGATCCGTACCGCCGCCCGGGTGGTGCGCCGGAGCGGGCCATTGACTGGCGGGGGCCGCGCGATAGAGTTGCGGCGCAGTGGAGCACACCCGCCGGAGCCCGTCAACCGGGCCTTTCCGGCCGCTGCTTCCGGTTCGACCCGGCCCGTGGCCTCCACCCGCTCCGTGCCCTCCTGGCGCACCTTCCCCGGCGCCCGGCGGTCGCGTCCTTCCCCTCGAGCGGGCGGGGACCACGGGCCGTGTCGTGCCCGCTCCCGGCGGTGGGCGAGAATGGTCGCAGCTCCCGGACGTCGGGCTGCTCCGCACCGAGGAAGGGCGCCACCGCGCATGACCACCAACGAGCCGGGACCCAAGCACGTCCCCGTGATGCTGCAGCGGTGCATGGACGCGCTGGCCCCGGCGATCTCCCGGCCCGGCGCCGTGGTGGTGGACGCCACCCTCGGCCTCGGCGGGCACAGCGAGGCGCTGCTCACCCAGTTCCCCGAGGTCCGGCTGGTCGCGGTGGACCGCGACCCGCAGGCGCTCAAGCTCTCCGGCGAGCGGCTCGCGCCGTTCGGCGACCGGGCCACCCTGGTGCACGCCGTCTACGACGAGATCCCCGAGGTGCTGGAGCGGCTGGGCATCGACCGGGTCGACGGCATCCTGTTCGACCTCGGCGTCTCCTCGATGCAGCTGGACGAGGCCGACCGCGGCTTCGCGTACGCCCAGGACGCCCCGCTGGACATGCGGATGGACCAGACCCGGGGGATCAGCGCGGCCGAGGTGCTGAACACCTACAGCCACGGCGAGCTGGCCCGGATCCTCAAGTTCTACGGCGAGGAGCGGTTCGCCGGGAAGATCGCCTCGGTGATCGTGCGGGAGCGGGCCAAGGAACCGTTCACCAACAGCGCGCGTCTGGTCGAGTTGGTGCGCAATGCCATTCCGGCGGCCACCCGGCGCACCGGCGGGAACCCCGCCAAGCGGACGTTCCAGGCCCTGCGGATCGAGGTGAACGGCGAACTGGAGGTGCTGGAACGGGCGATCCCGGGGGCGCTGGAGGCCCTCGCGGTCGGCGGACGGATCGTCGTGATGTCCTACCAGTCGCTGGAGGACCGCCTGGTGAAGCAGTGCTTCGCGGCCGGAGCGACCAGCACGGCGCCGCCGGGACTGCCGTTCGTCCCCGAGGAGCACCAGCCCTGGCTCAAACTGATCACCCGAGGTGCCGAGCTGGCCACCGAGGAGGAGATCGAGGAGAACCGGCGCGCCGCGCCCGTGCGGCTGCGGGTGGCGGAGAGGATCAGGGACCGGAACAAGCGGGGCTGAGCGAGTCCCGAGACGGTCCGAAGGGCGGAGGAGAGCAGTGGGGCCGGTGGCCGGTGGGGTCCGGGCGGGGAGCGGAGCACCCCCGGGGCAGGGCAGGGCGCGGATCACGGTCCGGCCGGGGCGGCGCCCCGTCCGGGGGCGCACGCCTTTCGCCGTCCTGGTGGTGGTCCTGCTGGCGGCGGGGCTGCTCGGGCTGCTGGCGCTGAACACGGCGCTCAACGAGGGCTCCTTCGAGCTGTCCCGGCTGCAGAAGCAGACCACCACGCTGACCGACGAACAGCAGAGCCTCCAGCACCAGATCGACCAGAACTCCGCGCCGGACGCGCTGGCCAGGCGGGCCGCCGAGCTGGGCATGATCCCGGCCGGCGGGATGGCGTTCCTGGACCTGGGCAACGGCGGCAAGGTGCTCGGCAAGCCCGGCCCGGCGCAGGACAGCCCGCCGGTGAAGCGATCGTCGGCCGAGCCGTGGCCGATGAAGCAGCAGCCGTCGCCGAGCTCCCAGCCGAACGCCCCGGCGCCGGCGGCGACGGCCGGCGACTCCGTGGTCCAGATCAACCCGGGCGCTCCGGGCGCACCGGCGGCCTCGCCGACGGGGGGAGCAGGCCGATGAGCACTCCGCGACAGCCGTCGTCCGGTGGCTCGGGAAACCCGCGCCATCCGGCGGCGCCCAAGGGGGCGGCTCCGCGCGGGCAGGCGGCGAAGAAGGCCCAGCCGGCCAAGCCGCAGTCCGGGAAGGCGCAGCCGGCCCGGCCGAAGCAGCCCGCCAAGAGCCAGTCTGCCAAGAGCCAGCCCGCGAAGGCCGCCGCCCGGACCCCGAGGGCCCCGCAGCAGCGCCGCCCCGAGGGCAGGCCGCCGGCCCGTGCCCAGGCGGCGGCCCGGCCGCGTCCCAAGTCCCGTCCGCCGCAGCGCCCCAAGCCGCTGAAGCTGGCCGAGCCGAAGCGCCGGCTGCGGGTGATCACCGTCGTGCTGTCGCTGGTGTTCTCGGTCTTCGCGGGCCGGCTCGTCCAGCTGCAGCTGCTGGACGCCGACGCGCTGGCCGCCGACGCCAACACCAACCGCTACCTCAACATCCCGATCACCGCCGAGCGCGGTTCGATAACGTCCGCCGACGGCGTGGCCCTGGCCGCCACCGTCGACGCGTACGACATCACCGCCGACCCGGCGATGTTCACCCCGGAGGCCACCGGCGTCCCGGACGCCCCCGAGCAGGCGGCGGCGCTGCTGTCGCCGATCATCGGCGTGCCCAAGGAGAAGATCGCCGCCGACCTGCACACCCCCAAGACCCGCTACAAGCGGCTCGCCTCCCAGCAGACCCCGAGCGCGAAGAACCAGATCAGCGAGCTCAAGGCGAGCCTGGAGAAGCAGGCCGGCTCGCGCACCTGCCAGGCCCAGAAGCGGCTGCTCGGCAAGCCCGCCGACCAGGGCGGGCGCACCCGGGTCGACAACGAGTGCGCCAACCCGCTGGCCGGCGTGTTCAACCGGGAGACCCAGAAGCGGGTCTACCCCTCCGACGGCCTGGCCGCCAACCTGGTCGGCTTCGTCAACGGCGAGGGCGAGGGCGCGGGCGGCCTGGAGCTGCAGTACCAGAAGCTGCTGGCGGGCAAGGACGGCCACAACAGCTACGCCCAGGCGGGCGGCCGGCTGGTGCCCACCGCCGGGGGATCGCTGGAGCCCGCCGTGCCCGGCAACGACGTCAAGCTGACCGTCAACCGGGACATCCAGTGGGCCGCGCAGCGGGCGATCACCGACCAGGTGGCCAACTCCGGCGCGGAGAAGGGCTACGTCGTCGTCCAGGACGTGAAGACCGGCCAGGTCCTCGCGATGGCCACCGCGCCCGGCTTCAACCCCAACGACCTGAGCACCGCCAAGCAGTCCCAGCTGGGCAACGCCGCCCTGGGCGACGCGTACGAGCCGGGCAGCACCGCCAAGCTGATGAGCATGGCCGCCGTCCTGGACTCCGGCAAGGCCACCTGGGACACCAAGGTCACCGTCCCCAACCGGCTGGTCCGTGCCGGGCAGCAGTTCAAGGACGACATCGACCACGACACCTGGTACCTGACCCTGGCCGGGGTGCTCGCCAAGTCGTCCAACATCGGCACCATCGAGGCGATCGAGACCCTCGGCGACGGCGACCAGCTGAAGGCCAACCAGGTGCTGGACGGCTACATGCGCAAGTTCGGCGTGGCCCAGCCGACCGGTCTGAACTTCCCCGGTGAGACCGCCGGCAAGCTCAAGAAGCCGGAGGACCTGGTCGCCTCGGAGAAGTACAACATCTCCTTCGGCCAGGGCCCGCTGCAGATGAACGCGCTGCAGGCCACCTCGGTGTACTCGACCATCGCCAACGGCGGCGTCCGGGTGGCGCCCAGCATCGTCCAGGGCGTCACCAGCCCGGACGGCAAGTACACCCCGACCCCGCCGGGCGAGCAGACCCGCGTGGTCAGCGAGCAGACCGCCAAGACCCTCACGCAGATGCTGGAGTCCGTCGTCGACGACGAGCAGGGCACCGGCGGCAAGGCCGCCATCCCCGGCTACCGCGTCGCCGGCAAGACGGGCACCGCCAACCGGGGCGCGGCCAACGGCGTCGGCTACGACGGCTACACCGCCTCCTTCATCGGCTTCGCCCCGGCCGAGGCCCCCCGGGTCACCGTCTCCTGCACCCTCCAGGGCCCGGTCAACGGCCACTTCGGCGGGCAGCTGTGCGGCCCGGTGTTCAAGCAGGTGATGGAGTTCACCCTCAAGACCCTCCAGGTCCCGCCGAGCAACAGCGAGGCGCCCAACCTGCCCGTCGACTGGAAGCCGTGAGCGAGCATGAGCAACGAACGGGCCGCGCTGGACGGCGGCGCGGAACAGGCCCGGTTTGGCCCTGGGCACCCTTCGGCGGATAGCCTTCGCGCCGTGCCGAAACCCGATCAAACCACCGTGAGTCCGCCCCGCCCGGTCCAGACCGCCGTCCTGCCGCTCGCCGAGCTGGCCGACCGGCTGGGCCTGCCGCCCGTCGAGGGCGGCGCCGTCACCGGTGTCACCCACGACTCCCGCGCGGTGCGCCCGGGCGACGTGTACGTGGCCTTCCCGGGCGCCAACCACCACGGCGCGGCCTTCGCAGCCAAGGCCGCCGACGCCGGCGCGGTGGCCGTGCTCACCGACCCGGCGGGCGCCGAGCTGGCGGCCGCCACCGGCCTGCCGCTGCTGGTCGTCGACCGGCCGCGGGCCCGGATGGGCGAGCTGGCCGCGATCGTCTACGGCCACCCGTCCGAGCGGCTGCTGATGATCGGCCTGACCGGCACCAACGGCAAGACCACCACGTCCTACCTGGTCGAGGGCGGTCTGCGCGGCGCCGGGCGCAGCGCCGGGGTGATCGGCACCGTCGAGATGCGGGTCGGCTCCGAGCGGATCAAGAGCGAGCGGACCACCCCCGAGGCCACCGACCTGCACGCGATCCTCGGCGTGATGGCCGAGCGCGGCGCCGACGCGGTGACCATGGAGGTCTCCAGCCACGCCCTCGTCTTCGGCCGCACCGACGGGGTGACCTACGACGTCGCCCTGTTCAACAACCTCACGCCGGAGCACCTCGACTTCCACCCGGACATGGAGGACTACTTCCAGGCGAAGGCCCGGCTCTTCCGGCCCGGCAAGTCCCGCCGCGCGGTGGTCAACGTCGACGACGAGTACGGCCGCCGGCTGGCCGCCGAGGCCGAGATCCCGGTGACCACCTTCTCCGCCACCGGCGCCGCCGGGGCCGACTGGCGCGCGGTCGACGTCCAGCTCGGCCCGGTCGGCTCCACCTTCCGGGTGCTCGGCCCGGACGGCGCCGAGGCCGACGCCTCCGTGCCGCTGCCCGGCCCGTTCAACGTGGCCAACGCGCTCGCGGCGATCACGGTGCTGGTCGCCGCCGGGCTGCCGCTGGACCGGGCCGTCGCCGGCGTCGCGGCCGTGCCGGGCGTGCCCGGCCGGCTGGAGCGGGTGGACGCCGGACAGGCGTTCGTCGCCGTCGTGGACTACGCGCACAAGCCGGACGCCCTCCGGGCCGTCCTCGGCTCGCTGCGCGAGGTCACCAAGGGCCGGCTGCACGTCGTCGTCGGCTGCGGCGGCGACCGCGACCCGCACAAGCGCGGCCCGATGGGCGACATCGCCGCCCGGCTCGCCGACACCGCCCTGCTGACCAGCGACAACCCGCGCAGCGAGGACCCGCTGGCGATCCTCGCCAGCATGCTGACCGGCGCCGCCGCGGTGCCCGAGGCCGAGCGCGGCGACGTCCTGGTCGTCCCCGACCGGGCCGAGGCGATCCGCCTCGCGGTGTCCCGTGCGCACGCCGGCGACACCGTGCTGGTGGCCGGCAAGGGCCACGAACTTGGCCAGTACGTACGAGACGAGATCCGCCCCTTCGACGACCGGGAGGTGCTGCGCGAATCCATCGCGCAGACCACGGCCGCCCGGGGCGACCGAGGAGTAGAGCAGCAGTGATCGCACTGACCCTCGCCGAGGTGGCCGCAGCCGTCGGAGGCACCCTGGACGGCGCCGACCCCGAGACCCCGGTGACCGGCCCGGTCGAGGTCGACTCCCGGAAGGTGCTTCCCGGCGGCCTGTTCGCGGCCTTCGTCGGCGAGCACGTGGACGGCCACGACTACGCGGCCACCGCGATCGAGGCCGGCGCCGTCGCGGTGCTGGCCTCCCGCCCGGTCGGCGTGCCCGCCGTCCTCGTCGACAGCGTCGTGGACGCCCTCGGCAAGCTGGCCCGCGCCGTCGTGGCCCGCGCCGACTCCACCACCGTGGTCGCGCTGACCGGCTCGGCCGGCAAGACCAGCACCAAGGACCTGATCGCCCAGGTGCTCCAGCGCCTCGGCGACACCGTCTACCCGCCCGGCTCGCTCAACAACGAGATCGGCCACCCGATGACCGCGCTGCGGGTCGAGCCCGGCACCCGGCACCTGGTCATGGAGATGGGCGCCCGGCACAAGGGCGACATCGAGTACCTCACCTCCATCACCCCGCCCCGGATCGGCCTGGTGCTGAACGTCGGCACCGCGCACGTCGGCGAGTTCGGCTCGCAGGAGAGGATCGCCGAGGCCAAGGGCGAGCTGGTCGAGGCGCTGCCCGCGGACGGCGCCGCGATCCTCAACGCGGACGACCGCCTGGTCCGCGCGATGGCGGCCCGGACCAGGGCGAAGGTCGTCCTGTTCGGCGAGTCCCCGGACGCCCACGTCCGGGCGACCGACGTTCGCCTGGACGCCACCGGACGGCCATCGTTCACGCTCACCACCCCGGCCGGTTCCGCGCCCGTACAGCTCCGCCTGTACGGTGAGCACCACGTCTCGAACGCCCTCGCCGCCGCCGCGGTGGCGGTGGAGCTCGGGATGTCCGTCGACGACGCCGCGGCAGCCCTGGGCGAGGCGGGTGCGCTGTCCCGCTGGCGCATGGAGGTCGTCGACCGGGCCGATGGTGTCACCGTCGTCAACGACGCCTACAACGCGAACCCCGACTCGATGCGGGCCGCGCTGCGGGCGCTGGTCTCGATGGGGGGCCGCGGCCCGGAGCGCCGCCGCACCTGGGCGGTGCTCGGCGAGATGCGGGAGCTCGGCGAGGACAGCCTGGCCGAGCACGATGCCATCGGGCGGCTCGCGGTGCGGCTGGACGTCACCAAGCTGGTGGCGGTCGGCGGACGCGAGGCGGCCTGCATGGAACTGGGCGCGAGGAACGAAGGTTCGTGGGGTGAGGAGTCGGTGCTGGTGTCCGACGCGGACGCGGCGGTCGAGCTGCTGCGCAGGCAGCTGCTGCCGGGGGATGTGGTCCTGGTGAAGGCGTCCCGTTCGGTGGGGCTGGAGAAGGTGGCCGAGGCCCTCCTCACGGACGGTGCGGCCGAATGATGAAGCAGATCCTCTTCTCCGGCATGATCGGCCTGGTCCTGTCGCTCCTCGGCACCCCGGCGCTGATCAAGTTGCTCGCCAAGCACGGCTACGGCCAGTACATCCGCGACGACGGCCCGAAGGCGCACCACAGCAAGAAGGGCACGCCCACCATGGGCGGCATCGCCTTCATCCTGGCGACGCTCATCGCCTACTTCGCCACCAAGGCGATAACGGGCGAGAGCCCGACCGTCTCCGGGCTGCTGGTGCTGTTCCTGACCGCGGGCCTCGGCCTGGTCGGCTTCCTGGACGACTACATCAAGGTCGTCAAGCGCCGCTCGCTCGGCCTGCGGGCCAAGGCGAAGCTGGCCGGCCAGTCCATCGTCGGCCTCGGCTTCGCCGTCCTCGCGATGCAGTTCCAGGACGACCGCGGGCTCACCCCGGCGTCCCAGAGCCTGTCCTTCGTCCGGGACTTCAAGTGGGCGATCGGCCCGGTGCTGTTCGTCATCTTCGCGTACTTCATGATCGCGGCGATGTCGAACGGCGTGAACCTGACGGACGGCCTGGACGGCCTCGCCACCGGCGCGTCGGTCATGGTCTTCGGCGCCTACACCTTCATCGGCATCTGGGAGTACACCCAGAGCTGCGCCTACGCGATCACCGCGACCGCCAACTGCTACGACGTCCGCGACCCGCTGGACCTCGCCGTCGTCGCCTCCGCCCTGATGGGCTCCTGCTTCGGCTTCCTCTGGTGGAACACCTCGCCCGCCAAGATCTTCATGGGCGACACCGGCTCGCTCGCCCTCGGCGGCGCCCTGGCCGGCCTGGCCATCTGCTCGCGCACCGAGCTCCTGCTCGCGCTGCTCGGCGGCCTCTACGTGATCATCACCCTGTCGGTGATCATCCAGGTCGGGTCCTTCCGGATGACCGGCAAGCGCGTCTTCAAGATGGCACCACTGCAGCACCACTTCGAACTCAAGGGCTGGACCGAGGTCCTGATCGTGGTCCGGTTCTGGATCATCCAGGGCCTCTGCGTCGCCGTCGGCCTCGGCCTGTTCTACGCGGGATGGGTGACCGGATGACCGAGCCCCGGAAGCACGAGCGCTGGGCCGACGACCGCCCGTGGTGCCCCACGGACCCGCCGGAGTGGCCCGGCATGCCGGTGACCGTCGCCGGGCTCGGCGTTTCGGGCATCAGCGCCGCCCGCGTCCTGCACGGCCTCGGTGCCCACGTCACCGTGGTCGACGGGGGCATCGGCGCGGGCCTGCAGGCCCGCGCGGCCGAGCTGGAGGCCCAGGGCATCACCGTGCGCCTCGGGGACGGCGACAGCCTGCCCGAGGGCACCCGGCTGATCGTCACCTCGCCCGGCTGGCCGCCGAGCAGCCCGCTGTTCGCCGCCGCCGGCAAGGCCGGCGTCGAGGTCTGGGGCGACGTCGAGCTCGCCTGGCACCTGCGCAAGCCGCTGCCCGCCACCGGCGAGCCCGCCCCCTGGCTGGCCGTCACCGGCACCAACGGCAAGACCACCACCGTCCAGATGCTCGCCTCGATCCTCACCGCGGCCGGCAAGCGCACCGCCGCCGTCGGCAACGTCGGCGTCTCGGTGCTGGACGCGGTGCTCGCCGAGGAGCCGTACGACGTCCTCGCGGTCGAGCTCTCCAGCTACCAGCTGCACTGGGCGCCCTCGCTGCGCCCGCACTCGGCGGCCGTGCTCAACCTGGCGCCCGACCACCTCGACTGGCACGGCTCGATGGAGGCGTACGCCGAGGACAAGGGCCGGATCTACAACGGCAACGTCGTCGCCTGCGTGTACAACCTGGCCGACCCGGCCACCGAGGAACTGGTCCGCGAGGCCGACGTCGAGGAGGGCTGCCGGGCGATCGGGTTCGGCCTCGGCGCGCCCGGCCCGTCGAACTTCGGCGTCGTGGACGGGCTGCTGGTGGACCGCGCGTTCGTGCCCGACCGGGCCAAGAACGCCGCCGAGCTGGGCTCCGTCGGGGACGTCAACCCGCCGGCCCCGCACAACGTCACCAACGCGCTCGCGGCGGCGGCGCTGGCCCGGGCCTACGGGGTCGAGCCGAAGGCCGTCCGGGAGGGCCTGCGCGCCTTCCGTCCGGACGCCCACCGGATCGCCGAGGTCGCCGTGGTCGACGGGGTCACCTACATCGACGACTCCAAGGCCACCAACACCCACGCCGCCGCGGCCTCGCTGGCCGCCTACCGGCCGATCGTCTGGATCGCCGGCGGCCTCGCCAAGGGCGCGACCTTCGACGACCTCGTCCAGGGCGCGGCCGAGCGGCTGCGGGCCGCCGTGCTGATCGGCGAGGACCGTGCGCTGATCAGGGAGGCGCTCGCCCGACACGCGCCGGATGTCCCGGTGATCGAGGCGGCCGAGGGCCACACTGGCGCGGTGGCGATGGCCGAGGTCGTCCGGACGGCCGCGTCGCTGGCCCAGCCGGGTGACACGGTGCTCCTGGCCCCGGCCTGCGCCTCGATGGACATGTTCACCGACTACGGCGAGCGCGGCGACCTCTTCGCCGCCTCCGTCCGGGAGCTGGCGGACGGGTAGCCGGGCCCGGCGAGGGCGTCCGTACGAAGAGAGCGAGCGGGGAGTTGGCGGGGCAGGGCAGGGCGGATTCGGGCGTGCGGGAGCAGGCCGCGGCCGATCCGTGGCGCGTGATCTCCGCCACCACCACGAAGTACAAGTCGGCCGGTCCACTGGGCCGCCTGAGCGCCTTCCGCGCCCGGGTGCGGTACTGGCTGGACCGGCCGCTGACGCCCTACCTGCTGATCGTCGGCACCACCCTGCTGCTGGTGGTGCTCGGCCTGATGATGGTCTTCTCGGCCTCGCAGATCCTGGCCCTGAACCAGCACCACACCGCGCAGTTCTACTTCCTCAAACAGCTGATCGCGGCCATCCTCGGCCTCGTCCTGCTGGTCGGGATCGCCGCCGTCCCGGTGGCGGTGCTGCGGGTGGTCGTCTACCCGGTGATGTTCGGTGTCATCGGCGCGCTCGCGCTGGTCGCCGTGCCCGGAGTCGGGGTGCGGATCAACGGCAACCAGAACTGGCTGGACTTCGGGTTCTTCCAGTTCCAGCCCTCCGAGTTCGCGAAGTTCGCGCTCGTGCTCTGGGGCGCCGACCTGCTCGCCCGCAAGCAGAAGGCCGGCACCCTCACCTCCTGGAAGCACCTGCTCGTGCCGCTCGTGCCGGGCGCCCTGCTGCTGCTCGCGCTGATCATGCTCGGCGGCGACATGGGCACCTCGATGATCCTGGTGGCCATGCTGTTCGCGCTGCTCTGGATGGTCGGCGCGCCACTGCGGCTGTTCGTGGCCACCCTCGGCGTGGCCGTCGTCGTCTGCACCGCCCTGGTGATCACCGTCCCGCACCGGGCGGAGCGCCTGGGCTGCATCGGGATCACCAAGCTCGACCCGGACGGCGCCTGCTTCCAGGCCCTGCACGGCGTCTACTCGTTCGCCCTCGGCGGCGGCTTCGGCACCGGCCTCGGCGCCGGCGTCGAGAAGTGGGGCCAGCTGCCCGAGGCGCACACCGACTTCATCTTCGCCGCGACCGGCGAGGAACTCGGTCTGGTGGGGACGCTGTCGGTGATCGGTCTCTTCGCGGCACTAGGCTACGCGGGTATCCGTGTGGCCATCGGTACGAAGGACCCCTTCGTCAGGTATGCCGCGGGAGCCGCCACCACGTGGATCACGGCGCAGGCCGTGATCAACCTGGGGTCGGCGCTGGGACTGCTGCCCATCGCGGGCGTCCCGCTCCCGCTGTTCTCCTACGGCGGTTCCGCCATGCTGTCGGCCATGTGCGCGATCGGGGTGCTGCTCTGCCTGGCACGCAGCACCTCCGGCGCGAAGGCGGCCCTGGCCGCCCGGAGCAAGAATTCCCGGATCAGGAGACAACTGGCCCGGGTGCTGCCACGACGACGAACCACAGCGCGCCCGGCCCCGGGCCCGGCGCGCAGGGAGCGGTGAATTTCGGTGCATGTCGTACTCGCCGGCGGGGGGACCGCCGGTCACATCGAGCCGGCCATGGCCCTCGCGGACGCCCTTCGCAGGCACGACCCGTCCATCGGGATCACCGCCCTGGGCACCGAGCGCGGTCTGGAGACCCGGCTGGTGCCCGAGCGCGGCTACCAGCTGGAGCTCATCCCGGCCGTCCCGCTGCCCCGCAAGCCCACCCCCGAGCTGATCACCGTCCCGGGCCGGCTGCGCGGCACCGTCCGGGCCGCCCAGGAGATCATCGAGCGGGTCAACGCCGATGCCGTGGTCGGCTTCGGCGGCTACGTCGCCATGCCCGCCTATCTGGCGGCCAAGCGCGCCGGCGTGCCGATCGTGGTGCACGAGGCCAACGCCCGCCCGGGCCTGGCCAACAAGATCGGCGCCCGCTACACCGACTTCGTCGCCGTCTCCACCCCGGACAGCAAGCTGCGCGACTCCCGGTACATCGGCATCCCGCTGCGCCGCACGATCGCGACCCTGGACCGCAACGCGGCCCGCCCGGAGGCACGCCAGTACTTCGGCCTCGACCAGCGACTGCCCACCCTGCTCGTCTCGGGCGGCTCCCAGGGCGCGCGGCGGCTCAACGAGACCGTCACCGCGATCGCCCCGCGCCTCCAGCAGTACGGGGTGCAGATCCTGCACGCCGTCGGCCCGAAGAACGAGCTGCCGCAGGTGAACGACATCCCGGGGATGCCGCCGTACCGCCCGGTGCCGTACGTCGACCGGATGGACCTCGCCTACGCCGCGGCCGACCTGATGCTCTGCCGGGCCGGCGCCATGACGGTGGCCGAGCTGGCGGCCGTCGGCCTGCCCGCCGCGTTCGTCCCGCTGCCGATCGGCAACGGCGAGCAGCGGCTGAACGCCCAGCCGATGGTCAAGGCGGGCGGCGGTCTGCTGGTGGACGACGCCGACCTGACCCCGGACTGGGTGCTGCAGAACGTGCTGCCGGTGCTCACCGACCCGCAGAAGCTGTGGGACATGAGCCGGGCCGCTGCCGAGTTCGGCCGCCGGGACGCCGACGAGCTGCTGGTCGGCATGGTCTACGAGGCCATCGAGGCGTCCCGCGGCGGCCGCCGCCGTGGCTGACGGCCGGCTCGCCGACCCGCTGGAGGACGAGCTGGAGGCCGAGGAGCGCGCTCCCCGGCTCCGGCTCTCCCGGCGGGGCATCGTGGTGCTGGGCGTGCTCGGTGCCGCGGTGGTCGGCGTGCTGGCCTGGGTGGTCTTCTTCTCCTCGGTCCTGGACGTGCGGAACGTCGCCGTGCAGGGGGTCACCGACGACAGGCTGACGGCGGACCAGGTCCGCGAGGCGATCGGCGGGCTCGGCGACGGCCCGTTGGCCCGGGTGGACCTGGACGCCGCCCAGCAGCGGGTCGAGGCGATCCCGCGGGTGGCCAGGGCCGAGGTCTGGCGGGGCTGGCCGCACACGCTCCAGGTCAAGGTCACCCAGCGCAAGGCGGTCGCCGCCGTCAAGGGCGACGACGGCCGGTTCACGCAGGTGGACACCGGCGGCGTGAGCTTCGCCACCGAGGCGGCTCCGCCCCCGGGGGTGCCGGTGGTGGAACTGCGGCTCAGTCAGCAGGCGAAGGACGCGAACGGGGTGATCTCCCGTGCGCAGCTGGTGCAGGGCGCGGTGGAAGTGGCCGCCGGGCTGCCGTCGGACGTCGCCCAGCGGGCGGGGGCGCTGCTCGTGCACTCGTACGACGACATCGAACTGCAGCTCAGCGGGGGTGCGACGGTGCGCTGGGGGAGCCCGGAGCAGAGCGACCGGAAGGCCCGGGTGCTGGTGGCCCTGCTGAATCAGAAGGGCGCGAATTACGACGTGAGTGCGCCGGACGCGCCGGCGGTGTCGGGATGATCCGGTAGGTTCTGTGCCTGAGGGTGGGGTTGACGCCTTGGAGTGTCGGCCCGACCCTTGGTGGTCACCCCGGTTTCATATGCCGGTCGATGATCACATAGGCTCAAAAGAAAAAGGGAAGCTCGGCGTGTTCGTTGAAACGCGTGCCCGGAGCCACCTAGTGTCCTGTGTCACCAGACTGTGCCGCCTGGTGATGTGACGGAGGCACAGGACTAACCCTAAAGGTCAAGTTTAGGGTTGGGGTCGGTGGTCGGCATTTCGGACATTGCGTCAGAAACCAGGCTCCCTACCCATCGACATCCGTCGGTACGGCTCTCATCGGGCCACGCCGACCCGGAAATTCGAGGCGAGAGGCCTTCGACGTGGCAGCACCGCAGAACTACCTCGCAGTCATCAAGGTCGTCGGTATCGGCGGCGGTGGTGTCAACGCCATCAACCGGATGATCGAGGTCGGTCTCAAGGGCGTCGAGTTCATCGCGATCAACACCGATGCGCAGGCCCTCCTCATGAGCGACGCCGACGTCAAGCTCGATGTGGGCCGTGAACTCACCCGGGGCCTCGGCGCCGGCGCCAACCCCGAGGTCGGCCGCAAGGCCGCCGAGGACCACCGCGAGGAGATCGAGGAGGTCCTCAAGGGGGCCGACATGGTCTTCGTCACCGCGGGCGAGGGTGGTGGCACGGGCACGGGCGGCGCGCCCGTCGTCGCCAACATCGCCCGCTCGCTCGGCGCGCTCACCATCGGCGTGGTCACCCGCCCCTTCACCTTCGAGGGTCGGCGCCGTGCCAACCAGGCCGAGGACGGCATCGCGAGCCTGCGCGAAGAGGTCGACACCCTCATCGTCATCCCCAACGACCGGCTGCTGTCCATCTCGGACCGCCAGGTCAGCGTTCTCGACGCGTTCCGCTCGGCCGACCAGGTCCTGCTCTCCGGTGTCCAGGGCATCACCGACCTGATCACCACCCCGGGTCTGATCAACCTCGACTTCGCCGACGTCAAGTCCGTCATGTCGGACGCCGGTTCGGCGCTCATGGGCATCGGCTCGGCCCGCGGCGAGGACCGCGCCAAGGCGGCGGCCGTGATGGCGATCTCCTCGCCGCTGCTCGAGGCCTCGATCGACGGCGCCCGTGGCGTGCTGCTCTCCATCTCCGGCGGCTCGGACCTCGGCCTGTTCGAGATCAACGAGTCGGCCCAGCTGGTCAGCGAGGCCGCGCACCCCGAGGCCAACATCATCTTCGGCGCGGTCATCGACGACGCGCTCGGCGACGAGGTGCGGGTCACCGTCATCGCGGCCGGCTTCGACGGCGGGCAGCCGCCGGCCATCGTCCGCGACCCGGTCGTCAAGTCCACCCCCGCCACGCCGGCCACGCCGTCGGCCGCCCCGGAGCGCCCGGCCTCCCGGCCGTCGTACGGGGGTATCGGCTCGGTGACGTCCCGCTCCGAGGGGGACGCCCCGGTCGCGCCGGCCCGCTCGGCCGAGACCCCGGTCACCACGACCGCGGCCCCGGTGCCGCCGCAGGTGCAGCCGGCCCGGCAGCCGTTCGTGGAGAGCCCGGCCGAGGAGCTCGACGTGCCGGATTTCCTTAAGTGATCGATCAAGCGGTACGCGACGGTGCTCACTTCGCCTTCACCGACCGGTGGGGCGGGGTGAGCACTTCGCCGTACGGGGAGCTGAACCTCGGCGGCGCGGTGGGGGACGACCCTCGGGCCGTCCGGGAGAACCGGGCGCTGGCCGCCCGTGAGCTCGGGCTGAACCCGGCCGACGTGGTCTGGATGAACCAGGTGCACGGCGCCGACGTGGCCGTGGTGAGGGAGCGCCAGCCGACGGGGCAGGCCCCGACGGTCGACGCGGTGGTCACCGACCGGCCGTTCGCGCTCGCGGTGCTGACCGCCGACTGCACGCCGGTGCTGCTGGCCGACCCGGTGGCGGGCGTGGTGGGCGCGGCCCACGCGGGACGGCCCGGCCTCGCGGCCGGGGTGGTCCCCGCGGTCGTCCGGGCGATGACGGAACTGGGCGCCGAGCCCGGCCGGATCGTCGCCGCCACCGGCCCCGCGGTGTGCGGCCGCTGCTACGAGGTGCCGGCCGAACTGCGTGCCGAGGTCGCCGCGGTGGTGCCCGCCGCCTTCGCCGAGACGTCCTGGGGGACACCGGCCCTGGACGTGCCGGAAGGAGTGGTGGCCCAGCTGGCCGCTGCGGGGGTCACCGAGGTGCTGCGATCATCTGTCTGCACCCTCGAATCCGCTGATCACTACTCCTATCGCCGCGAGCGGCGCACGGGCCGGCTCGCGAGCTACGTCTGGTTGGGCTCTGATCACTGATGACGAACGACATCTACGGGCCGTTCCCGGGAAGCGCCGAATTCACGGCGGCGCTGACGGAGGGCCAGCGGGCCCGCTACGAGGAACTCGGCACCAACCTCGACGTGGTCGAGCGCCGGATCGTCGACGCGTGCGCCGCGGCCGGGCGGGACCGGAGCGAGGTCACCCTGATCGTCGTCACCAAGACCTATCCGGCGGAGGACTCCGCGCTGCTGGCCGCGCTGGGTGTGACGGACGTCGCGGAGAACCGCGACCAGGACGCCGCACCCAAGGCGGAGCAGTGCAGAAACCTTCCTCTCGACTGGCACTTCGTCGGACAGCTCCAGACCAACAAGGTCCGGTCGGTCGTCCGGTACGCGAACTACGTGCACTCGGTGGACCGGCTGCGGTTGGTCGAGTCGCTCTCCGCGGCGGTGCTCAGGTCCGAGCGACCGGAGCTGGGTTGCCTGGTGCAGGTGGCGCTGGACAAGGAGCACGGGGAGGGTGAGCACCGGGCCGGCGTCTCCCCGGCGGACGTCGCCGAGCTGACCGACGCCATCGCCGACACGCCCGGGCTGCGGCTGGACGGTGTGATGACGGTCGCTCCGCTGGCCGGTCCGCTCGCCGGGGACCCGGTCCGGGCCTTCGATCGGCTGGCGGAAATCGCAACCGCCGTACGGACGGCCCATCCTGCTGCCACCATGGTCTCCGCAGGGATGAGTGGCGACCTTGAGCAGGCCATTGCCGCCGGAGCGACACACGTGCGCGTCGGAACGGCGGTACTCGGAGTGAGGTCACCCCTCAGGTAACGTCACCGAGTAAGTAGATCAGACTGCAGGACAAAATAGGACAGAAACTAGCAGCTTTCAGCACGCTAGTGAACCGTGGATCGCAGCTCCGCGGCTACCGCCACTAATTCACGAAATCTGACCATCCGTCGACCTGACGGGCTGTCGCGGGCGGACCGTCGCGGAATCCGCAGGCAGGGCGAGTGGCCCTGGCCGCCGAACCACCGAGCGGAGGAGACAGGAGCATGGCCGGCGCGATGCGCAAGATGGCGGTCTACCTCGGCCTCGTGGAGGACGAGACGTACGACGGCCAGGGGTACGACCCCGACGACGACTACGACGCGGACCCCGAGCCGATTCGAACGGGGGCGGTGCGGACGGAGGACATTCCCCGGCCTGCCGCGGCACCCGCCCCGGTCTCCTCGATCACCCCGCAGCCGGTGCCGGCGGCGGTCCCGATCCGGCAGGAGGCCCCGAGGATGGCCCCAGTGTCGTCCATCACACCCGAACGCCGCCACAACCTGGAGAAGAGCGCCCCGGTGATCATGCCGAAGGTAGTGAACGAACGAGAGCCCTACCGCATCACCACGCTGCACCCGCGGACCTACAACGAGGCCCGTACCATCGGGGAACAGTTCCGCGGAGGGACCCCGGTGATCATGAATCTCACCGAGATGGACGACACTGATGCGAAGCGACTCGTAGACTTCGCGGCTGGACTCGTCTTCGGTCTGCACGGCAGTATCGAGCGCGTGACGCAGAAGGTGTTCCTGCTGTCTCCTGCTAACGTCGATGTCACGGCGGAGGACAAGGCTCGGATCGCCGAGGGTGGGTTCTTCAACCAGAGCTGACCCGGCCACGACTTTACGTGTGGATCTGATCAACAGTGGGTTAGCGACAGGCGGTGGGCCCCAGGGCCCGGGATCGGGGAGAGGGAGGCGCGATGGAGATCGTGTGGGCGGTGGCCTACTACGCCCTGACCGTCTTCCTGGTGTTCCTGCTTGTGCGGCTGGTGATGGACTGGGTCTTCCAGTTCGCGCGTTCGTGGCGGCCCGGCAGGGCCATGGTCCTGGTCCTGGAGGCCACGTACACTGTCACGGATCCGCCGCTCAAGCTTCTTCGGCGGTTCATCCCGCCGTTGCGTCTCGGGGGCGTGGCGCTCGACCTGTCGTTCTTCGTACTGATGATCATTGTGTTTGTCCTGAGATCGCTTGTGCACTCCTAGTCGTAGGTGAGCGATGCGACAGGATGCCGGTGTGCCGACGATCACGTTGAGGTGAAGAGATGCCATTGACCCCCGAGGACGTTCGGAACAAGCAGTTCACGACCGTCCGCCTGCGTGAAGGCTATGACGAGGACGAGGTCGATGCCTTCCTCGACGAGGTCGAGGCGGAGCTGACCCGCCTCCTGCGGGAGAACGAGGACCTGCGGGCCAAGCTGGCCGCCGCGACTCGTGCCGCTGCGCAGAACCAGGCCAACATGCGGAAGGAACCGCCGCAGGACGCCCGTCCCGGTGCTCCCGTTCCGGCCGCCATATCCGGCCCGCCGATCCCCGGCCAGCAGGGCCCGGGCGGCCCGCAGCAGATGGGCCCCGGTGGTCCCCAGCAGATGGGCCCCGGCGGTCCGCAGCAGCAGATGGGCAACCAGCCCCTCGGCCTGCCCTCCGGCGCTCCGCAGCTCCCGCCCGGCCCCGGCCCGCAGCAGATGGGCGGCCCGCAGCAGCAGATGAACCAGACCATGGGCGGCCAGCAGCAGCTGGTCCAGCCGATGGGCGGCCAGATGCTCCAGCCCATGGGCGGCCCCGGTGGCCCGCAGCAGATGGGCAACCCGATGGGCCAGGGCATGGGCCAGCAGCAGATGCAGCCGATGGGCGGCCCCATGGGCGGCCCGCAGCAGATGGGCGGCCCGCTCGGCGGCCCGATGCAGCAGCAGGGCCCCGGCGGCGACAGTGCCGCGCGTGTGCTGGCGCTCGCTCAGCAGACCGCCGACCAGGCGATCTCCGAGGCCCGGTCCGAGGCCAACAAGATCGTCGGCGAGGCGCGCAGCCGGGCCGAGGGTCTGGAGCGCGACGCCCGGGCCAAGGCCGACGCCCTGGAGCGGGACGCGCAGGAGAAGCACCGCGTCGCGATGGGCTCGCTGGAGTCCGCGCGGGCGACGCTGGAGCGCAAGGTCGAGGACCTGCGGGCGTTCGAGCGTGAGTACCGGACGCGCCTGAAGTCGTACCTGGAGACCCAGCTCCGTCAGCTGGAGTCGCAGGCCGACGACTCGCTCGCTCCGCCGCGGATCCCCGCCACCGCGTCGCTGCCGCCGGCGGCCTCGTCGATGGCTCCGGCCGGTGCCGGTGCGATGAGCAGTGGGCCGAGCTTCGGTGGGAACCAGCCGTCGTTCGGTGGGAACTCGCCGTCCTTCGGCGGGCAGAGCTCCTTCGGCGGGAACTCGCCGGCGCCGAGCTTCGGCGGGCAGTCGAACGGTGGCAGCACCGGGGCACCGCAGATGCAGCCGGCCGGGATGACCCAGCCGATGGCGGCCGTCCGACCGCAGCCGCCGCAGCCGATGCAGCAGGCTCCGGCGCCGATGCGGGGCTTCCTGATCGACGAGGACGGCGACAACTGAGGTTGTAGCAGGGCCTTCGGGGGCGTCCCCTTTCCGACCTTCGGGTTGGGGAGGGGGCGCCTTTTTGTGTGAGGTCAGGGCGGGGACGGGGGCGAATGGGGGGTGGGGGATCGGGCGTGAGATTGAAGGGCTTCCGCTGCGCGCAGTTCTCCGCGCCCCTTTCGGGGCGTGGGAGCCGAGAAGAGGGAGAGGGGCGCGGGGGAGCGGGGAGGGAAAGGCGCAGCCGCCGCCAGCCCTTGTGGGTGGCGGCGGCTGCGCGGGGTTGGGGTCAGGCCTTGCGGAGTTGGAAGGCGAGGCCGAGGGAGTCGTCGGTGAAGGCGGGGGAGTTCCAGTCGGCGGCGCCGGCGGCGAAGTCGGTGGCGAGGACCTCTTCGGCGACGAGGGGGCCGTGTTCGGCGATGGCCTCGGCCGTCTCGTCGGAGGTGGCGCGCCAGCGGAGGACGATGCGGTCGGCGACGTCCAGGCCGGAGTTCTTCCGGGCCTCCTGGATCTGGCGGATGGCGTCGCGGGCGATGCCGAGCCGCCTGAGCTCCGGGGTGATGGCCAGGTCGAGGGCGACGGTGGCGCCGGACTCGTTGGCGACGGCCCAGCCCTCGCGCGGGGTCTCGGTGATGATCACCTCGTCAGGAGAGAGGGTGATCGTCTCGTCGTTCAGTTCGACGGAGGTGGTGCCCGAGGCGCGCAGGTCGGCGGCGAGCCGGGCGGCGTCCGAGGCGGCGACCGCCTTGGCGACGTCCTGGACGCCCTTGCCGAAGCGCTTGCCCAGCGCGCGGAAGTTGGCCTTGGCGCTCGTGTCGACCAGTGAGCCGCCGACTTCGGCGAGCGACTCCAGGGCGGAGACGTTGAGCTCCTCGGCGATCTGCGCACGCAGGTCGGCGGGCAGCTCCTCCCAGCCCTGGGCGGCGATCAGTGCGCGGGACAGCGGCTGACGGGTCTTCACGCCGGACTCGGCGCGGGTGGCCCGGCCGAGCTCGACCAGGCGGCGGACCAGCGCCATGTGCCGGGAGAGGTCGGAGTCGATCAGCGTCTCGTCCGCCACCGGCCAGGTGGCCAGGTGCACCGAGGCCGGGGCGTCCGGGGCGACCGGGACGACCAGGTCCTGCCAGACCTGCTCGGTGATGAACGGGGTGAGCGGGGCCATCAGGCGGGTGACCGTCTCCAGTGCCTCGTGCAGGGTGGCGAGCGCGGCGGCGTCGCCCTGCCAGAAGCGGCGGCGGCCGCGGCGGACGTACCAGTTGGAGAGGTCGTCGACGAACGCGGACAGCAGCTTGCCGGCGCGCTGGGTGTCGTACGCCTCGAACGCCGCGTCGACCTCGCGGATCAGGGTGTTCAGCTCGGAGAGCACCCAGCGATCCAGCTGCGGGCGGTCGGCGGGGGCCGGGTCGCTCGCGGAGGGGGCCCAGTCGGTGGTGCGGGCGTAGAGGGCCTGGAAGGCGACGGTGTTCCAGTAGGTGAGGAGGGTCTTGCGGACCACCTCCTGGATCGTGCCGTGGCCGACCCGGCGGGCCGACCAGGGCGAGCCGCCGGCCGCCATGAACCAGCGGACCGCGTCGGCGCCGTGCTGGTCCATGAGCGGGATCGGCTGCAGGATGTTGCCCAGGTGCTTGGACATCTTGCGGCCGTCCTCGGCCAGGATGTGGCCCAGGCAGACGACGTTCTCGTAGCTGTTCTTGTCGAACACCAGGGTGCCGACCGCCATCAGCGTGTAGAACCAGCCGCGGGTCTGGTCGATCGCCTCGGAGATGAACTGCGCCGGGTAGCGCTTCTCGAACAGCTCCTTGTTCTGGTACGGGTAGCCGTACTGCGCGAACGGCATCGAGCCCGAGTCGTACCAGGCGTCGATCACCTCGGGCACCCGGGTCGAGGTGCCGCCGCACCGGCGGCAGGCGAAGGTGACCGCGTCGATGTACGGGCGGTGCGGGTCGAGGCCGCTCTGGTCGGTGCCGGTGAGCTCGGTCAGCTCCGCCAGCGAGCCGACGCAGGTGAGGTGGCCCTCCTCGCAGCGCCAGATCGGCAGCGGGGTGCCCCAGTAGCGGTTGCGGCTGAGCGCCCAGTCGATGTTGTTGTTCAGCCAGTCGCCGAAGCGGCCGTGCTTGACCGTCTCCGGGAACCAGTTGGTGGCCTCGTTCTCGCGGATCAGCGCGTCCTTGACGGCGGTGGTCCGGATGTACCACGAGGGCTGCGCGTAGTAGAGCAGCGCGGTGTGGCAGCGCCAGCAGTGCGGGTAGCTGTGCTCGTACGCCACGTGGCGGAAGAGCAGGCCGCGCTCCTTGAGGTCCGCGACCAGAGCCTCGTCGGCCTTCTTGAAGAACTGGCCGCCGACCAGCGGGACCTCGGGCGCGAAGGTGCCGTCGGCGAGCACCGGGTTGACCACCGGCAGGCCGTACTTGCGACAGGTCGCGAGGTCGTCGGCGCCGAAGGCGGGGGCCTGGTGGACGATGCCGGTGCCGTCCTCGGTGGTGACGTAGTCGGCGGTGAGGACGAAGTGGGCGCCCTCGATGTCGACCAGCTCGAACGGGCGCCGGTAGGACCAGCGCTCCATCTCGGCGCCGGTGAACGACTCGCCGGTGGTCTCCCAGCCCTCGCCGAGGGCCTTGGCGACCAGCGGCTCGGCGACGACCAGTTGCTCGGTGCCGTCGGTGGCCACCACGTAGGTGACGTCCGGGTGCACGGCGACGGCGGTGTTGGAGACCAGGGTCCACGGGGTGGTGGTCCAGGCGAGCAGTGCCGCCCGGCCGGCCAGCGGGCCGCCGGTCAGCGGGAAGCGGACGTACACCGAGGGGTCGACGACCGTCTCGTAGCCCTGGGCCAGCTCGTGGTCGGACAGGCCGGTGCCGCAGCGCGGGCACCAGGGGGCGACCCGGTGGTCCTGGACCAGCAGGCCCTTGTCGAAGATCTGCTTGAGCGACCACCACACGGACTGGACGTACGACGGATCCATCGTCCGGTAGGCCTCGTCGAGGTCCACCCAGTACCCCATGCGGGTCGTCAGCTCGGTGAACGCGTCGGTGTGGCGGGTCACCGACTCGCGGCACTTGGCGTTGAACTCGGCGATGCCGTAGGCCTCGATGTCCTGCTTGCCGGAGAAGCCCAGCTCCTTCTCGACGGCCAGCTCGACCGGCAGGCCGTGGCAGTCCCAGCCGGCCTTGCGGGCGACGTGGAAGCCCTTCATCGTCCGGTAGCGCGGGAAGACGTCCTTGAAGACGCGGGCCTCGATGTGGTGGGCGCCGGGCATGCCGTTGGCGGTCGGCGGGCCCTCGTAGAAGACCCACTCGGGGCGGCCCTCGGACTGCTCCAGGCTGCGCTGGAAGATCTTGTTGTCCTGCCAGAAGGACAGGATCCGGTGCTCCAGGGCAGGGAGGTCCACCTGTGCGGGGACGGAATTGTAGGTAGTCATCGCGGGCGTCAAACCTCCGGCGGATGTGGACGGGATCCGACGGAGGGACGAGACGGCGAGCCGCCCCGCGGTACCACCCTCCTTGGCCGCGGTGCTGCGTGCGGCCCTCTTGTTTGGGCTTGCTGCCGGGTCTAGTGGGCTGCTGCGGGCTCCGCATCGGCCGTTCTTCCGGCGGCTCCGGGGTGATCTTCCCGTCGTGCACACCCCCGGGCTCGCACCGTCCCCGGGTCGCTGGTGGCTGCGTACGTCGGTACTCGTCCCATCTGCGCCTTGCAGGCCCAGTGTATCGGCTGCCGCAAGTCGGTTTCGTCCGGCGAGGGGCGGGCGTGGCCCGGTGGCGGAGGGCGGCGCGGGGTTCGCGGGGTGCGCCGAGGGGCGGGTCGCGGGTGCTTCCGGGGGGCGCGTCGCGGGGTGGTTAGGAGGGGGTGTTCTGGGCACATGTCTGGTCAGCGCGAGGGGCGTGGCGGTTGGGGCGGCTGCCTGGGTGGGATCATGGTGGGGCGTCGGTATGTCATGTTGTGACCGGTTTTGATCGGGATTATCGTTCCGGCACTGGAAGCCGCCGGGAACCGGCGGCTCGATTCGTTCGTAGATGGGGTCGAAGCCATGGCTGAGAAGGCAATCGGCGCGGGTACCGCCACCAAGCGGGCACGCAAGGCCGTGGCGGCCGATCCAGGGGAGGGGACCGTGACCACTACCGCACGGCAGAACACCAGCACCGACACCGTCACCGTGCTGCGCGGGGCCGAATCCGTGGACCCGGCCACGCTGCCGGTCCGCCCGGGCGAGGAGCCGTGGACCTCGGAGGAGGTCCACGAACTGCACAACGAGCTGATCAGCGAGCTGGAGCGGCTGCAGAACGAGATCGGCGCGGCCGAGGCCGCCATCTCCGGCCTGATGCGCGACTCCAACGACGGAGCCGGCGACGACCAGGTGGACGCCGGTACGAAGAACATCTCGCGGGAGAGCGAGCTCGCCCTCGCCAACAACGCCCGGGACAGCCTCGCCCAGACCGAGCACGCCCTCGCCCGGCTGGAGGGCGTCGGCTTCGGCGTCTGCGAGTCCTGCGGGCAGGCCATCGGCAAGGCCCGGATGCAGGCCTTCCCCCGGGCCACGCTCTGCGTGCAGTGCAAGGCCAAGCAGGAACGCCGCTGAGCGGCGGAGAACGGAAGGCCGGGTGGCGGCGGGCCGATCAGTCGGCCGACCGACGCGGCGCCGGGGGGCGGGCTTGCCGTACGCTCGACCCCGTAACGTCGCCTGGGACATCCGCCCGTGGGTGTGGTCAGGCCGGCACCGGCCCATCGGCAGCGGAGCGGATCATCAGTACGCAAGGTTCCCCCCAGACCCGGGACGACGCCGTCCCGAAGACCGCCGATGCCGTGGAGGTGGCTGTGGTCGACCCTGTCGAGCCGGCCACCGCGGACGGTGCCACGGGGGCGGAGAAGTCCAGGGGGCCGCGCCGGATCGGCGTCCTGCTGGTCGTCGCCGTGCTCGCCTTCCTGGTCGACCTCGGCAGCAAGCTGCTGGTGGTCGCCCGGCTGGAGAACCACGCGGCGATCAAGGTCATCGGCGACGTCGTCACCTTCCAGGTGATCCGCAACTCCGGTGCCGCGTTCGGCATGGGCCAGGCGCTCACCGTCGTCTTCACCATGATCGCCTCCGCCGTCATCGTCGTGATCTGGCGGATCGCCCGCAGGCTGTACAGCCTGCCGTGGGCGATCGCGCTCGGGCTGCTGCTGGGCGGGGCCCTCGGCAACCTCACCGACCGGCTGTTCCGCGCGCCCGAGGTCTTCCGCGGACACGTCGTGGACTTCATCTCCGTGCAGCACTTCGCGGTCTTCAACCTCGCCGACTCGGCGATCGTGTGCGGCGGGATCCTGGTCGTGCTGCTGTCGTTCCGCGGGAGCAACCCGGACGGGACCGTGCACCAGCAGGCGGAGAAGACGGAGAAGTAGGGGCGCGAACGCCGGGGGAACGGGGGAGCCGGGAGGGACGGCGGAAGGTGGGAGCCGCCTTCCGGCATACTCGTACGGGTGAGTACCGCAGCGCAGATCCGCAGCCTCCCCGTACCCGACGGCCTGGAGGGCGAGCGCCTCGACGCCGCCCTCGCCCGGATGTTCGGCTTTTCCCGGACCAAGGCCGCCGAGTTGGCCGCCGACGGCAAGGTGACGCTCGACGGCACCGTGGCCGGCAAGTCGGACCGGGTGACCGCCGGCTCCTGGCTGGAGGTCGAGATCCCCGCCCCCGCCGCCCCGGTCCAGATCGTCGCCGAGCCGGTCGACGGCATGCGGATCGTCCACGAGGACGAGGACATCGTGCTCGTCGACAAGCCCGTCGGCGTCGCCGCGCACCCGAGCCCCGGGTGGACCGGCCCCACCGTGATCGGCGGCCTCGCCGCGGCCGGCTACCGGATCTCCACCTCCGGCGCGGCCGAGCGGCAGGGCATCGTGCACCGGCTCGACGTCGGCACCTCGGGCCTGATGGTCGTGGCCAAGTCGGAGCGCGCGTACACCGATCTGAAGCGGCAGTTCCACGACCGCGTCACCGCGAAGCGCTACCACACGCTCGTCCAGGGGCACCCGGACCCGCTGAGCGGGACCGTCGACGCGCCGATCGGGCGGCACCCCAGCTCGGACTGGAAGTGGGCGGTCACGCGGGAGGGCAAGCCGTCCGTCACGCACTACGACCTGATCGAGGCCTACCGGGCCGCCTCGCTGCTCGACGTCAAGCTGGAGACCGGCCGCACCCACCAGATCCGGGTGCACATGTCCGCGCTGCGGCACCCGTGCGTGGGCGACCTCACCTACGGCGCCGACCCGACGCTCGCCAAGCGACTGGGGCTGACCCGGCAGTGGCTGCACGCCGTCTCGCTCGGGTTCGAGCACCCGGCGGACGGGCAGTGGGTGGAGTTCTCCAGCGAGTACCCGGCGGACCTGCGGAAGGCGCTCGACATCATCGCGGCGGAGAGCTGAGATGGCGGCAGCGGTCGGGATCCGGGTCGCGGAGAGCGTCGCGGACCTGGACCTGGCGCGGGCGGTCCGGCGGGAGGTGTTCGTCGTCGAGCAGAACGTGCCGGAGGAGCTGGAGTACGACGCGTACGACGCCACGTCGGTGCACCTGCTGGCGGTCGGGGCGGACGGCACTGCGCTCGGGACCGGGCGGCTGATCCACGGGGACGCTGCGCTGGAGCTCACCGGCGGTGTCCCGGGGCGGGCGCTGCTGGGGCGGCTCGCGGTGGTGAAGGCTGCCCGGGGGACCGGGCTGGGGGTCTCGCTGGTGCGGGCGATCGAGGCGGCGGGGGTCGAGCGCGGAGCGGTCGAGCTGGAGCTGCACGCGCAGGTCCAGGCGCTCGGGTTCTACGAGCGGCTGGGGTACGCGGCGGAGGGGCCGGTGTATGACGATGCCGGGATTCCGCACCGGACGATGACGCGAGTGCTGTAGGCCCTTCGGGAGCCGTGGGGACCGCTGGGAGCGGGGCTGCGGCGTGGTGGGCGGCTGGTCGCGCAGTTCCCCGCGCCCCTTTCGGGGGCGCGGGGATTTCGCGTTCGGGGGACGGGGAGGGCGTTGGTCAGGGGGTGGTGCGGAGGCGGGGGAGGGCGGTGGGGTGTTCGTCGCGCAGGTAGGCGATGAGGTGTTCGCGGATGTCGAAGCGGAGTTGGGCGGCGTCGTCGGGGTTGCGGGCGGTCATGGTGGCGCGGACGACGATGGTGTTGGGGGTGGTGTCGGTGACGTTGAGGGCCCACTCGGCGCCGTCCCAGAGGGGGTGGGCCTCCAGGCGGGTGTGGAAGGCCTCGCGCAGGGTGTCGACCGGGGTCGTGTGGTCGAGGTGGAGCAGGACCGTGGCGAGGAGGCCGGGTTCGCGGCGGGTCCAGTTCTCGAACGGCTTGTTGACGAAGTAGGAGACCGGGACGATCAGGCGCCGGTAGTCCCAGAGCCGGACCACCAGGTAGGAGAGGGTGATCTCCTCGACGGTGCCCTGCTGGCCGTCCATCACCACGGTGTCGCCGATCCGGACGGTGTCCCCGAAGGCGATCTGCAGGCCGGCGAAGAAGTTGCCCAGGGCGCTCTGGGCGGCGATGCCCGCGACGATGCCGATGATGCCGGCGGAGGCGAGCAGGCTGGCGCCGACGGTGCGCATCGCGGAGAAGGTCAGCAGCATCACGGCGATCGTCACGACGACGATGGCGGCGCTCACCCCCCGGCGCAGCATGCTGATCTGGGTGTGCACGCGCTGCATGCGGGCCGGGTCAGCGGTGACCGTCTCGTAACGGCTGAGCAGGGCCTCCAGGAGTGCCACCACGACGCGGGCGGTCAGCCAGCCGAGGGAGGCGAGCAGGAGCAGGAGGAGCACGTGGTGTGCGCCGTCGTCGTTCTTCAGGCGGAAGATCCGCTTCAGTGGATTGGCGGCGAGCAACAGGGCTGTGACGACGGTGAGTTGGAGGGGGATGCGGCAGCGGCGGAGCAGCGGCCAGACCGGGGCCCCGGGGTGGCGGGCGGCGACGCGCTGGAGGACCTGGTCGACGGTCCAGCCGATCGCCAGGGTGGCGACGATGGTGGCGAGCAGGGTGATCAGCGGCCAGAGCACGGGTACCTCGCCGGGGGACTGGGGTCGGGTGAGCCGTACGATACCCGGGCATAGCGGGGTGGAACCGGGTGAAACGGGCAGCGGTTGGGGCGGGGGCTTTATCGGACGCCTACCCGTGCGGCCATTACGATCAACGGCCATGGAGTTCGGTGGCGCGTGGCGCCGGTGGCGCGGTCGCGGTGCGGTGGCGCGGCGGAGACTGCTGGCCGGTGCGGTGGCCCTGGTGGCCGTCGCGGGGATCGGCACGGCGGCGGTGGCGGCCGGTGGTGAGCAGACGGTCCACGAGGAGGATCGTTTTCTCAGCATGCCGGAGACACCCGGCAGCGCCCAGCAGGTGCAGCTGGACACCTCGTTCTTCACCACCGGCTCCACCCCGCGCCCGGCGGTCCTGCTCGCGCACGGCTTCGGCGGCTCCAAGGAGGGCGAGCGCGACCGGGCCGAGCAGCTGGCCCGGCAGGGGTACGCGGTGCTGACCTGGTCGGCGCGCGGCTTCGGGCACTCGGGCGGGAAGATCGGGCTCAACGCGCCCGACCGCGAGGTCGAGGACGTCAAGCACCTGGTGGACTGGCTGGCCCAGCGGCCCGAGGTGCAGCTCGACGGGCCGGGCGACCCGCGCGTCGGCATCACCGGCGCCTCGTACGGCGGCGCGATCTCGCTGCTGGCGGCCGCGTACGACCACCGGATCGACGCGGTGGCCACCCAGATCACGTGGTGGAACCTGGCCGACGCGCTGTTCCCGCAGGGTGTGCAGGGGGCGGGCGCGACCGACGGGGTGTTCAAGAAGCTGTGGGCCGGGATCTTCTTCACGACCGGCGCGGCGGGCGACCTCGGGCCGTCCGGGGGCGCGCCGCGCGAGGGCGGCCGGCCCACGGCGGACGACGGCGGGCCGGTCGGGTGCGGGCGGTTCCTGGAGTCGCTCTGCCAGATGTACGACCGGGTCGCCACGACCGGGCACGCCGATCCGGAGGCCGTCGCGCTGCTGGACCGGTCGAGTCCGTCCTCGGTGGCCGGGCAGATCAAGGTGCCGACGCTGGTGGTGCAGGGGCAGCAGGACTCGCTGTTCCCGCTGGACCAGGGGGACGAGATCGCGCGGGCGGTGGCGGCCAACGGCGCGCCCGTCTCGGTGGACTGGTTCGCGGGCGGGCACGACGGGGGCACCGACACGAGCGCCCGGGTGGACGACCGGGTGACTGCGTGGTTCGACCACTACCTGCGCGGGCGCGGGAACGACACCGGGCCGGCGTTCCGGGTCACCCGGACCGGTGGTGTCGACTCGACCGGGTTCCAGGCCGTGCTGCGCGGCGCCACGGCGGACAGGTACCCGGGGCTGGGCGGTACCGGTTCGCGGTCGGTGCAGCTGGGCGGCGGTGAGAAGACGCTCGCCAACCCGCCGGGCGGTGCTCCGCCCGGGATCTCGACGCTGCCGGGGATCGGGGCACTCAGCCAGGCGGCCTCGCTCGGGGCCGGGCTGTCGCTGGACTTCCCCGGGCAGAACGCGTCGTTCGAGTCGGCGCCGCTGGACGGCCAGCTGCACCTGACCGGGCAGCCGACCGTGCCCGTCCGGGTGCGGGCGGACCGGCCGGACGCGGTGCTGTTCGCGAAGCTGTACGACGTCGGGCCGGACGGGAAGGCGGTGCTGCCGCAGCAGTTGGCGGAGCCGTTGCGGGTCACGGGGGCGGATGCGGGGCGGACGGTCACGGTTGTACTTCCGGCCGTCGATCACACCTTCGCGGCGGGACACCGGCTGCGGCTCGTGCTGGCGAGCACCGACCTCGCGTACGCCTCGCCCGCCGAGCCGGCCACCTACCGGGTGGCGGTGGCGGGGGCGCTGAACGCGCCGACCGTCGAGGAGCTCGTCACCGAGGCGACGCCGCTGCCCGCGCGGACGTGGCTGCTGCCGGTGGCCGCCGTGGTGGTCGCGCTCGGGCTGGTGCTTGCGCCCCGGCTGCGGCGGCGCGCGCGGAGGGCCGGCGGGCCGGCGTACGACCCGGCGCTCGGTGACGTTCCGCTGCAGATCACCGGGCTCAGCAAGCGCTACAAGGGCTCGGTGGACCGGTACGCCGTACGGGACCTGGGCTTCCGGGTCGAGCAGGGGCAGGTGCTCGGGCTGCTCGGGCCGAACGGCGCGGGCAAGACCACGACCCTGCGGATGCTGATGGGCCTGATCCGTCCGGACGCGGGCGAGATCCGGATCTTCGGGCACCTCGTGCGGCCCGGCGCGCCGGTGCTGTCGCGGGTCGGTGCGTTCGTCGAGGGTGCGGGCTTCCTGCCGCACCTCAGCGGGCGGGCCAACCTGCGGCTGTACTGGCAGGCCACCGGACGCCCGGAGGGGGACGCGCACTTCGCCGAGGCGCTGGAGATCGCCGGGCTCGGCGGGGCGCTCGACCGCGCGGTGCGGACGTACTCGCAGGGCATGCGGCAACGGCTCGCGATCGCCCAGGCCATGCTGGGGCTGCCGGACCTGCTGATCCTGGACGAGCCGACCAACGGGCTCGACCCGCCGCAGATCCGCGAGATGCGGGAGGTGATGATCCGGTACGCGGCGGCCGGGCGGACCGTCATCGTGTCGAGTCACCTGCTGTCCGAGGTGGAGCAGAGCTGCACCGACCTGGTCGTGATGGACCGCGGGCGGCTGGTGACGACGGGCGCCGTCGGCGACATCGTCGGGGCCGGGGAGCTGCTGATGGTCGGTGTCGCCTCGTCGTTCGCGCCGGAGACGGTCGTCGAGAAGGTGGGCGCGCTGGCCGGGGTCGGTTCGGCGGAGGTCCTGGAGGGCGGGCTGCTGGTGCGGCTGGACGGGCTGGCGGCGAGCGAGCTGGTGGCCGAGCTGGTGCGGCTCGGGGTACCGGTGGAGAGTGCCGGGCCGCAGCGCCGGCTGGAGGACGCGTTCCTGTCGTTGATCGGAGGTGGGGCGTGAGCGGCGTCGTTTCGGCGGACCACGCCGAGGGGTACCGGGCGGGGCGGACGCTGCCGCTGCGGGTCGAGGCCGTGCGGCAGCTGCGGCGGCGCCGGACGCTGGTGATCGGCGGGGTGCTGGCGGCGATGCCGTTCATCGTCCTGGCGGCGTTCCAGATCGGCGGCACGCCCGGGCGGCAGGACCGGACCACGTTCATCGAACTGGCCACCGCGTCCGGGGCCAACTTCGCCACCACGATGCTGTTCATGGGCACCGGGTTCATGCTCGTGATCCCGGTCGCGCTGTTCTGCGGGGACACGGTGGCCTCGGAGGCCAGCTGGTCCTCGCTGCGCTACCTGCTGGCCGCGCCGGTGCCGCGGGCGCGGCTGCTGGCGCGCAAGTTCGTGGTGGGGATGGCGTTCTCGGCGGTCGCGGTGGTCATGCTGCCGGCGATCGGGCTGGTCGTGGGGACGGCCGCGTACGGCTGGGGGGACCTGAAGCTCCCGGCCGGCGTCAGCCTGCCGGCCGCGGAGGCGCTGCCCAGGCTGGCCGTCGCCGTGGCCTTCGTGTTCCTGAGCGAGATCGCGGTCGGGGCGCTGGCCTTCTGGCTCTCGACGGCGACGGACGCGCCGTTGGGGGCGGTGGGCGGCGCGGTGTTCGCATCGATCATCACCGGGGTGCTGGACGCCGTCACGGCGCTCGGGAGCCTGCGGGAGTGGCTGCCCGCGCACTGGCAGTACGCGTGGGCGGACGCCCTGCAGCCGCAGTTGGAGTGGGGCGGCATGGTGCAGGGCGTCTCGCTGTCGCTGTCGTACGCGGTGGTGCTGCTCGCGCTGGCGTTCCGCGGGTTCGCGCGGAAGGACGTGGTGTCGTAGGGGCCGGTGGGGGATGGGGGATCATGGGTGGGTTGCTGACCTCTTCTTTTGAAGGACCCAGACCGTGGCCCAGATCGTCCTCTTCCACTCCGCCTACGGGTTGCGCCCCGCCGTCCACACCGCCGCAGAGCGGCTCCGGGCCGCCGGGCACACGGTGCACACGCCGGACCTGTTCGACGGGCGGACCTTCGACGACATCGAGGACGGGCTGGCGTACCAGGACGAGCTCGGCGGGAACGAGGAACTGCTCCGGCGGGCGGTCGCTGCGGTGGCGCCGCTGTCCGAGGGCGGGCTGGTGTACGCGGGGTTCTCGCTCGGGGGTTCGCTCGCGCAGAACCTGGCGCTGGCCGACGAGAAGGCGCGTGGGCTGCTGCTCCTGCACGGGACGTCGGACCTGCGGGAGGATGCGGCGACCGACATCCCGGTGCAGTTGCATGTGGCGGAGCCGGATCCGTTCGAGACGGAGGACTGGTTGAACGCCTGGTACCTGCGGATGCGGAAGGCCGGGGCGGACGTCGAGGTGCACCGGTACCGGGGGGCGGGGCATCTGTTCACCGACCCTGACCTGGCCGACTACGACGCCGAGGCCGCCGGGCGCGTGTGGGCCGTCGCGCTGGAGTTCCTTGCGGAGCTGTCCGAGTAGCGGCCGGGTGCTCGGAAGCAGGCCACGGGCCTTGCGCTTCCCGCTGTGGTTCGTGAACTCAACTCCTGTGGGCCTCTTTCCTCTCGTCCGAGCCGCGAGCTCCGTGGCTGCTGTCGGCGAGATCCTTGTTGCCCGCTTCGGCGGTGGCCCGGCGATTGAGAACCTTCATGATCTCCACGGACAGCGTGTCCGCCAACGCGGGCACGAGAGCTTCCGCCAGGGCGGTGGCGAGGGTCTGCGCGAACAGCACGCGTTCCAGCTCCGACATCTGGGCGGAGGAAGGCTGGGACATCGAGGCCGCAGCCGCTTCGACCAGAGCCCAGGCCAACGGGTCCTTGCCGTACTTCGTCGCTGTCTTGGGCGGGATTCTGCTCTCCCGCATCATCTCCTCGAAGGCTTCGTCGATGAAGGCCTGTACCGGATCCCGTTCCGATTCTTCGCCGCGCTCGGCTGCCATGATGCTCTCCCTCAAGTCTTTGGTTGCCAGTGCAGGGCCTGCGCCCGGACTACGGCGCAGGCCCCTCGAACAGATCGTCGAGCGTGCTCCTAGCGGCGCATCAGGGCGGCCAGCAGCAGCGGGTTCTCGATGATGCTCTCGCTGCGCTCACCGCGGTCGCTGCGGCGATGCATCAGGGCGGCCATCAGGAGGGGGTTCTCGAAGAAGCCCTCGCCGCGCTCACCGCGCTCGCTGCGGCGATGCATCAGGGCGGCCAGCAGCAGCGGGTTCTCGAAGAAGCCCTCGCCGCGCTCACCGCGCTCGCTGCGGCGCTGCATCAGGGCGGCCAGCAGCAGCGGGTGCGCGATGCCGCTCTCGGCGCCCTCCTCGCGGCGGCGCGTCAGGGCGGCCAGCAGCAGGGGGTGCGCGATGCCGCTCTCGGTGCCCTCCTCGCGGCGGCGCGCCAGGGCGGCCAGCAGCAGCGGGTGCTCGATGGCGCTCTCGCCGCCCTCCTCACCACGCTCCCCACGACGGGACAGCAACGCTGCCAGCAGGACGTCCTGGGCCCCGACTCCCTCGCGGGTGGGGCTTTCCGTGATCGGACTCATGATTTCCCTTTCGGATGGGTGATTTGGAGCGGGAAGACGGGCGCCTTCGCCCGGCTACCTCAGCCATCGTCGGGTCGTGCCCCGCCCGGCGCATCTCCAGCCGACCGTCCGAGGTCCAAGGGAGCGAGCCGTCTCCAACCTGAAGTCGCCGGTCAGCGGGCTGGCATGGGGATGGGGTGGGGTGCTCGCGCTGGTCAGGGGCGTGATCGTCCGCCGTGCGGCCGGTTCGCCGGAATGGCGTCGTCGGTCGTCGACCGCCTCGTACGCTCCGCACGGGTGGTCGGCACGGGGAGGAGATGCCGATGGCGGAAGCGTCGGTGTGGGTGATGCAGCGGCGGGTGGTGCCGGCGGACCGTGCCGAACGCCTGCGCAAGGAGCCTGTCGAGATCGATGCCGAGGTGGCCCGACTGGAGGCCACGGACGTGGTGATCGGCCAGTTCATCGAGGCGGAACGGACCGGGCGGGTGTCCTTCTCCCGGCGGCCCATTGCGAGGAGCAAGGGGCCGCCGGAACGATTCGCTATGCGCGGGCGATGAAGTGGTCGAACTCGCTGGCCTTGATGGCGTGGAGGAGCGCGGCGAAGTGGGTGGGGGTGGTGCGGAGGATGACGTGGCCCTCGTCGGATTCGCGGAGTTCGACCGCCCCGTTGCCTGCGCGGACCTCCACGCAGTCGCCACCGGATCCGCTGAAGGAGGACTTCTGCCACTCGGTGTTGGTCATCGTGGGCCTTTCATAGGTCTCGTGCGATCTTGTGGATCAGATCGCGAGAAGCGGTCTCACTCAGTGCCGACGCTTCGGTGCGGTCGAAGATGGACCGATAGCTGGTCAGCTCGCTGACGGCATCAAAGTAGATGGATCCTCGGGACGACTCCAGCTCAACGGTGTCGAGTTCTGGGACCAGGCCGAAGGCGTAGGTGAGGTTCTCGACTGCGCCAGGGAATGTCTCCACATCGAACGGTACGACTCGGATGGTCATCCAGTGTTGCTCGGAGTCTTCGAGCAAGGAGACGAGCTGCTCCTTGAGGATCCGGGTGCCGCCGAATCGAGTCCAAAGGGCGGATTCGTAGATGAAGGCAGTCAGTTGCTTCCGGTCGCGGCGCAGGTCTGCCTTGCGCTGCATTCTGAAGGCGGTGCGGGCCTCCAACTCGTGCCGGGGGATGGGAGGGACCAGCCGGCCGAAGACCGACGAGGCGTAGCTCATGGTTTGGCAGAGGCCTGGGATGTGGGTGAGGACCCAGATCATGAGTTCGCGGGAGCCCTTCTCCAGCTCTGCGTTCTCAAGAAAGGCGTCCGGGATGGTTCCCCGGTACTCCTCCCACCAGCCCTTGGAACGGTCTTGGAGCGTGGACTCCAGAGCTTCGATCAAGGGCTGATTCATGCACTTGCAGGCGGCGGCGAAGGAGCGGAGGCGTTCTGGGCTCACGCCGACCTTGGCGGACTCCATCTGAGTCACCTGGGTCCTGTCGATGCCGAGAGCTCTGCTCAGCTCGGCGGTCGTCAGGCCAGCGGCCTCGCGCATCTTCCGGAGCTCGGTGCCGATGCGACGTTGACGGAGCGTCGGGTTGAGTCGTGGCGGCATTGGGTCCTTCCTCGCCGGTGTGCCCCAAGTCTGCCGCGCTGCTCGGGCGTGGGTCTACTTCGGGATGGACGGTAACACCCAGGGGTGAATCTGTCCGGTTCTGGAATCACATGTGATTCTGCTGATGTACGGTCGATGTCACATCGATCCGACGTGTCGTCAGTAACGCCTTCCGTCGCACCGCAGAGCAGCCATGCCCTCTTGCCTGGCCTGGCTCACGGTGACGTATCCGTCCAACACCACTTCACGCCTCGGGAGTTCTCCCATGCGTCACCTCAACACGCCCTCGCTCGGCCTCGCCCGCCAAACCCTCCGCGACCTGATGAACCGCGGCGGGTGGCCGCCCTCCGCCGTCTCCGACGCCGAGCTCGCGCTGGTCGAACTCCTCGTCAACGCCTGGCGCCACGGTGGCACCGCTGCGCCCCTCGTCTGCATCCTCGCCGTTCCTGAGACGCTCCGGGTGTCCGTTGCGGACGACAGCCCCTTGCTGCCCGAGCAGCGAACGCTCGCCGAACTCGCCGAGTCGGGGCGGGGGCTTCAGCTCGTCGACGGGCTGACCCACCGATGGGGTGTGGAGCCCCAGGAGCGTGGCAAGTTCGTATGGTTCGAGCTGGACTTCGCCGCATGAGCCGCCGCCGTCGCCACCCGATGAAGCCGACCGACCCCCGCGTCCGCCACTACACCGAGGTCCAGATCAAGGCCCTCATCGGTGAAGTCCACGAGCGCGGCAAGAAGTTCGGCCTCGTCTGGCCCTCCGCCACCACCGACACCACGCTCGACGGCCGCGTCCTCGTCCGCTTCAACACGGCGCCGGTCACCACTCTCCTCAACCTCCTCAACCTGCTGCTCGACGCCGAGCGGGACGACGATTCGTGCGTTTCCTGATCGCCGCCGCCTTCCTCGTCCTCCTCGCCCTCGCGATCGCCACCGTCGCGCTCGGCGTCATCACTGCTCTCAGGGCGACTCCGCCCGACGACGACAGGTGACCTTGGGGGACGATGGGGGGCGTGGCAGAGCGGAGATACGAGTACGCCCCGGCGGGGACCCTCCCCGGGTTGTTGCAGCGGGGCCGGGGCCTGGGTGCCCGGATGGCGGCGGAGGCCCCGGCTGCCGCTGCCGACCTGGTGTACGGGTGCATTCGCTGGGAGTGGCGGTGGGACTCGCAGGCGGACCACCGGTCCTTGTATCTCGCTCGGCTGGTCAGGGACCTGGAGCTGCCGGTCGGGCCGGTGGTGGAGATGCTGTCCGGAGGGGCGGAGGTGCGCGAGCGGGCCGCCCGGGTCCTGGAACTGCTCGCGGACGAGGCCCGGGAGGGCGGGCCCGCGTTGCCGGTGCCGTCGGTCGAGCACGAGGAGCGGGACGTCCCGGCGCTGATCGCCGGGCTGGAGCGGTGCTGGGTGGAGCAGGCCTGGTGCGGGCCGAGCGCGCTCGCCCGTCGGCTGGCGCCGTTCGGAGCGGAGGCGGCGGGGGCGGCGTCGCTGCTGCGCCGCTTCTGGCTCTGGACGCCGCACTCGTACGAGCGGGCCGCGTACCTGGAGGCGCTCGCGAAGGTGGCGCCCGTCGGGCTGGACGAGGTGTACGTGGAATGCCTCTGGGACTGTGAGGCGAACAGCCGACTGTTGGGGGTCGAGAACGCTCCGTTGCGGGCTGGGGTGCGGGAGCGGCTGGCCTACCTCCGCGACGATCCGATGGAGGAACCGGCGGTCCGTGAGGCTGTCGCGGTGCGAATCGGTGGGGGCGGGGCGGGCTAGAGTAGACGCGTGAACGTGTGAGTGATGGTCCGGGCCCCGGGAGGTGGTTCGGGCCACATCTGTTTCCAGGGATCCCCTGTGACCTGCGCGTTCGCCGGCCCACCAGACAAAGCCCAGAGCCTCCGGAGGCCCCGCCTTGAGCGATCAGCCGTTCGCGCATCTGCACGTCCACACCGAGTACTCGATGCTGGACGGTGCCGCCCGGTTGAAGCAGATGTTCAAGGAGGTCGAGCGGCTGGGACAGACCCACGTCGCGATGACCGACCACGGGAACATGTACGGCGCCGCCGAGTTCCACAAGCAGGCCACCGCCGCCGGGATCACCCCGGTGATCGGCATCGAGGCGTACGTCGCGCCCGAGTCCCGTTCCAACACCAAGCGCATCCTGTGGGGCCAGCCGCACCAGAAGAAGGACGACGTCTCCGCGTCCGGCGCCTACACCCACAAGACCATCTGGGCCCGCAACAAGGAGGGCCTGCACAACCTCTTCAAGCTGACCTCGCGCTCGTACTCCGAGGGCTGGCTCGTGAAGTGGCCCCGGATGGACAAGGAGTTGATCTCCGAGCTGTCCGGCGGCCTGATGGCCACCACCGGCTGCCCGTCCGGTGAGGTGCAGACCCGGCTGCGGCTGGGCCAGTTCGACGAGGCGCTCAGGTCCGCGGCCGACTACCAGGACATCTTCGGCAAGGAGAACTACTTCCTGGAGCTGATGGACCACGGCCTCGACATCGAGAAGCGGGTCCGCGACGGCCTGTTGGAGATCAGCAAGAAGCTGGACATCCCGCCGGTGGTCACCAACGACTCCCACTACACCACCGAGGCCGACGCCGGCGCCCACGACCTCCTGCTGTGCGTGCAGACCGGCAAGAACCTCTCCGACCCGGACCGCTTCCGGTTCGACGGCACCGGCTACTACATCAAGTCGGCAGCAGAGATGTACGCGCTGGACTCCTCGGACGCCTGGCAGGAGGGCTGCCGCAACAGCCAGCTGCTGGTCGCCTCCCGGGTCGACACCGAGGGCATGTTCACGTTCAAGAACCTCATGCCGCGCTTCCCGATCCCGGAGGGCTTCGAGTCCGAGGCGGACTTCTTCAAGTCCAAGGTCTGGGAGGGCATGGACTGGCGCTTCCCGGGCGGGTACGACGAGGAGCACAAGAAGCTCGCCGAGTACGAGATGGACACCATCATCCAGATGGGGTTCCCGGCGTACTTCCTCGTGGTCGCCGACTTCATCATGTGGGCCAAGAGCCAGGGCATCGCGGTGGGCCCAGGCCGTGGTTCGGCCGCCGGTTCGCTGGTCGCCTACGCCATGGGCATCACCGACCTCGACCCCATTCCGCACGGCCTGATCTTCGAGCGCTTCCTCAACCCCGAGCGCATCTCCATGCCCGACGTCGACATCGACTTCGACGAGCGCCGGCGCGGTGACGTCATCCGCTACGTGACCGAGAAGTGGGGATCCGACAAGGTCGCCATGATCGTCACGTACGGCACCATCAAGGCGAAGGCCGCCATCAAGGACTCCTCGCGGGTCCTCGGCTACCCGTACGCGATGGGCGACCGGATCACCAAGGCGATGCCGCCGGACGTCATGGGCAAGGGCATCCCGCTGTCGGGCATCACCGACTCCTCGCACCCGCGCTACGGCGAGGCCGGCGAGATCCGGGGCCTGTACGAGACCGACCCGGACGTCAAGAAGGTCATCGACACCGCGCGCGGCATCGAGGGCCTGATCCGCCAGCCCGGTGTGCACGCGGCCGGCGTCATCATGTCCGCCGAGCCGCTGACCGACCACATCCCGGTCTGGACCCGGCACACCGACGGCGTCACCATCACGCAGTTCGACTACCCCACCTGTGAAGGCCTCGGCCTCCTCAAGATGGACTTCCTCGGCCTGCGCAACCTGACGATCATGGACGACGCCGTCAAGGCGATCGAGAAGAACAAGGGCATCAAGATCAACCTGCTTGATCTGCCCCTGGACGACAAGCCGACCTACGAGCTGCTGGCGCGCGGCGACACGCTCGGCGTCTTCCAGCTCGACGGCGGGCCGATGCGCTCGCTGCTGCGCCTGATGAAGCCCGACAACTTCGAGGACATCTCGGCCGTGCTGGCGCTCTACCGGCCCGGTCCGATGGGCGTCAACTCGCACACCAACTACGCGCTCCGCAAGAACGGGCAGCAGGAGATCACCCCGATCCACCCGGAGCTGGAGAAGCCCCTGGAGGAGGTGCTCCGGCCGACGTACGGCCTGATCGTCTACCAGGAGCAGGTGCAGAAGGCCGCGCAGATCCTCGCCGGGTACTCGCTCGGCCAGGCAGACCTGCTGCGCCGGGCCATGGGCAAGAAGAAGAAGGAGATCCTGGAGGCGGAGTTCGTCCCCTTCCAGAAGGGCTGCCGGGAGCGCGGCTACTCGGATGCCGCCATTCAGGCGGTGTGGGACGTCCTCGTCCCCTTCTCCGGCTACGCGTTCAACAAGGCGCACACGGCCGGCTACGGACTGGTCTCGTACTGGACGGCGTACCTCAAGGCGAACTACCCGGCCGAGTACATGTCCGGCCTGCTGACCTCGGTGAAGGACGACAAGGACAAGTCCGCGGTCTACCTGAACGAGTGCCGCAAGATGGGCATCCAGGTGCTGCCGCCGGACGTCAACGAGTCGGACTCGGACTTCACGCCGCACGGCAGCGACACCGTCCGGTTCGGCCTCACCGCCATCCGCAACGTCGGCGGGCCGGTCGTCGAGTCGATGATCCGGACCAGGAAGGCGAAGGGGAAGTTCACCTCGTTCCCGGACTTCCTGGACAAGGTGGAGTCGGTGGTCTGCAACAAGCGGACCGTCGAATCGCTGATCAAGGCCGGCTCGTTCGACTCGCTCGGGCACACCCGCAAGGGCCTGAGCGCACAGTTCGAGCCGATGATCGACAACGTCGTCGGGGTGAAGCGGAAGGAAGCCGAGGGGCAGTTCGACCTCTTCGGCGGGGACGCGAGCGCGGACGAGCCGAGCTTCGGGCTGGACGTGACCTTCTCCGAGGAGGAGTGGGACAAGGCCTTCCTGCTCACCCAGGAACGGGAGATGCTCGGCCTGTACGTCTCCTCGCACCCGCTGCACGGCATCGAGCACGTGCTCGCCGACAAGGCGGACTGCGCGGTGGCGGACCTCGCGGAGCGGCCGGACGGGACGATCGTCACCATCGGCGGCATCATCTCGGGCCTCCAGCGGAAGATGACCAAGCAGGGCAACGCATGGGCGATCGCCACGGTCGAGGACCTGGCCGGCTCGATCGACTGCATGTTCTTCCCGGCGAGCTACCAGCTGGTCTCGTCCCAACTGGTCGAGGACGCCGTGGTGTTCGTGCGCGGCAAGCTGGACAAGCGGGAGGACGTGCCGCGGCTGATGGGGATGGAGCTGGCGGTTCCGGACCTGTCGAACGCGCACGCCGAGGCGCCGATCGTGATCAACATCCCGAGCGTGAAGGTGACGCCGCCGCTGGTGGCGCGGCTGGGCGAGGTGCTCAGCAGCCACCGGGGGACGACGGAGGTGCGGTTGCGCCTGGAGGGCGCTCGGACGACGACGGTGCTGAGGCTGGACCGGCACCGGGTGAAGTCGGATCCGGCGCTGTTCGGGGACCTGAAGCAGTTGCTCGGGCCCAGCTGTCTGGCCGGCTAGGCGGAACCGGGGCGCTCACGGAGGTGGGCGCCCCGGTTCTCTCGTCCCGCGCCGTCCTTCACGTGGTGCCGCCGAGGCCCGGGGGGACGGAGGTGTGGAGGGCCGAGACGAAGGCGGAGATCGCGGGGTGGGAGCCGGCGCCGGCGCGGAAGGCGGCGCGGGTGCGGCGGTACACGGGGAGGCGGGTGAGGACGACGCCGGGTGGGGGTCCGGCGGTGCCCAGGTGGGGGACGAGGGCGACGCCCTGGCCGGCGGCCACCAGGGCCAGGACGGTCGTGAAGTCGTCGATCTGGTGCCGGACCCGCGGCGCGAAGCCGGCGGACTCGCAGGCGCGGACGGCCATGTCGTGGCAGAGCGTGCCGCGCGGGGCCAGGATCCAGGGCGCGGTGCGCTGTTCGGCGACCGTGCCCGGCGTGCGGGCGGCCAGGTACATCGGCTCGGTGAACACCGGGCGGGTCACCGCGAGGCCGGGCTCGGGGTCGGCCGGGACGAGGTCGTACTCGTGGACGAGGGCGACGTCCAGTTCGCCCGCGCGCAGGGCCGCGCCGACGGCCGCCGGGTCGACCTCGGTGACCATCGGCTCCAGGTCCGGGTGCCAGCCGGCGAGTTCGGCGAGGACGGCCGGGATGATCGCGCGGGCCGCCGAGGGGTAGGTGCCGATCCGCAGCGGGCCGGCCAACCCCCGCCTGGCGTGGGCGAGTTCGGCGTCCGCCTGTTCCAGCCGGGCCAGCACCGCCTCGGCGTGCCGGACGAGGCCCAGCGCGGCCGGGGTGAGGACGACCCGGCGGCCGGTGCGCTCCAGCAGCGGGACGCCGGCCTCCTTCTCCAGGACGGACAGCTGCTGGGACACCGCCGAAGGGCTGAAGGAGAGCGCCTCGGCGACGGCGGCGATGGTGCCGAGATGGGCCAGTTCGCGCAGCAGGCGCAGGCGTCGGACGTCGAGCATCGGCTCAGCTTACGAGAAGCGTCGGAAATGTGAACTGGACCTGGGTGATCGGCGCGGCGGAGGATCGGACGCATGGACCTCGCAGGTATCTACGTCCCCCTGATCACTCCCTTCGCCGCCGACGGCTCCGTCGCCCTGGACGCTCTGGAGAAGCTCGCGCACGAGGTGCTCGACGCCGGTGCGGCCGGGATCGTCGCCCTCGGCACGACCGGTGAGCCCGCCGCGCTGAGCCCCGAGGAACGGCGGGCGGTGGTCGACGTGTGCGCCGCCGCCTGCGCCCGGCGCGGCGCGCAGCTGATCGTCGGCGCGCACGGCGGCGACACCCGGGCCACGGCGGAATCGCTGGCCGCGCTCGGCGCGCAGGTGCCGCAGGCCGCGGCGGCGCTCGTCACCGTCCCGGCCTTCCTGCGGCCGGGCGAGGCGGGGACGGTGGCGCACTTCCGGGCGCTCGCGCAGGCGGGCCCGCTGCCGCTGGTCGTCTACCACATCCCGTACCGGACCGGGCAGCAGCTGTCGGGGGCCGCGCTGCGCGAACTCGCCTTGCTGGACGGCGTGGTGGGCGTCAAGTACGCGACCGGCGGGCTGGACCAGGCGGCGCTCGAACTGCTCGGCGACACCCCGGCCGGGTTCGCGGTGCTGACCGGGGAGGACGCCTTCTTCCCGGCGATGCTGGCCCTCGGTGCGGCCGGCGGCATCCTCGCGGCCGCCCACCTGGCGACCGGCCGGTTCGTCGAGCTGGCCGACGCCTGGCGGTCCGGGGACGTGGACCGTGCGCGGGCGCTCGGGCACCGGCTCACCGGGCTGGCGCTGGCCGTCTTCGCGGAGCCGAACCCGACGGTGGTGAAGGGCGTCCTGCACGCGCAGGGGCGGATCCCGACCCCGGACGTCCGGCTGCCGCTGCTGCCGGCCGGCCGCGCGCACGTGGACGCGGCGCTTGCCCTGGTTGGTGGTCTGGACCACTAGGGCCCTCTCACACCGTGGAATACCAGGTCGCCCTCGCCGCGTGACAAGGCATGATGGGCAGAGTGCGGCTGTGAAAGCACCATTCAGAGGAGTCAGTCGGAATGAAGATCGGTATTGTCGGGGCCACCGGCCAGGTCGGCGGAGTGGTCCGCGAGATCCTGGCCGAGCGGGCCGGTCGGCCCGGAGGACTGGGCCCGGTGGAGCAGCTGCGGCTGTTCGCCTCGGCCCGCTCGGCCGGGCGCACGCTGCCCTGGCAGGGCACCGAGGTCACCGTCGAGGACGCGGCCACGGCCGACTACACCGGCCTGGACATCGTGATCTTCTCGGCCGGCGGCGCCACCTCCAAGGCCCTCGCCCCCAAGGTCGCCGCCGCCGGTGCGGTCGTCATCGACAACTCCTCCGCCTGGCGCCGCGACCCCGAGGTCCCGCTGGTCGTCTCCGAGGTCAACCCGGAGGCCGTCGCCGACCGGCCCAAGGGCATCATCGCCAACCCGAACTGCACCACCATGGCCGCCATGCCCGTGCTGCGCCCGCTGCACGAGGAGGCCGGGCTCGCCGCCCTCGTCGTCTCCACCTACCAGGCCGTCTCCGGCAGCGGCGTCGCCGGCGTCGCCGAGCTGCAGGACCAGGCCGCCAAGGTCGTCGACGGTGCCGCCGCGCTCGCCCACGACGGCTCGGCCGTCGAGTTCCCCGAGCCCACGGTGTACAAGCGGCCGATCGCCTTCAACGTGGTGCCGCTGGCCGGCTCCATCGTCGAGGACGGCTCCAACGAGACCGACGAGGAGCAGAAGCTCCGCCACGAGAGCCGCAAGATCCTCGGCATCCCGGAGCTCAAGGTGGCCGGCACCTGCGTGCGCGTCCCGGTCTTCTCCGGCCACTCGCTGCAGATCAACGCCCGCTTCGAGCGCCCGATCAGCCCCGAGCGCGCCGTCGAGCTGCTCACCGCCGCCCCCGGCGTCGAGCTGTCCGAGATCCCCACCCCGCTCCAGGCCGCAGGCCGCGACCCGAGCTACGTCGGCCGCATCCGGGTCGACGAGACGGTGGAGAACGGGCTGTCGCTGTTCGTCTCCAACGACAACCTGCGCAAGGGCGCCGCGCTCAACGCCGTCCAGCTGGCCGAGCTGGTCGCCGCCGAGCTGAAGGGCTGAGAGCCCTGGTCGCACCGTCCGCGTGACGTTTGGCGGGCCCCGTCGTTGAACGGGGCCCGCCTTTGCGTTCCGTTGGGAGGGCTGTTGCGGTACCGCGACATCCCCCGGGGTTCGGTGCGCGAACCAGGGGGAAAAGGTGAGCCAACGATCGGGCGGTCGCGGGAGCACCCTCACCCACCACGCCCGACCGGGGCGGACCGCGCCCACCTGGCCTGACCCCGAGGGCGAGCGGAAAGAGGTGCGCGATGGATCGCTGTGTCGTCCTGGTGGATGCCGGATACCTGCTGGGCGCCGCCGCCAGCCTGCTCGCCGGCGACCCGTCCCGCTCCCGGGTCACCGTCGACCACACCGCGCTGATCACCGCGCTGCGCGAACGCGCCGAGGTCGAGACCGGGCTGCCGCTGCTGCGGATCTACTGGTTCGACGCGGCCCCCGACCGGCGCCCGATGCCCGAGCACCGCCGGCTGCGGGTCCTGCCCCGGGTGACCGTCCGGCTCGGCGCCCTCACCCGCGCGGAGGGCCGCTGGGTGCAGAAGGGCGTGGACGCCGCCATGCACGCCGAGCTCTCCGAGCTCGCCCGCAACCGGGCCTGCGCCGACGTCGTGCTGATCACCGGCGACGGGGACCTCCTGCCCGGCATGATGTCCGCCAAGGAGCACGGCGTCGTCGTCCACCTGTGGGCGCTCCAGGCCGCCGACGGCGACTTCAACCAGTCCGAGGACCTGGTCGGCGAGGCGGACGAGCGGAGGGTGCTCGACCGCGAGTGGATCGAGGGCTCGTTCAGCCTCCGCGAGACCGCGAGCGTCTTCCCCGCCCCGGGCCAGGGGCCGCGGCAGGAGATCGCCAAGATCCTCGCCGCTCCGCCCGCCGCACCCCCGGCCGTCGTGCCGCCCGCCGTGCCGGTTCCGGCCCGCCCGGCCGCCGGTGCGCCCGCGCCCGTCGCGCCCGCCGCGAACGGGCGGGCGCAGCCGGCCGCCGCGCTCAAGGTCGTGCCGACGCCCAAGGACCTCGCCGGGCGCACCGCCGCCGTCACGCCGGTCGTCGCGAACGGCAACGCGGTCGGGAACGGGGCCGGCAACGGCTTGCACACCGGCCCGGTGCTGCGCTGGTCATCCGACCGTGGCTGGGTCGACCGGCCCGCCCCCGAGCCCGCCGTCACCGCCGGCGACAGCCTGCCGACGCTCGCCCAGCTCACCACCGCCGAACAGCGCTGGGCCGACCGCGAGGAGGACATCACCTCCATCGGCGGTGACGCCCACGAGGTCGGGCAGGTCTTCGCCCGACGCTGGAGCGAGCGCCTCGGCGACGTCGAGCGGCTCACCGTGCTGTGGCCCGACTACCCGCGCATCCCGCACCGCGTCGACGGCGAACTGCTGCGCTACGCGGCCCGGTTCGGGCTGCTCGCGCACAAGGACGACCAGATCGACGAGCACGACCGGTACGCGATCAGGGCCGGGTTCTGGAAGGAGCTCGCCTCCCGGGTGCCGGGCGGGTCGATGGTCGTGGACGACTGACGGACGAGGTGGTCGGCGGGGATCAGGCCCCCTTGTCCGGTTCGCCCGTGTGAGCGCGTAAAGTCTTCGGTCGTGAACGAGACGGCGGCAGGGCCAGCACCCCGGGGCGGCCTGCCGTGCTGTGCCGTACGCGACCTGGTGAAGACCTACCGCAGTGGGCGCGGCTCCGCGGCCACCGAGGTCCGGGCCAACGACGGGATCGCGCTGACCGTCCGGCAGGGTGAGATCTTCGGGCTGCTCGGGCCCAACGGCGCCGGCAAGTCCACGCTCGTGCGCCAGCTCTGCGGGCTGCTGCGGCCCGACTCCGGCTCGATCGAACTCTTCGGGCACGACATCGTCCGGCACCCCGAGCTGGCCGCCCGGCTGCTCGGGTACCTCGGGCAGGAGTCCACCGCCCTCGACGAACTGACCGTCGCGCTCGCCGCCGAGACCACCGGACGGCTGCGCGGGCTGAGCCGGGCCCGGGCCCGGGCCGAGGCCGGCGAGGTGCTGACCGAGCTCGGGCTGGAACCGCTCGCGAACCGGCCGCTCGCGAAGCTCTCCGGCGGGCAGCGCAGGCTCGCGTGCTTCGGCGCGGCGCTCGTGGGGGAGCGGCCGCTGCTCGTGCTCGACGAGCCGACCACCGGGATGGACCCCGTCGCCCGCCGCGCCGTCTGGAGCGCCGTCGACCGGCGCCGGGTCGAGCGCGGCACCACCGTGCTGCTCGTCACCCACAACGTCATCGAGGCGGAGACCGTCCTCGACCGGGTGGCCGTGGTGGACGAGGGGCGGGTCATCGCCTGCGACACGCCCGGCGGGCTGAAGGCCCTCGTGGACGGCGACGTCCGGCTCGACCTGGTGTGGCGGGACGAGGCCCCGGTCGGCGTGCCGGCCGTCGCCGAACTCGCCGAACGGGCCCAGCGCACCGGCCGCCGCTGGACCGTCCGCACCACCCCCGAACAGGCCCGCGAACTCGTCGCCGCCGTCACCACCGGCCCCGCCTTCGCCGCCCTCGACGACTTCACCCTCGCCACCCCGAGCCTTGAGGACGCCTACCTCAAGCTGGGCGGCCGCCACGGAGGACTGGCCAAGTGACGCTGCTCTCGGTGCCGCCGCGGACCGCCGCCGACGCGGGCACCGCGCCCGCCCCGCTCGCCCCCGCGGCGCGGCTGCTGCCCGCGCTCGCGGCCGTGTACCGGGCGCAGCTCGCCCGGGCCCGGGTGGCGCGCATCCCGCTGCTGTTCGTGGCGACGTTCCAGTCCCTCGGCATCCTCGTGATGATGCGGGGGGTCGTGGACGCCGGGCAGGGCTCGGCGGCACGGTCGGTGGTGGCCGGATCGAGCGTGCTGGTGGTGGCGTTCGTCGCGCTCAACCTGCTCGCGCAGTACTTCGGCAAGCTGCGGGCCACCGGCGGCCTCGACCACTACGCGACGCTGCCCGTGCCGGCGGCCTCCGTGGTGCTGGGGGCGGCCGGCGCGTACGCGTCGTTCACACTGCCCGGCACGGTGGTGACGGCGGCGGTGGGCGCGGTGATGTTCGGGCTGCCGCTCGGGCAGCTGTGGGTGCTGCTGGCGGTCGTGCCGCTCGCGGGCGCCGCGCTGTCCGGGCTCGGCGCGGCCTGCGGGCTGCTCGCGCCGCGGCAGGAGATCGCCACCATGCTCGGGCAGCTGGGGATGTCGGCGGCGCTGCTGCTCGGCGTCCTCCCGGTGGACCACCTGCCGCAGCCGGTGCTGTGGCTGCGCGACCTGCTGCCCTCCACGTACGGCGTGGAGGCCTTCGCCCGTACGTTCACGGCCGACCCGGACTGGGCGCTGGTGGCGGGCGACCTCGCGGTCTGCGCGGGGGTGGGCGTGGTGTCGCTGGCGATCGCCACCTGGGCGTACCGGCGGGCCGTCTCCCGGTAGGGCGGTGCCGGGGTGGTCGCGGTCGCGGGCTCGGGGGCGTGGGGCCGGTGTGCGGGCGGCGGCTCGTTCGGGGCGCGATCGTGAAACGATGGGGCCTGTGACCGTACCGAACACACCTCCGGATCCCACCCGCGACGACGTGCACGCGGTGCCGGACGCCACCCCCGACCCGTTCGCGCCGCCGCCCGTCCAGGACGCGGCCGGGCTGCCGCCGCTCCCCGAGGGGATCGGGGACATCGTCAGGACCGAGCGCTCGCCGGTGGACCGGCTGCTGCCGGAACTGCGGATCGGTGCGGTGACGGTGGTCGTGTGCGCGGTCCTGGGGCTGGCCATGGCCGGGCTGTGGGCCTGGCTGGCGCCCAAGGTGCCGCTCGTCGTCGACGGGAACCGGATCCTGTACGCGGACCCGGAGGGCGAGCAGCGGGCCGGGGCCGACGCGGTGTTCGTGCTCATCGGGCTCGGGATGGGGGTCGTGACGGCGCTCGGGGCGTTCCTCCTGACGCGGCGCCGGGGCGGGGGCATCTCGGTCGCGGTCGGGCTGGCGGTCGGCGGGCTGCTCGGCTCGCTGGGCGCCTGGCGGCTGGGGCGGTGGCTCGGGCCGAGCAGCGACCTCATCGGGGAGGCCCGGCGGGTCGGCAACGGGGGGTACTTCAACGCGGACATCGACCTGGGGGCGCACGGCGCCCTCCTGGCGTGGCCGATGGCGGCGATGGTGCTGCTGCTCCTGTTGTCGGCGGCGTTCGGGAAGCGGGAGGAGGACCCGCCGCCGTACTGGGCGGGGCCGTACGGGGTGGCTGCGCCGCAGGCTTCGGTGGACGGGCAGGCAGGGCTGGACGGGCAGGCGCCGGAGCAGGGAGAGGCTGAAGGCCAGCGGTCCGGCCGGGAGTAGTGGGCTTTCGCTGCGTGGACCCTGCGGATCGGGGCCTTCCGCTGCGCGTGGTTCCGCCCCCGGCGCTCCTGGGCGAGTGCCCGGTGAAGTGGAGCCGAGCGTCCTGAAGGTGGACGGCTCGGAAGCTTCCTAGCGGGCGATGGGGGCGGTTGTGGCCTTGGTCAGGGTGATGAGGTCGGCTGGGGTGAGTTCCACTTCCAGGCCCCTGCGGCCTGCGGAGACGTAGATCGTCGGGTGGGCCGTCGCGCCGGTGTCGATGACCGTGCGCAGGGGGCGGCGCTGGCCCAGGGGGGAGATGCCGCCGCGGACGTAGCCGCTGCTGCGTTCGGCGGCGGCCGGGTCGGCCATGGCGGCGCGTTTGCCGCCGACGGCGGCGGCCAGGGCCTTGAGGTCGAGCTGGCCGGCGACCGGGACCACGCCGACGGTGAGGACGCCGTCCACGTCGGCGACCAGGGTCTTGAAGACCCGCCCGGCGGGGACGCCCAGTGCCTCGGCGGCCTCGCCGCCGTAGGAGGCGGCGGCCGGGTCGTGCTCGTAGGAGTGCACGGTGAACGGGACGGCGGCGGTCTCCAGGGCGACGGTGGCCGGGGTGCCCTGGCCGCCCTTCTTCGGTTTCTTCGCCATACGGGATCCAGGGCTAGTTGGGGCTGAACGACTGACGGGTGAGGTCGACCGCGGGCAGCGAGGGCAGCCAGCTCAGCACGGCGGTCTCGCGGCGCAGCAGGTCGAGTTCGGTGCGCAGCCGCTGGGCGGTGTCGGGGCAGGCGAGCAGCTGCTGCTTGACCGGGGTCTCGAACACCGAGGCCGCGGCGACGAGGTAGGAGAGCACCTGGGGGTCGTCCGGGAGCTCCTGGCGGCCGACGGTGCTGGCCTCGCGGGCGCCGGCGAGCCGCTTCTGGTAGGCGCGGAACGCCCGTTCGACCTCGGCGGCGAGGGCGCCGGAGCCCTGGCCCGGGCGCTCCTCGATCGGCTCGATCTCGCCGGTCAGGTACGGACCGGAGGTGTCGACCGAGCGGAGCAGGAACCGGGTGGTGCCGGTGACCAGGAGTTCGTACCGGCCGTCGGGCTGGTCCTGGACGGAGGCGATGTCGGCCACGCAGCCGATGTGATGGATCGCCTCCAGCGGGTCCCCGGTGAAGGTGCCGAGGCCGTCCAGCGGGCCGGCCGGGCCGTCGTCCGGGCGGACCGGGGCGACCTCGCGGCCGTCCTTGATGGCGAGTGCGCCGAAGCGGCGCGGCTCGTCCTCCGATTGTTCGAGCAGGTCGGCGACGAGACGGCGGTAGCGCTCCTCGAAGACGTTCAGGGGCAGCACGAGGCCCGGGTAGAGCACGGTGTTCAGCGGGAAGAGCGGCAGCCGTTCTGTCACGGCGGACAGCGTAGTTCCCCGGGCCCGGGCCTTGTCGCGCGGTTATCGCGGGTCGCTGCGGTCATCCGCGCTGGAGCATCCGCGTGGCGCCCGCGACGACGGTGGAGGCGAGCAGCCAGCCGACCACGACGAGGCCGGCGGAGACCCACTGGGCGAGGCCGCCCGGGTTCCACGCGCCCTGGTTGAGGTCGACGATCGGCAGGAGCTGGTTGAGCGTGTAGAGCACCGGGTTCCAGTGCGGTTTCTCGTCCTGCTTGAGCGGGTTGAGCGGGTGGGTGGCGAAGAAGACGCTGCCGACGGCCCAGGCGGCCAGCAGCCAGAGGGCGGCGCGGCCGGGTCGGAAGCCGTAGCCGACGGTCACGTCCTGGACCCGGCCCCAGATCCGGGCGGGCAGCGGGAGGGTCTCGCGGCGGCGGCGCTGCTTGGCGTAGAGCACCTCGCGGGCGTCGTCGTCGGCGCCGTCGCGGCGCATGGCGGCTGCGAGCTGCTCGTAGGACTCGGGCTGGAAGTCGACCGAGGAGCCCTCCAGCCAGGCGATGCGCTGCTGGACGGTGAACGGCGCGACCGGGCGCAGGACCTCGTAGACGAAGCCGGTGAGGCCGACGTGCTTGCCGTGCGGCCAGGCGTTTGGGGTGTCGACGAGGTTGCCGACCCGGGCGCGGGAGAGCGAGACGGTGCCGGTGGGCCGGGTCCGGCAGGTGAAGCGCAGCTCGGGGGTGTGGATGCGGCGCAGCGAGAGCTCGTCGTCACCCTCCAGGTGGAATTCGCCGGAGATCAGGCAGGCGCTCTCGAAGCGGGCGTCGGACAGCCGCACCTGGCCGAAGGCGCGGAACGGGGTGCTGGGGGCGCCGGCCGCCGGGCTCTGGCCGTAGCCGGAGCCGTAGTAGCTGCGGGAGCCGAACCAGCCGCCGTCGGCCGAGCTGGTCAGGTAGAGGGTGTGGCCGACGACGATCCGGACGGCGTTGAGGCAGGTGCGGTTCTGCGGGACGGCGTGCAGCTGGGCGCCGCGCAGCGAGAGCCGGCCGCCTATCCGGGCGGTGCGCAGGCTCAGCTCGCCGCGGACCTCGACGCGTTCGGCCTCGAAGTCCTGGTGGACGGTCATGCCGTCGGCGGAGACCGCGCGGCCGAAGCGGTCGGCGCCGACGACGGCGAGGTTGAGCAGCAGGTCGGTGCCGATCTTGGCATCGGTGAGCCGCACGCCCTCGGGGATCCGGCAGCGGGCGAGGTGGAGGTCGCCCGTGGTGGCCAGCCGGGAGGCCTCCAGCCGGGGTATCAGGCAGTCGACCATGCGGACGGTGCTGGCCTCGGCCTCCGAGATGAGGATCTTGTGCTCGAAGCGGCAGCCGTACAGCTCGACGTACTGGTTGATCCGGCCGCCGGCGAGGTTGAGCGCGCCGGTGATGTTGACGCCGTTCATCCGCAGGGAGGAGACCCGGCCGGGGGCGGCGGTGGGGCCGGCCAGCAGCAGGCGGGCCAGGACGTCGGCGCGCACGGTGCGCTCGGGGCCCCAGGAGGTGCTGCCGAAGGGGTCGTCCTCGGCGGTGTCCCGGGCGCGCCGGTCGAAGACGTCGCCCTGGCGGAAGGCCTCCCAGAGCTCCTGTTCGGTGTCGGTCCAGTCCTCCGGAGCCAGTTCCGCCATGCTTTCCCCCGTCCCCCCGGTCGTCTCGCCTTTCGTATCACGGAGTGAAATGCGGGACCAGTGGTTTCAGCCACTCCTTACACTGGTTGGCGTGATCTCTCGAATCGACCTCCGCGGCTCGCTGGACGACCCGCGTGACCTGCTGCCCCGTGCCGAGTTCGACGTCGCGGCCGCCCTGGAGAAGGTGCGGCCGATCGCCGAGGACGTACGCCATCGCGGGGTCGCGGCGCTGATCGAGATCACCGAGCGCTTCGACGGCGTCCGGCTGGAGTCGACCCGTGTCCCGGCCGAGCAGCTGACCGGGGCCCTGGAGACGCTGGACCCGAAGGTGCGGGCCGCGCTGGAGGAGTCGATCCGCCGGGCCCGGGCCGTGCACGCGGACCAGCGCCGCACCGGGCACACCACGCAGGTGGTGCCGGGCGGCACGGTCACCCAGCGCTGGGTGCCGGTGGACCGGGTCGGGCTGTACGTGCCGGGCGGGCTGGCGGTGTACCCGTCGTCCGTGGTGATGAACGTCGTGCCGGCGCAGGAGGCGGGCGTCCGGGGCATCGCCGTCACCTCGCCGCCGCAGAAGGAGTTCGGGGGCCGGGTGCACCCGACCATCCTGGCGGCCTGCGCGCTGCTCGGCGTGGACGAGGTGTACTCCGTCGGCGGCGCCCAGGCGGTCGCGATGTTCGCGCTCGGCACCGAGGAGTGCGCGCCGGTGAACATGGTCACCGGCCCGGGCAACATCTACGTCGCCGCCGCCAAGCGCTACTTCGCCGGCCGGATCGGCATCGACTCCGAGGCCGGCCCGACCGAGATCGCCGTCCTCGCCGACGACAGCGCGCTGCCGTCCGACGTCGCCGCCGACCTGATCAGCCAGGCCGAACACGGCCCGACCTCCGGCTCGGTGCTGGTCACCGACTCGCCGGCGCTGGCCGACGCGGTCGAGGCCGAGCTGGCCGTCCAGGTCGCGAAGACCAAGCACAGCGAGCGGGTCGCCGAGGCGCTCGGCGGTCGGCAGTCCGGCATCATCCTGGTCGACGACCTGGAGCAGGGCCTCACCGTGGTCAACGCCTACGCCGCCGAGCACCTGGAGATCCAGACCCGGGACGCGCACGCGGTCGCGGCGAAGGTCCGCAACGCGGGCGCGATCTTCATCGGCCGCTGGACGCCGGTCTCGCTGGGCGACTACGCGGCCGGCTCCAACCACGTGCTGCCCACCGGCGGCTGCGCCTGCCACTCGTCCGGCCTGTCGGTGCAGACCTTCCTGCGCGGCGTCCAGGTCGTCGAGTACGACCGGGACGCGCTCGCGGACATCGCCGCGCACGTGGTGAACCTGGCGAACGCCGAGGACCTGCCCGGTCACGGCGATGCCATCAAGGCCCGCTTCGATTGGACGGTTCCCGGCTCGTGACGCGTATCGACGACCTTCCCGTCCGGGACGAGCTGCGCGGCCAGTCCCCTTACGGTGCACCGCAGCTGGACGTGCCCGTCCAGCTCAACACCAACGAGAACCCGTACCAGCTGCCGGACGAGCTGGTGGCCCGGATCGCCGAGCGCGTCGCCGAGGCCGCCCGCAACCTCAACCGCTACCCCGACCGGGACGCGGTCGAGCTGCGCGACGGGCTCGCGGCCTACCTGAGCCGCACCACGGGCTTCGCGGTCACCCGGCAGCAGGTCTGGGCCGCCAACGGCTCCAACGAGGTGCTCCAGCAGCTCCTGCAGACCTTCGGCGGCCCCGGTCGCAGCGCGCTCGGCTTCGAGCCGTCCTACTCGATGCACGCCCTGATCTCCCGGGGCACCGGCACCGAGTGGATCTCCGGCCCGCGGGGCGCCGACTTCACCATCGACGTCGACGCCGCTCTCACGGCCATCGCGGAGCACCGGCCGAACGTGGTGTTCATCTGCTCGCCGAACAACCCCACGGGCACGGCGGTGGAGGCCGACACCGTGCTGCGGCTGTACGAGGCCGCGCAGGCCGCCCGGCCCAGCCTGGTCGTCGTCGACGAGGCCTACGTCGAGTTCTCGCACCGCGCCTCGCTGCTGCCGCTGATCGAGGGCCGCCCCAACCTGGTGGTCAGCCGCACCATGTCCAAGGCCTTCGGCGCGGCCGGCCTGCGCCTCGGCTACCTCGCCGCCGCCCCGGCCGTGGTGGACGCGGTGCAGCTGGTCCGGCTGCCGTACCACCTGTCGGCCGTCACCCAGGCCACCGCGCTGGCCTGCCTGGAGCACACCGACACCCTGCTCGGGTACGTCGGCCGGCTCAAGGAGGAGCGTGACCGGCTGGTGGACGCGCTGCGCGGGCTCGGCCTGGAGGTGACCGACTCGGACGCCAACTTCGTCCAGTTCGGCCGCTTCGCCGACACCCACGCCGTCTGGCAGGCCATCCTCGACCAGGGTGTCCTGGTCCGCGACAACGGCGTCCCGGGGTGGCTGCGCGTCACCGCCGGCACGCCGGCCGAGAACGACGCCTTCCTGGCCGCCGTTCGCACAGCCCTCCCTCCCTCCTTGCCCGCCATCGGGCAGGAGGAGCCCAGGCCCACCCCCACCCTTGATCGAGCGCGCTCCGCGCGCGCTGCCAGTCAGGAGCTGTAACCCCGTATGTCCCGCATCGGACGCGTTGAGCGCACCACCAAGGAGACCTCGGTCCTGGTCGAGATCGACCTCGACGGCACCGGCAAGACCGACATCTCCACGGGCGTCGGGTTCTACGACCACATGCTCGACCAGCTCGGCCGCCACGGTCTGTTCGACCTCACCGTCAAGACCGACGGCGACCTGCACATCGACACCCACCACACCATCGAGGACACCGCCCTCGCGCTCGGCGCCGCCTTCAAGCAGGCGCTCGGCGACAAGGTCGGCATCTACCGCTTCGGCAACTGCACGGTGCCGCTGGACGAGTCGCTCGCCCAGGTCACCGTCGACCTCTCCGGCCGCCCCTACCTGGTGCACACCGAGCCGGAGCACATGGCGCCGATGATCGGCAGCTACGACACCACGATGACCCGGCACATCCTGGAGTCCTTCGTGGCCCAGGCGCAGATCGCCCTGCACGTCCACGTGCCGTACGGTCGCAACGCGCACCACATCGTCGAGTGCCAGTTCAAGGCGCTCGCGCGGGCCCTGCGCTACGCCTCCGAGCGCGACCCGCGCGCGGCCGGCATCCTCCCGTCGACGAAGGGCGCGCTGTGAGCAAGTCCGCTGTGGCTCTGATCTTCGTCGGACTCTTCCTGGCCGGCGGGGTGATCTCGTTCTGGAAGCAGAAGCTGCCGAAGGGCGTCATCCTGGTGCTCGCGATCGGCTCCGTGATGTGCCTGGCCGCCGGCGTCATGCGCCTCTAGCGCCCGTAGTAGAGAGACTGGACACCTGAACATGGGCAAGAACGTCGTCGTCCTCGACTACGGCTCGGGCAACCTGCGGTCCGCGCAGCGGGCCCTGGAACGCACCGGCGCCAACGTCACCGTGACCTCCGACTACGACGCGGCGATGGCCGCCGACGGCCTGCTCGTCCCCGGCGTCGGCGCCTTCGAGGCGTGCATGCGCGGGCTCAAGTCGGTCCGCGGCGACTGGATCATCGGCCGCCGGCTCGCCGGGGGCCGCCCGGTCATGGGCATCTGCGTCGGCATGCAGATCCTCTTCGAGAAGGGGGTCGAGCACGGCGTCGAGACGGCCGGCTGCGACGAGTGGCCGGGCACCGTCGAGCCGCTGGACGCCCCCGTCATCCCGCACATGGGCTGGAACACCGTGGACGTGCCCGAGAACAGCCGGATGTTCGCCGGCATCGACCCGGAGACCCGCTTCTACTTCGTGCACTCCTACGGCGTGCGGCACTGGGAGCTGGAGACGCACAGCGCGCGGATCGGCGCCCCGCTGGTGACCTGGGCCACCCACGGGCAGCCGTTCGTCGCCGCCGTCGAGAACGGGCCGCTGTGGGCCACCCAGTTCCACCCCGAGAAGTCCGGCGACGCCGGCGCCGCCCTGCTGACCAACTGGGTCAACACCCTCTGACCGTCTGAGAGTTGTAACTGATGAGCCGCCTCGAACTGCTTCCCGCCGTCGACGTCCGGGACGGCCGGGCCGTCCGCCTGGTCAAGGGCGCCTCCGGCACCGAGACCTCCTTCGGCGAGCCGCTCGCCGCCGCCCTCGCCTGGCAGAACGCCGGCGCCGAGTGGCTGCACCTGGTCGACCTGGACGCCGCTTTTGGGACCGGCAGCAACTACGAGCTGCTGCGCGAGGTCACCGGCCGGCTGGACATCAAGGTCGAGCTGTCCGGCGGCATCCGCGACGACGAGTCGCTCGCCCGGGCCCTCGCCACCGGCTGCACCCGGGTCAACCTCGGCACCGCCGCCCTGGAGGCCCCCGAGTGGGTCGCCAAGGCCATCGCCGAACACGGCGACAAGATCGCCGTCGGCCTGGACGTCGTCGGCACCACCCTGCGCGGCCGCGGCTGGACCCGCGACGGCGGCCAGCTCTTCGAGGTGCTCGACCGCCTCGACCAGGAGGGCTGCGCCCGCTACGTCGTCACCGACGTCAACCGCGACGGCACCCTGACCGGCCCCAACCTCCAGCTGCTGAGCGACGTCTGCGCCGCCACCGACCGCCCGGTCGTCGCCTCCGGCGGCGTCTCCTCGCTGGACGACCTGCGCGCCATCGCCGGCCTCGTCGGCGAGGGTGTCGAGGGCGCCATCGTGGGCAAGGCACTCTACGAGCAGAAGTTCACCCTCGAAGAGGCCCTGGAGGCGGTTTCAGGATGACGGAACGTCGGATCGTACGCGGCCGGGTCGCCGGATTCTCCCCCTGGGAGGACGAGTTCGGCTACTCGCGGGCGGTCGTCGCGGGCGACCACGTGCACGTGGCCGGCTCCACCGCCTGGGTGGACGGCCGGATCGAGCACGAGGGCGACCCGTTCGGGCAGACCCTCGCCGCGTTCGGCGTCGGCCTCACGGCCCTGGCCGCGTACGGTCTGACGGCGGACGACGTCGTCCGCACCCGGATGTACATCACGCACGTCCGCGACGCCGAGGAGGTGGGCCGCGCCCACCGGCAACTCTTCGACGCCGCCCGCCCGGTGGCCACCATGGTGGTGGTCGAGGGCCTGATCGACTCCCGGATGATGGTCGAGGTCGAGATCGACGCGTACCGTGCCGGGCTGGCAAAGAACCTGGAAGCCCCGGAAGGCAATCAGCCGTGACCCTTGCAGTACGTGTCATCCCCTGCCTGGACGTCGACGCCGGGCGGGTGGTCAAGGGCGTCAACTTCCAGAACCTGCGCGACGCCGGCGACCCCGTAGAGATGGCCAAGCTCTACGACGCCGAGGGCGCCGACGAGCTGACCTTCCTCGACATCACCGCCTCCTCCGGCGACCGCGAGACCACCTACGACGTGGTCCGGCGCACCGCCGAGCAGGTGTTCATCCCGCTCACCGTCGGCGGCGGCATCCGCGCCGTCGAGGACGTCGACAAGCTGCTGCGGGCCGGCGCCGACAAGGTCGGCGTCAACACCGCGGCCATCGCCCGGCCGGAGCTCGTGCGGGAGATCGCCCAGCGGTTCGGGCGGCAGGTGCTGGTGCTGTCGGTCGACGCCCGGCGCTGCCCCGAGGGCACCGAGACGCCGTCCGGCTTCGAGGTGACGACGCACGGCGGGCGCCGCGGCACCGGCCTCGACGCGGTCGAATGGGCGGGCCGCGCGGCCGAGTTGGGCGCGGGCGAGATCCTGCTCAACTCGATGGACGCGGACGGCACCAAGGACGGCTACGACCTGGAGATGATCCGGGCCGTGCGCAAGGCCGTCTCCGTGCCCGTGATCGCCTCCGGCGGCGCCGGCAAGCTCGCCGACTTCGCTCCGGCCGTGGAGGCGGGCGCGGACGCGGTGCTCGCGGCGAGCGTCTTCCACTTCGGGGACCTGCGGATCGGCGAGGTGAAGGACGCGCTGCGGGAGGCCGGGCACCCGGTGCGGTGATCTGTTCGTCTCATGGGGAGGGCCCGCCGTTCTGGCGGGCCCTCTCCCGTGCTACCGCCGCGGCTCGCCCTTGATCAGCGCGAACGGGGCGCCGTTCGGGTCCGCGAGCCAGGCGATCCGGCCGACGTTGTCCACGTCCGAGGCGGGCATCAGCACCGAGCCCCCGGCCGCCGTCACCTTCGCGACCAGCGCGTCCACGTCGGCGGCGGCGAAGTACGGCGTCCAGGCGGAGGGCTGGCCCTCCTGCATCACCGGGGCGATGCCGCCGAAGCTGGTCTCCTGCTGATCGCCGTCGGCGGTGGAGACCACCCGGTAGGACATGCCCGGGGACGGCTCGAAGTTCTCCACCCGCCAGCCGAAGAGGCTCCGGTAGAACGCGAACCCGGCGTCCTGGTCGGAGGTGTGCAGCTCGGACCAGCAGAGGGCGTTGTCCGCGGAGACGGTGTCCAGGCCCTTGGTGTTGCCGGCCTCCCAGAGCGCGAACCGGGCGCCCTGCGGGTCGGCGACCTGGGCGAAGCGGCCCTCGCCCATGACGTCCATCGGTGGGACGAGCACCGTGCCGCCGGCCTGCTCGGCGGTCTTGACGGCGGCGTCCACGTCGGGGGTGAGGAAGTACGTCGTCCAGGAGGACCGGTCGCCCTCGTCGAGCGGGCCGACGGCGCCGACGGTCCTGCCGCCCAGCTGGAGGAAGCCGTAGCCGCCCGCCTCGGGGCCGGCGGACTGGAACGTCCAGCCGAAGACCTTGCTGTAGAAGTCGGCGGTGGCGGGGATGTCCGGGCTGCCGAGGTCGATCCAGCAGGGCGAGCCGGCGGGGAAGTCGGTGGTGAGCATGAGGTGGTGCCCCTTCGACGGAGAACTGACCGGGACGGTTTCCGCTGGGCGCGCGCACGCCCCCTCCCGGCCACCTGTGAGTCTGCACCGGGGCACTGACATTCGCAGCCGGAGACGGGCTGAGCTGCGGGTTCGGCGTGTCGGGGAATGGGACGGCAGGCTGTGTGGCATCTGAACCTGGCCGACGCGCTCAGCTGGCCCTCAGGCGCTTCAGGAGCTCTGGGACACCATCGACTTGGCGGTAGGGTTTGAAGGCCGGTGCAAGCTCGCGGACCAGGGCGACGCACCGGGGGGCACCAATGCGGGTGGCCAGGTCGAGCGACTGGTTGGTGACGGCGAGCGCCTGCTCGACGTCGTTGGACTGGAGGTAGCCCTTGGCCTGGTAGGTCAGGAAGATTCCGCGCGTCTTGTCCCTGGCGCGGGGCAGCAGGATCATGCCCTCGGTGATCTGGGCGTGCGCCTCCTCGGTGCGGCCGAGGTCCAGTAGGCACTGGCCGGAGTCCACGGCGAGGTCGGCCGGGCTCATCCACTCGCACCACCCCGGGGCGGGGTCGGTGGCCTCGATCGCGAGGGCGGATTCGGCCTCGGACAGGTCGCGGTAGCAGGCCGTACGGTCGCCGAGGGCGGCGTGGGCTCTGGCCCGGCGGAGGAACAGCAGGGACCGCGCGGTGGGGTGCTCGATGCCGGACAGGGCGTGTCCGAGCTGGTCGACGGAGACCTTCGGCTCGCCGAGCCAGTTGGCCTGGTAGGCGAAGTCCGACAGCACTCCGGCGCCGTGGTCGCGGTCGCCGGCGGCGTGCGCGGACTGCAGGGCGGCCTCCCAGAGCTTGCCCGCGGCCCAGTGCTGGCCCTGGTCGAAGCGGTGCCAGCCGCAGATGGTGGCGAGCGATGCCGCCAGCAGGTGGAGGCGTCGGCCGGTGCTCTCGCTGTAGACGCCGTCCTTGAGCAGGTCCGTGACCGTAGTGAGGTGAGCGTCCATCAGGCCGATGGTGTGCTGGCGCTGTTCGGTGGGCAGGGCTGTCAGCCCCTTGCTGGTGTTCTCCAGCCAGTCCACGAGTTCGCCGTCAACCCGCTTGCCGCCTAGGGCCATGCTGAGGCGTTCGGGTCCGATCGTGGCCCACTGGGAGGCCAAGCCGGCCAGCGAGATCGCGCTGAAGGTCATGAAGTTGCGGCGGTCCATGGAGGCTCTCTGTGCATCGTGGAGTGCTTGGACGGTGTAGGCGGGCCCCAGCGGCAGCGGCTCATCGCGCCCGGGCAGCCAGTAGGGCCAGCCGTACGCCTCCATATCCGAGACCGGGATGTCGAAGGCTTCGGCGATCAACAGCTGGGAGTCGATGTTCGGCGTCTTGCGCCAGTGCTCCCACCGGCTGACGGCCGTCTTGTCGGCACCGGACAGAAGTCCATGGCGGCGGGCGGCCTTGTTCAGCTCGGCGACCAGGTCGCTCTGCGACCAGCCGCGCAAGTCGCGGGCATAGGCGAGGGGGTGCCGGATCGGGTCGTCCACGGGGTCAATCCCATCATCGACAGTGACCGCGAGCCTACTGCCAGCAAGGGCGAGACAACCCGGGGACTACAGACAATGCCTGTTCGGTGACGGTGGGTTGGGCTGTACTCGACGCATATCGACCTAGTTCCTTCACGAAGCCGAAGGAGTCTGCTCATGAAGCGTCGCGCTGCGGTTATCGGCCTCGGCCACCAGGCCCTCGAAGACCACCTGCCCGGCCTGCTCGGCTCTCACCGGGCCGAACTCGTCGCGGTCTGCGACAGCGACCCCAACACCCTGCGCGAGCGGCAGGAATCGCTCCAGGTGCCCGCGTTCACCCGGACCGTCGACCTTCTGGACGCGGTGGCTCCGGACTTCGTCATCGTCGCGGTTCCCCACTGCGCCGGTCGGGCCGTGATCGAGGAATGCGCGGCCCGTGGCGTGCATGTGATGAAGGAGAAGCCGTTTGCCACCACGCTCACCGAGGCTCGCGAGCTCGCCGCGATCTGCCAGGCCGGGCAGGTGGAGCTGATGGTCACCCTCCAACGGCGTTTCAACCCGATCTACACCTCGGTGGTGCAGTTCCTCGACCAGATCGGCACCCCATTCCTGCTGGACGCCCAGTACACCTTCCATACCGATGACCCCGGCGCCGGCTGGCGCGGGGACGTCCGGCAGGCCGGGGGCGGCTGCATCATCGACATGGGCTACCACCTCGTCGACCTGTTGCTGTGGTACTTCGGTCTGCCCAGCCGGGTCATGGCTGACTTCTCCGCCACCGCTGTGCCCGGCGCCGCCTACGACGCCGAGGACACCGCCGTCATCCAGCTCGGCTACGACACCGACTTGTACGGCTCGGTGCTGCTGTCGCGCTGGGTGGCTCCGAAGACCGAGAAGCTGCACGTCGTCGGCACGCGCGGCTCGGTCCTGCTGACGAAGGGGCACCTCCAGCGGCTGGCCCTGGATGGCACGGTCGTGGAGGAGCTGGCCCGGCCGCACGCCCCCGCGAGTGTGGCCACTGCTCAGATCGACTACTTCTGCCGGGTCCTGGACGGCAAACGCCCCAACACCTCCGGCCCCGACCAGCACCTCGCCCACGCCGCGTTCATTGCTTCCTGCTACGAGTCCAAGACGGCAGGGCGCTACATCGACCCGAAGGAGATGCTGTGACCTCCGCCCTCGCCCTGCTTGGCGGAAAGCCCGAAGTGACTGCCGCCAGCCCGCACTTCACCTGGCCGCCGATCGACGACACCACCCGCGCCAAGGTCGGCGCCCAGCTGGAGGAGTCGATCTCCATCCCCGGCCGTTCCGGCGTCGTCGCCGAGCTGGAGAACGGACTGCAGGACTACTTCGGCGTCCGGCACGCGGTCACCACCAGCTCCGGCACCGCCGCCCTGCACGCCACCTACTGGGCCGCGAGGATCAAGCCCGGCGACGAGGTCATCGTCCCGGCCTGGACGTTCCACGCCACCGCCTCCCCGCTGTTCCACCTGCGTGCCGTGCCGGTGCTGTGCGAGACCCGGTCGGACGGCAACATCGATCCGAACCGGATTGAGGAGCTGATCACGCCCCGCACCCGAGCGGTCATGGTCACCCACCTGTGGGGCAAGCCCGCCGACATGACCGAGCTCGTCGCCGCCGCGAACGCGCACGACCTGGCGGTGCTGGAGGACGGCTCCCACGCCCATGGTGCGACCATCACCGGGCAGAAGGTCGGCACGTTCGGCCTCGCCTCGGCTTTCTCCCTCAACGGCCCCAAGCCGCTGTCCGGCGGCGAGGGCGGGTTCGTCCTGACGGACGACGACGACATCTACCACCGGGTCATCACGCTCGCGCACTACAACAAGCGGGCCAGGACCGAGATCCCGGAAGGCCATCCGCTTGCGCGGTACGCGGTCACCGGGGCCGGCCTCAAGCTCCGGATCCACCCCCTCGCCGCCGCCATCGCCCACGACCAGCTCGCCAGGCTCGACGGCTACCTCGCCGGACGGGCGGAGATCGCCCGCTACCTCACCGGCCGACTGGCCCGGATCCCCGGCCTGGAGGTCACCGAGATGCCCGACGGGGTGATCCCGTCCTGGTACGGGTTGACGCTCACGTACCGGCCGGACGAGCTCGGCGGCCTGCCGATCGAGACGTTTCACCAGGCACTGATCGCCGAGGGCGCCACCGAGTTCGACCGCCCCGGCTCCACCTGCCCCATGAACCAGCTCCCGCTCTACCAGCACCCCGCCTCGCTCTTCCCCGGCCACCCGCACTCCCACCGCCGATACAAGGCCGGGGACTTCCCCGTCGCCGAGCACGCCCGCGCCCACACGATCAAGCTCCCGGTCTGGCATCGTGAGCAGGATCTGGAACTGGCCGAGCAGTACGTCCGCGCGGCCATCAAGATCAGCGACCAGCACAAGGAGCTGCTGTGACCGTCATCTCCCCCGCGTTCGTGGCCAGCCTGGCGGCCGACGCCGAAGCTGTCGGCATCACCGGCTTCGTCGCCGCCGCTGTGATCAACCACGACGGCCGGGTCCTGCTCGTACGGCGCAACCCCGACGACTACATGGGCGGGATGTGGGAGATCCCCTCCGGGACGGTCGAGGTCGGCGAGTCCATCCTCGACGCCCTATGCCGGGAGACCGCCGAGGAGACCGGCCTGATCATCGATCAGGTCAGCGGCTACATCGGTCACTTCGACTACCAGAACAGCCGCGGCGGCACCACCCGCCAGTTCAACTTCGCGGTCACCGTGGAGAAGACCGAACCCGTTGTCCTCACCGAGCACGATGCCCACCAGTGGGCACTCGCGGGCGAGCTGCCCGAGGTCAGTGACGCGATCCGCAAGCTGATCACCCTCTGATCCAGAGACATCACTCCCCGTCTGACTCTGCATGTACGGCCTGGTCCTCGAAGTCATCGAGGATCGGGCCGCAGCCGTTTCGGAGCTGGCGGGGGCAGGGTCCCGAGGAGCCCCCGCCAGGGCTTCCGCGCGGCTGGAAGCCCAACATGCCCGGCGGAAGGGTGCTGTCTCCGCCGTCTGGCCAGATCCAGCGCGGCACGGTGCTGCGGGTCTCTTCCATCCGCCCCTGTTTTGGCGATCTACCGTAGACGCGGTGTTCCGGGAGTCATCGATCTGGAGCGCCGCGCACGCGAGGCACTGACATGACAGCCGCACCGCAGGAAGGACCCGACCGACGTGGCTCAGCCGACCGCCGATCAGATCGCTGCTCTCAAGCCCGCTATGGAGTCGATGACCCTGCTGGTTGCCGCCGTCATCGTCCATGACCGCGAAGCCCGGCGCGTCGTACTCCTTCGGCGAGGACCCAAGGCCAAGTTCGCCCAAGGCATGTGGGATCTGCCCGTCGGAAAGAGCGAACCCGGCGAACCGATCACGGAGACGGCGGTTCGCGAACTCAAGGAGGAGACCGGGCTCGTCGTCACTCCAGAGGATCTGCGACTGGTCCACGTCATCCATGGGGCTCGAGGAGTCGAGGCACCCAACGGCTTCCTGACCGTCGTCTTCGCCGCCCACCGGTGGTCCGGCGAACTCACGAACGGGGAACCCGCCAAGCACTCGGAAGTCGCGTGGGTCGGCATCGATGTCGTGCCGGAGGAATTCGTCTCCACGACCAAGGAAGCTCTGATCAGCTACCTCAACGACGGTCCGAGCGTCTCCCTGGATTCATGGCATTAGTGGTGCGGTTGTTTGCGGTGTCCCTCGGAAATCCCGGCGGGCAGACTGTCTGAGTTCGAGATCCTCGCCACAGTGCGGTAGTTGCGCGTTGAAAAGGGAAGGCGTACTTAACCACGACCTCTGCGGATGTTCAGTAGCGCTCGCCCGAGAGCAGAGGGGCGGTTGCGGTGAGTTTGTCTCTCCTCTCCGAATCGCGGGCAAGCTCGTGCGGGTAACGAGCCCGTCTCGCCGCCCCGGCGAGGCGGGCGAGCAGGCCATCGAAATCCTCGGCTGAGCTGCCCTGCTTCCGGAAAGTTCTGACTAATGCTTTCAGTGATGTCTATCGAGGCATTTCCATCAGGTGGTTGACTTTGTCTTCGCTGATTTTAGTGCGACCCACCCTGAAGGAGACCGCCCTGTTCTACTTTGCATTCGCCGCCGCCTCGGCGGGCCGAGGCGGCGGCGCTTGGGTTTTTCCCCTGAGGCACCCCATCACTTGCCGGGGGGCGCTGCAATTCTTTGCCATGTTTATCGAGGTGTCTTGCTGGTTATTCTTCTGCTCGTTTTGTCTCTTGCGCACCTCGCCGTGTAGGCGAGGTGCGCAGATCTCGCTGTCGCCCCTTGGTGGCGCCGGGAGCACGCCCATGTTTCTGACTATCTGCTGTTTTTGCTCATTAATGCGCGAGCCCCTCCTTGACTGAAGAGGGCCCACGCAATTACTATTCTCTTTTGTATCTAAATTTCTTTTGCTTTTGTATGTCATTGGGCGCCCTACGGCAGCGGCAGCGCGTGCCGGAGGGCCTCGACGGCGTCAGCGGGGCCGTCCACGTCGAGGGTGGTGCGGGCGCCGCGGCCGTAGGTGAAGAGGATCAGTTCGCCCGGTTCGCCGGTGATACGGACGACGGGGGTGCCGGCCGGGCCGGTGGTGAGGGAGCGGCCGTCGGGTTGGCGCAGTTCCAGGCGGACGGGGGAGCGGCGGCCGGCTTCCAGACGGGCCAGCAGGGGGAGGCGGCGCCACAGGGCCTCGGCGCGGCCGGGCGGCACGGGCTGCGGGGTCCAGTCGTCCTGTGCGCGCAGGACGTCCTCGGCGTGCACGAAGTACTCGACGGTGTTCGCCGCCTCGTCCGCGCCGGGCAGGGCGAAGAGGGAGAGGAGCGGCGGGCCGGAGCGGAACAGCCGCAGCAGTTCCTCGTACGGGCGCTCGGCGTACGCGGACTGCACCCGGTAGGTCCAGTCCGCGAGGGCGCCGACGCGGATGCCGGCCGCCGCGTCCGCCCGGCGTTCCCGGATCACCAGGTGGGCGGCGAGGTCGCGGGTGGTCCATCCGGCACAGAGGGTGGGCGCGTCCGGCCCGGCGGCGGCCAGGAGTTCGGCGAGACGGTGGCGCTCGGCCAGGGCGTGGTTCGACATGGCGCCACCTTAGAACGTCGCGCGGCGGCGGTCGCTCAGCGGAGGTGGCCGGTGAGCTTGGGGCCGCCCTGGTGGTTGCTGATCGTCAGGGCACAGGTGTAATCCCGCCAGCCCTGCTGGTAGTTGGCCATGGTCGGGCCGAGCGGGCGGCCGTAGTAGGTGCGGCCGTCGCCCTGGCGGGCCTTGGCGGCGGCTTCGGCCTCCTTGCAGCCGTCGAGCATCGTCAGGTTGATCTTGAGGTCGCCACTCAGGCCCTCCGGCAGCTTGAGGTCGGCGACCACCTCGCCGTCGTGCGCGCCGGTGCAGGGCCGTTCCTCCGACCTGACGATCGCCGGGCTCAGCTGCGGGTGGTCGAAGCAGGTGCCGACCGGGAAGAAGGCGTACGGCGGGGTGGGGGTCGGTGTGGGGGTCGGCGTCGGGGTGGCCGTGGGGGTGGGCGGTGGTGGTGCGGCGGCGGGCTGCTTGTCGTCCGGCCAGAGCAGCACGGTGGCCACCACCGCGAGCAGCACGGCCAGGACGGCGGCGACGGTGAGGACCAGGCCCCGGGAGGGGCGGGAGTCGGCGGCTGCGGGCGGCGGCTGCTCGGAGGTCATGGCCACGAGGATGGCCCAGTGCGGGCCCTTCCGGCAGGCGGTTGGCCGAACTCGTCCCGCGGCCCCGGCCCGTCAGGGGGGGCGGATAGGCTCCCGGCGGCACGACACGATCCCGGGAGTTGGGAATGCGCGTCGGAATCACCGGCCACCAGGGCCTGTCGGGCGGCATCACGGAGATGCTGGTCCGCGGGGACCTCTGGCACCTGGTCACCACCTTCGGCCCGTACGAGCTGGTCGGTGTCACCTGCGCCGACGAGGGGCCGGACAGCTGGTTCGCCCGGTCCGTCCTGGAGCACGGCGGCAAGCTGGAGATCATCGTCCCCGCGAGCGCGCCGGCCGTCGGCCGCGCCGACGACCGCCACCGGGCCACCCGGCTCGCGCTGATGAACGAGGCGAACGCCGTCCACCGGCTCGCCCCGGCCGAGCGCGGGGGCCTCGGTGACGACACCGGGCGCGCCCTGGTCGGCATGATCGACGAGCTGATCGCCGTCTGGGACGGAGAGGCGTGGGACGGCGGGCCCGGCAGCGAACCGGCCCGGGTCGCCGGCCTGGCACGCAAGGCCGGGCTGTTCGTCCACCGGATCTGGCCCGCCGGCTGCGAGCGGCCCCGCTGACCCGCCCCGGCCGCCATGCGGACGGCGCACCGGTGGGCCCGGCCGGGCTGACACAATGTCCCCATGTCCACCACACCCGCCGCCCCCGGCACCACCGCCCTGGACCCCGCGATCGCGGCCCGCCTCAAGCGCACCGAGGACGGCCTGCTGCCGGCCATCGCGCAGCAGTACGACACCGGCGAGGTGCTGATGCTCGGCTGGATGGACGACGAGGCGCTGCACCGCACGCTCACCACCGGCCGCTGCACCTACTGGAGCCGCAGCCGCCGCGAGTACTGGGTCAAGGGCGACACCTCCGGGCACGTCCAGGCGGTCAAGTCCGTGGCGCTCGACTGCGACGGCGACACCCTGCTGGTCAGGGTCGACCAGAGCGGCGCGGCCTGCCACACCGGCGACCGCACCTGCTTCGACGCCGACGTGCTCCCGCTCGCCTGACCCCGCCCCCGACCCAGAAGGTGCCGCCCGCCATGGATCTCGAAGCCTTCCGCAAGCTCGCCGTCGACACCCGGGTCATCCCGGTCACCCGCAGGCTCCTCGCGGACGGCCTCACCCCGATCGGCCTCTACCGCAGCCTGGCAGGTGAGCGGCCCGGCACCTTCCTGCTGGAGTCCGCCGAACAGGGCCGCAGCTGGTCGCGCTACTCCTTCGTCGGCGTCCGCAGTGCCGCCACCCTCACCGCCGGCCCCGACGGCACCGCCCGCTGGCTCGGCACCCCGCCGGTCGGCATCCCCACCACCGGCGACCCGCTGGAGGTGCTCCGCGCCGCGCTGGAGGCGCTGCACACCCCCCGGCACGCCGACGACGGCCTCCCGCCGCTCACCGGCGGCCTGGTCGGCTACCTCGGCTACGACGTCGTCCGCCGGCTGGAGAAGCTGCCCGACCTCAACCCGGACGACCTTCAGCTCCCCGAGCTGACCATGCTGCTCGCCACCGACCTCGCCGTGCTGGACCACGTCGACGGCACGGTGCTGCTGATCGCCAACGCCGTCAACCACAACGACCTCGCGAGCGGCGTCGACGAGGCCCACGCGGACGCGGTGGCCCGGCTCGACGCGATGGAGGCCGACCTCCTGAAGCCGGTCGACCCCGGGCTCGCCACCTTCACCCCGGCCGGCCCCGGCGACGTCCGCTCGCCCTTCGGCGGCGCGCCGTACCGGGCCGCGGTGGACGTGATCAAGGAGCGGATCCGGGCCGGCGAGGCCTTCCAGGTCGTGCCCTCGCAGCGCTTCGAGGCGCCCTGCCCGGCCTCCGCGCTGGACGTCTACCGCGTGCTGCGCACCACCAACCCGAGCCCGTACATGTACCTGTTCCGCTTCCCGGGCCCGGACGGCGGCGTGGAGGGCGGCTTCGACGTGGTCGGCTCCAGCCCGGAGGCGCTGGTCAAGGTCACCGACGGCGAGGCGATGCTGCACCCGATCGCCGGCACCCGGCACCGCGGCGCGTCCCCGCACGAGGACGCGGCGCTGGCCGCCGAGCTGCTCGCCGACCCCAAGGAGCGGGCCGAGCACCTGATGCTCGTCGACCTCGGCCGCAACGACCTCGGCCGGGTCTGCGAGCCGGGCAGTGTCGAGGTGGTCGACTTCATGCACATCGAGCGCTACAGCCACGTCATGCACATCGTCTCGACCGTCACCGGCAGGGTGGCGCCCGGGCGGACCGCCTTCGACGTGCTGACCGCGTGCTTCCCGGCCGGCACCCTCTCGGGCGCGCCCAAGCCCCGGGCGATGCGGATCATCGAGGAGCTGGAGCCCACCCGCCGCGGCCTGTACGGCGGCTGCGTCGGCTACCTGGACTTCGCCGGCGACTCCGACACCGCGATCGCGATCCGGACGGCGGTGCTGCGCGACGGCACCGCGTACGTGCAGGCCGGCGCGGGCGTGGTGGCCGACTCCGACCCGCACGGCGAGGACACCGAGTGCCGCAACAAGGCGGCCGCCGTGCTGCGGGCGATCGCCACCGCCAATACGCTGCGGACGCCGGAGCTTTCGTAGCTTTCGCAGGGTCCGTCGGATTGGGCAGGGAGGCGGCTTGGATGTCCGGGATGTCTGGGATGCCGCACGACGAGCGGCGGTGGGAGACCGTGCTCAGCGCCGCCGTGCAGATCATGGACCAACTGGCGGGCCACGGCCGGGTGTTGTCGCAGGTGCTGATCGACTTCCCGGCCGCGCCCGGCGGCCTCGCACCCGACCTCGCGGTGATCGCCCCGGGGGCCGGGCGGGGCGCCGACGGGCGCTACGGCGGGCCGGCCGTCGAGGCCGTGCTGGAGGTGGCGGCCCCGGGCGGCGGCCGCGGTGCGGCGGCGCGCGCGTACGCGGAGTCCGGGGTGCCGCTGTACGTGGTGATCGACCCGGCGGCCGGCGTCTGCACGGTGCACACCGCCCCGGCTCCGGGCGGGGTGTACCGGGAGGCCGAACGGGTGCCGTTCGGCAACGACCTCTTCCTCGCGCTGGGCGAGCGCACGCTCGTGCTGCAGACCGACGGCTTCCCGGCCGGGCCGCCCACCCCGGGTGAAGCCTGAGCCGTCGGGCGGGGGATAGTGGACCGGTGAGCGCTGACCAGAACCCCGTACCCGACACCGCCCCGGCCGCGCGGCCGAGCCGGCGGACGCTCGGCATGATGCTGCTGCTGACCGTGCTGAGCGCCGTCCTGGTGCTGACCGCGGTCGGCCGGGACTGGGCGCAGGGCCGGGCCGGCACCCTGGAGGTGTCCGTCACCGGCGGGAAGATCTCCGAACTGCCCGGCGGACTGGCCCTGGTGGGGCTGGCCGCGGCCATCGCGGTGTTCGCGGTGCGCGGCGCCGGGCGGCTCGCGGTGGGCGCGCTGACCCTGCTGGCCGGGCTCGGCGTGGCCGCCACGGCGGTGGCCGGCTCCGGCGACACCACCGCGCTGGACGCCGAGGCCGCCCGCAAGCTCGCCCTGGCCGGCTCGACGGCCACCGGGGTCGGCCACACCGCCTGGCCCTGGGTGGCGGTGGCCGGCGGGGCGCTGCTCGCGGTCGCCGGGCTGCTCACGCTCCGCTTCGGCCGCGGCTGGCCGGCCATGGGCAGCCGCTACGAGGCGCCCACCCGCAAGGCCCCCGCGAAGGGCGCCGACACCCCCGCCGACCTGTGGAAGGCCCTGGACCGCGGCGAGGACCCGACGGCGGTCTGAGGGCGGACCTGCGATGCGGCGACGGTCCGAGGGCCGGGCCACCGGGGCCGTCGCATGTGACGCGATAGACGGGCCACCCGCTTTGGGGCGCCGCTGTGTGGCCCGGCACAATGGGAACCGTCAAACCCGCCGGCGGCCCCGCAGGCCCGGCCGGGCCCCGAGAGCCAAGGAGCACCATCGATGGCAGCAGCAGCACACGGCCACACTCCCGCCGCCTGGACCGGCGTCGTCATCTCGTTCGTCGGCTTCGGCATCGCGGGCGTCGCGATGATCCTGCCGTCGCCGCTGCTGGTCGTGGCCGGTCTGGCGGTCGTCGTCGTCGGCGGCATCGTCGGCAAGGCCATGGCGATGGCCGGCATGGGCAAGCAGCCGAGCGCCAACGTCTACAAGTCCATCGAGGAGCAGACCGAGGCCCGCGCCGCGCGCGCCGTCGTCACCGCCTGACGGCCGGACCCCTCGCACAGCTGAACGGCGGGCGCGCCACGCCCGCCGTTTTCGCGTTCCCGGCGCCCGGGCCGGGCAGAATCGGGGGCGTGAACGCCGCTCCTACCGCCTCCGCCCCGCCGCCCGTGCTGCGGCGGCTGGGCCCCCCGCTGGCCGCGCTGGCCGCGGTGGCCGTGCCCACCGTGTACGTCTCCGTGGTGGACCCGAACGCACCCGGGCACTACCCGAACTGCCCGTTCCTGGCCGCGACCGGCTGGTGGTGCCCCGGCTGCGGGGGCCTGCGCTGCGTCCACGCGCTCGCCCACGGGGACTTCACCGCCGCGCTGCACGACAACGCCGTCGCGGTGCTGCTGTTCGCCGTCCTGGCGGTGATGTGGCTGCGCTGGGGCTGGGCCGCGCTGACCGGCGGCCCGATGCCGCGGGTGTCGGTCGGGGCGCGCCGCTGGGCGCTGATCGGGCTGCTGGTGCTGGTGTTCACCGTGGTGCGCAATCTGCCGGTCGGGGCGGGGCTGGCGCCGCCGCTGGTCTGATCCGGCCGCCGCCGGGCCGCCGCCCGGACGCGGGTGGAGAACCGGTGAAGTCGCAGTTGAGAGCCGCCGCAGGGGCGTCCGGTCCGCGAGACGCGCGCCGGGCTGATGCGGTTCGCTCCCCCGGGTGCCGATACCATCGAAGAGCCGGCGGGCTTTCGCCCGGACGGCTCCTCGCTAGCGAACTAGCAGAAATGATGGGGGCACTGCGCCGTGAGTGAGCGGAGCGAACGAACCATTGACAGGTGCGTGTTGCGCGAAGCGCCTGCCGAGCGTAGCGAGGTGGGCGCATGAGCGTGCTCGACACGATCATCGAAGGGGTCCGTGAGGACCTCGTCGAGCGGCAGGCCCGGGTCTCCCTGGACGAGCTCAAGGAGCTCGCCGCCAGGGCCCCTGAGGCCAAGGACGGCGTCGCCGCCCTCAGGGGCGACGGGGTCCGGGTGATCTGCGAGGTGAAGCGCTCCAGCCCGTCCAAGGGCGCCCTGGCCGCGATCGCCGATCCGGCCGCCCTGGCGCGCGACTACGCGGCCGGCGGCGCCGCCGCGATCAGCGTGCTGACCGAGCAGCGCCGCTTCGGCGGGTCGCTGGCCGACCTCGACGCCGTCCGCGCCGCGGTGGACACCCCGCTGCTGCGCAAGGACTTCATCGTCACCGCCTACCAGCTGTGGGAGGCCCGCGCGCACGGCGCCGACCTCGCGCTGCTGATCGTCGCCGCCCTCGACCAGCCGGCCCTGGTGTCGCTGATCGAGCGCGCCGAGTCGATCGGCCTCACGCCGCTGGTGGAGGTGCACGACGAGGAGGAGATCAAGCGCGCGGTGGACGCCGGGGCGCGGATCATCGGCGTCAACGCCCGCAACCTCAAGACCCTTGAGGTGGACCGCAACACCTTCGGCAACGTCGTCCACGCGATCCCGGACGGCATCGTCAAGGTCGCCGAGTCCGGCGTGCGCGGCCCGCTGGACGTGATCTCCTACGCCAACCTCGGCGCGGACGCGGTGCTGGTCGGCGAGTCCCTGGTGACCGGCAAGGACCCGCGTGCCGCGGTCGCCGACCTGGTCGCCGCCGGGGCCCACCCGGCCGTACGGCACAAGGACTGACGCGGTCCAGATGAAGATCGCCACCCGTCTCGCCCCCGGCTGCCGCCCGCGCGGCTGCCGCGCGCCCGCGCGCCGGGTGCTGGGGCGGCGGGTGCGGTACGTCATCGGCTGCGAGCCCGGGCAGGTGCAGGGCCGGCGATGGCGCAGGACGCTCGGCTGATCACCGGCCACGAGACGTCACTGTCGTCATCTCCCCAAGGGAATCCACCATGTCCGAGAAGGACTACCCGCCCGGCACCCAAGTGCCGGACGCCCGCGGCTACTTCGGCGCGTACGGCGGCCGCTTCATCCCGGAGGCGCTGGTCGCCGCCGTCGAGCAGGTCGCGGAGGAGTACGAGAAGGCCAAGGCCGACCCGGCCTTCACCGCCGAGCTCGACGCCCTGCTCAAGGACTACACGGGCCGCCCGAGCCCGCTGACCGACGTGCACCGCTTCTCCGCCGAGGCGGGCGGCGCGCGCATCCTGCTCAAGCGCGAGGACCTGAACCACACCGGCTCGCACAAGATCAACAACGTGCTGGGCCAGGCCCTGCTCACCAGGCGGATGGGCAAGACCCGGATCATCGCCGAGACCGGCGCCGGCCAGCACGGCGTGGCCACCGCCACCGCGTGCGCGCTGTTCGGCTTCGACTGCACGATCTACATGGGCGAGGTCGACACCCAGCGCCAGGCGCTGAACGTCGCCCGGATGCGGATGCTCGGCGCCGAGGTGGTGGCCGTCAAGTCCGGCAGCCGCACCCTCAAGGACGCCATCAACGAGGCGTTCCGCGACTGGGTCGCCAACGTCGACTCCACCCACTACCTGTTCGGCACGGTGGCCGGTCCGCACCCGTTCCCGATGATGGTCCGCGACTTCCACCGGGTCATCGGCGTCGAGGCCCGCCGACAGGTGCTCGACCGGACCGGACGGCTGCCCGACGCCGTCGTCGCCTGCGTCGGCGGCGGCTCCAACGCGATGGGCATCTTCCACGAGTTCATCCCGGACGCCGGTGTCCGCCTGATCGGCTGCGAGGCGGCCGGCGAGGGCGCCGACACCCCCAGGCACGCGGCGACCCTCACCAAGGGCGACCCCGGCGTGCTGCACGGCTCGCGCACCTACGTCCTGCAGGACGAGGACGGCCAGACCATCGAGTCGCACTCCATCTCGGCCGGCCTCGACTACCCGGGCGTCGGCCCGGAGCACGCGTGGCTCAAGGACACCGGACGGGCCGAGTACCGCCCGGTCACCGACGACGCCGCGATGCAGGCGCTGCGCCTGCTCTCCCGCACCGAGGGCATCATCCCGGCCATCGAGAGCGCCCACGCGCTGGCCGGCGCCCTGGAGCTCGGCCGCGAACTCGGGCCCGAGGCCACCATCCTGGTCTCGCTCTCCGGGCGCGGCGACAAGGACATGCACACCGCGGCCCAGTACTTCGGCCTGTACGACGAGCCGGCCGGCGGCGACGCGACCCACGGGGGTAAGTGACATGGCGAGCAAGCTCAGCGGCATCCTGGCGGCGGCCAAGGCGGAGGACCGGGCCGCGCTGATCGGCTACCTGCCGGCCGGCTTCCCGACCGTCGACGGCGGCATCCGGGCGATCAACGCGCTGATCGAGGGCGGCTGCGACGTCGTCGAGGTCGGCCTGCCGCACTCCGACCCGGTGCTGGACGGCGCCGTCATCCAGACCGCCGACGACATCGCCCTGCGCGGCGGCGTGCGGATCAAGGACGTGCTGCGGACCGTCCAGGAGGTCGCCACCGCGCACCCCGGTGCGGCGGTGCTGGTGATGACGTACTGGAACCCGGTCGACCGCTACGGCGTGGCGCGCTTCGCCGCCGACCTGGCGGCCGCGGGCGGGGCCGGCTGCATCCTGCCGGACCTGCCGGTGGAGGAGTCGGGGGAGTGGCGCAAGGCGGCGGACGAGCACGGCCTGGACACCGTGTTCGTGGTCGCCCCCAGCAGCAAGGACCAGCGGCTGGCCGAGGTCACCGCGGCCGGCAGCGGGTTCGTGTACGCCGCCGCGGTGATGGGCGTGACGGGCACCCGCAGCGCGGTCGGCTCGCTCGCCGAGGACCTGGTCGCCCGCACCCGGGCCACCACCGACCTGCCGGTCTGCGTCGGGCTCGGCGTCTCCGACGCCGCCCAGGCAGCCGAGGTGGCGGGCTTCGCGGACGGCGTGATCGTCGGGTCCGCGTTCGTGAAGCGCATCCTGGCGGCCGACGGGGACGAGCCGGCCGCGCTCGCCGCCGTCCGCGCCCTGGCCGGCGAGCTGGCGCAGGGCGTGCGCCGACGCTGACGCACCGGCACAACGGGACGGCCGAGGGCCCGTCGCTCCAGGGGGAGCGACGGGCCCTCGGCCTTTCGGGGGAGGGTGACGCGTCGCCGGGCATCGGCCGGGACCCCGAACGGGTGAACCGTGGCGGTGACACGCATCAGCCAGGGTTGACCGACGTTGAGTGGAGGGACGAGTGCACGGACAACGTGTGCGGGGGTCGGCGAGCGAGCGAAGGGGTGAGCCGGTGAGAGGTTTCCACCGAGCCGTCCTGCTGCGGGCGGCGGCGGCCGCCCTGGCCCTCGGCGCCGCCGTCGGGGCGCACTCCGAGGTCGGGCACGCGCTGGCCAGGGCGGCCGCCGAGCGGGCCGAGCGGGACGCGTCCGTGTGTGCCGAGGCGGCCCGCTGGGAGGCCGCCGCGCGGGACTCGCACCGGCACCACGAGGGCCGCACCGACCTCTTCGACCTGGGGCGCCCGTTGATCTGCCGGTAGCGCACGGAAGTTCGGGCCGAATCGGACAGACCGCCATCAGACGTCACTCATAAGGCTTAATTCCTGAATGCGGAGGAACCGGGCTCAGCCTCTTACGGTTCATCAGGAAGTGAACGAGTTTCCCGAGGGGGGTTCCCTGATGGCCGGCGCGGCAGTGCAGCCCGGCGGATCCGTGTCCGCGGTCTCCGCGCCGCCGGCGCGCCGACCCGTGCCGGTGTGGACGCAGTGGCTCGGCGCCGCCGTCCGGCTCGGGCTCGCGGTGGTGTGGGGCTGGGCCGGACTGGCCAAGATCGCCGACCCGGCGGAGGCCGCCCAGGCCGTCCGCGCCTACGAGATCCTGCCGGAGGGGCTGGTCAAGCCGATCGGCTACGGGCTGCCCTTCCTGGAGCTGGCGCTCGCCCTGCTGTTGGTGGTCGGCCTGGGCGTCCGGCTGGTCGCCGGCGTCTGCGCGCTGCTGCTGCTCACCTTCATCGCCGGGATCGGCTCGGCCTGGGCGCGCGGCATCTCGATCGACTGCGGCTGCTTCGGCGGCGGTGGGCACGTGGACGCCTCGCAGACCGAGTACCTGCAGGAGATCCTGCGCGACACCGGGTTCCTGCTGCTGGCCGGGTGGCTGCTGTGGCGGCCCCGCACCAAGTTCTCGGTGGACGGCTGGCTGGCGAGCTGACCGGCAGGCCCCACCGCATCCCAATCCCCCGACCGAGGTCCTCCCGATGGATGTCAAGGCAATGAGCGACAAGAACCGAGAAGGCAAGCGCACCGCCCGCGAGCGGATGCTGGCGCAGCGGGCGGCTGACGAGGCCGCCGGACGGCGCAGGAAGAAGCTCATCGCGGGCGGTGCGGTGCTCGCGGTGATCGCCGCCGCGGTCGTCGTCGGCGTGATGGTGCAGAACCAGCGCTCCAAGCCGGAGACGCCGACCGCCGCCCCGGCCGGGACGATCGGCGACAAGAACCTCGTCATCCCGGTCGGCTCCGCGGGCGCCCCGTCCGTCCTGACCGTCTACGAGGACCCGCGCTGTCCCGCCTGCGGCATCTTCGAGCGCGAGTTCTCCTCGACCATCGACCAGCTCGAGGACCAGGGCAAGATCTACACCAACGCCCACGTCGTCTCGTTCATCGACCGCGCGGTGCCCGGCAAGGGCTCCAAGAACGGCGCCGGCGCCCTGGCCTGCGCCCAGGACGCCGGGCACTTCCGGGACTTCCACGACGTCCTCTACCGCAACCAGCCGGACGAGACCAACGACGCCTTCGGCAACAAGGCCGTCCTGATCAACCTGGCCAAGCAGGTCAGCGGCCTGGACACGCCCGCCTTCGAGTCCTGCGTCAAGGACAACAAGTACGGCGGATGGGTGTCCGCGGTGCAGCAGGACTTCGACAAGTCCAGCTACAAGTCCACCCCGACCGTGCTCCTCAACGGCCAGCCGATCTACCCGAAGAACGGCAACGAGGAGATCACCCCGGCGAACCTGGCGAAGTGGGTGGACGCCGCCAACCAGGGCAAGCAGCTGGGCACCCCGGGCTCCAACGGGCAGACGCCGGCGCCCAGCGCCACCGCCTCGGAGAGCAACAACCCCTCGCCGAACGCCGACTGAGCCGTGCAGGCCGCCCGGTGCCGCCGCCTCCGTCCCGTCCGGAGGGGGTGGTACCCGGATTTCCTGCCCGTTGTTCGGTTTCTGTGACCCCAGGGTTGTCCGGCGCGGGCCGCCGACCCTGTAGCGTCGGAGCTGTCATGGATATCGCCTACATTCCCAGCCCGTCGCGGGGCGTCCTGTATCTCGGACCGGTCCCGCTGCGCGCCTATGCCTTCTGCATCATCCTCGGTGTCGTCGTAGCCGTCTGGCTCGGCAGCAAGCGCTGGGTCGCCCGGGGCGGTGCCAAGCACACGGTCGGTGACATCGCCGTGTGGGCCGTGCCGTTCGGCCTGGTCGGCGGCCGGCTGTACCACGTGATCACCGATCACCAGCTGTACTTCGGCGACGGCAAGAACCCGTGGAACGCCTTCAAGATCTGGGAGGGCGGCCTCGGCATCTGGGGCGCGGTCGCGCTCGGCGCGGTCGGGGCCTGGATCGGCTGCCGCCGCCGGGGCGTGCCGCTGCCCGCCTACGCCGACGCCATCGCGCCGGGCATCGCGCTCGCGCAGGCGATGGGGCGCTGGGGCAACTGGTTCAACCAGGAGCTGTACGGCCGGCCGACCACGCTGCCGTGGGGCCTGGAGATCCACAAGACGCTGCCGAACGGCGAGGTCGTGTCGGGCGTCTACCACCCGACCTTCCTCTACGAGTCGATCTGGGACGTCGCGGTCGCGCTGCTGGTGATCTGGGCGGACCGGCGCTGGAAGCTGGGGCACGGCAGGGCGTTCGCGCTGTACGTGGCCGCTTACACGGTGGGCCGGTTCTGGACCGAGTGGCTGCGGATCGACGAGGCGCACGTCTACTTCGGCCTGCGGCTGAACGACTGGACGTCGATCGTGGTGTTCCTCGGCGCCGTGGCGTACTTCGTGATCGTCGGCAAGAAGCGGCCCGGCCGGGAGGACCCGGCGAGCGTCGACCCGGCCGCGCACGAGGCGCAGGACGGGGCCGAGGGCAAGGCCGCCGAGGGCAGGGCTTCGGAGCGCAAGGCCGGGGCCGAGGCGAGCGCGAGGAAGGCCGCCCCGTCCGAGAAGGTCGCCGGGGCCGGTGAGACCGCCGAGCTGTCCCGGTCAGTGGACAAAAAGGCGGACGCCGAATCAGCCGTCGCGACCGTCGAGAAGGCCGGCGAGGACACCGAGAACCCGATCTGACCTGGGGAGTTCCTCCCCGTGAGGCCACCCTTCGCAGGACGTGCGAAGGGTGGCCTCAGTGCTGTTCGGACAGCCTTACTTTGCTGGAAATGCCCAGCTCGACCCGGCTACGTTCGAGGCAGACGAACGAAGACGGAGGGGCAGAACCGTGAGCGCGACCACCCTTGAGCCCGAGGCCGGGCAGCACCCCCGCATACCTGCGGCGGACCACCACCGGGACGTCAACGGCGGCTGGCTGCGGCCCGCGGTGTTCGGTGCGGTCGACGGCCTGGTCTCCAACTTCGCGCTGATGACCGGTGTGGTCGGCGGCGCGGCGTCCAACGGCACGGTGATCCTCACCGGGCTCGCCGGGCTGGCGGCCGGCGCCTGCTCGATGGCGGCGGGGGAGTACACCTCGGTGGCCTCGCAGCGCGAGCTCGTGCAGGCCGAGATCGAGGCCGAGCGGCTGGAGCTGAGCCGCAACCCGCACGGCGAACTGGCCGAGCTGGCCCAGCTGTACGTGTCGCGCGGGGTGGACCCGGACCTGGCCCACGAGGTGGCCCGGCAGCTGTCCGCCGACCCGGACCAGACGCTGGAGATCCACGCGCGGGAGGAACTGGGCATCGACCCCAACGACCTGCCCTCGCCGCTGGTCGCCGCCGCGTCCTCCTTCGTCTGCTTCGCGCTCGGCGCGCTGCTGCCGCTGCTTCCGTACCTGCTGGGCGCGACGACGCTGCTGCCCGCCCTGGTGCTCGCTGCGGCCGGGCTCTTCGCCTGCGGTGCCGTGGTGGCCCGCGTGACGGCGCGCAACTGGTGGTTCAGCGGGCTGCGGCAGCTGGTGCTGGGCGGTGCGGCGGCGGGTGTGACGTACCTGCTGGGCTGGCTCATCGGCGGGCATGTGGGATGACACGGCCCCCTGCATGACTATGCCGGTGAATGCGTGACGTTCCGCACATGGCCGTCGCGCATTGCCTGGCCTAGTCTCGCCATCCGAGCCCTGGAGTCGCAGATTCGCATCCGCGGCGCGGCCCCGGGAAAGGATTCGCAGGCGCCCTTGATCGCCTCGTGTGGCGGTCCGGTTTCGCCACTGTTTCGGGCGGCCGACCGCCGGGCACAATCGTCGGGACGTGCACTGTGGCACGTCCCTTCATTCACCCCCCGACCTGCGGATCCGTCCACCATGCGGACGAGATATTCCGCTTCCCGGGATCTTGGGCATCATGTAACTTGCACGAAACCGCTCCATCGCATCAGGGCCAACGTCGTCCCTACTTGCACCAACTTGCCGAAAGACGACGACGGGAGAGCCGATGCTGCCTGCATCCATGCACTCCGCCAACGAGCCCCAGGCCGGCGCCGCCCGCCCGCCGTACGCGCTCGTTCCGGATGCGCGACCTGCTGCTCAGGGCCTGTACGACCCGCGGAACGAGCACGACGCCTGCGGCGTCGGTTTCGTCGCCACGCTGACCGGCATCGCCGACCACACCATCGTCGAGCAGGCGCTGACCGTCCTGCGCAACCTGGAGCACCGCGGCGCCACCGGCGCCGAGCCCGACTCCGGTGACGGCGCCGGCATCCTCACCCAGATCCCGGACGCCTTCCTGCGCGGCAAGGTCTCCTTCGAGCTCCCGGCCGCCGGCTCCTACGCCGTCGGCATCGCCTTCCTGCCGGACGAGGACGCGGCCGACGCCGCCGCCGTCGCGCAGATCGAGGCCATCGCCGCCGAGGAGGACCTGACCGTCCTCGGCTGGCGCGACGTGCCCGTCACCCCCGACCTCCTCGGCGCCACCGCGCGCAGCGTGATGCCCCGCTTCCGCCAGGTCTTCCTCGCGTCAGCGCCCGTCGGACAGAACCTGGGCCGCGACGGCCTCACCGGCATCGAGCTCGACCGGATCGCCTTCGTCGTCCGCAAGCGCGCCGAGCGCGAGGCCGGCGTCTACTTCCCGTCGCTGTCCGCCCGCACCATCGTCTACAAGGGCATGCTGACCACCGGCCAGCTGGAGCCCTTCTTCCCCGACCTGTCGGACCGCACCTACGCGTCCGCCATCGGCCTGGTGCACTCGCGGTTCTCCACCAACACCTTCCCGAGCTGGCCGCTCGCCCACCCGTACCGCTTCGTCGCGCACAACGGCGAGATCAACACGGTCAAGGGCAACCGCAACTGGATGCGCGCCCGCGAGTCGCAGCTCACCACCGACCTCATCCCGGCCAACAAGAACGGGCAGGGTCTGGAGCGGATCTTCCCGATCTGCACCCCGGACCACTCCGACTCGGCCTCCTTCGACGAGGTCCTGGAGCTGCTCCACCTCGGCGGCCGGTCGCTGCCGCACTCGGTGCTGATGATGGTCCCGGAGGCGTGGGAGAACCACGCCACCATGGACCCGGCCCGCCGTGCGTTCTACCAGTACCACTCCAACCTGATGGAGCCCTGGGACGGCCCGGCCTGCGTCACCTTCACCGACGGCACCCGGATCGGCGCCGTGCTCGACCGCAACGGCCTGCGCCCGGCCCGCTACTGGGTCACCGAGGACGGCCTGGTCGTGCTCTCCTCCGAGGTCGGCGTCCTCGACCTCGACCAGCAGAAGGTCGTCCAGAAGGGCCGTCTGCAGCCCGGCAAGATGTTCCTGGTCTGCCTCAACGAGAACCGGATCGTCCCGGACGAGGAGATCAAGGCGGGCCTCGCCGCCGAGCACCCGTACGAGGAGTGGGTCACCGCCGGCCAGATCCAGCTCGCCAAGCTCCCCGAGCGCGAGCACATCGCGCACACCCACGCCTCCGTCACCCGCCGCCAGCAGACCTTCGGCTACACCGAGGAGGAGCTGCGGGTCATCCTCGCGCCGATGGCCAAGACCGGCGCCGAGGCGCTCGGCTCGATGGGCACCGACTCGCCGATCGCCGCGCTCAGCGAGAAGCCGCGCCTGCTGTTCGACTACTTCGTGCAGCTCTTCGCGCAGGTCACCAACCCGCCGCTGGACGCCATCCGCGAGGAGCTCGTCACCTCGCTGCTCAGCAACCTCGGCCCCGAGGGCAACCTGCTGGCCGCCGATGCCGCCGCCTGCCGCTCGGTCGGCATCACCTTCCCGGTGATCGACAACGACGAGCTGGCCAAGCTCGTCCACATCAACGCCGACGGCGACCAGCCCGGCCTCAAGGCCGTCACGCTGTCCGGCCTCTACAAGGTCGCCACCGGCGGCGAGGGCCTGGCCGCCCGCCTCGCCGAGATCGCCGCCGAGGCCGACGCCGCGATCGCCGACGGCGCCCGGATCATCGTGCTCTCCGACCGCCACTCGGACGCCGAGCACGCCCCGATCCCCTCGCTGCTGCTCACCTCCGCGATCCACCACCACCTCATCCGCACCAAGCAGCGCACCCAGGTGTCCCTGCTGGTCGAGGCCGGCGACGTCCGCGAGGTGCACCACGTCGCACTGCTGGTCGGCTACGGCGCCGGCGCGGTCAACCCGTACCTGGCCATGGAGTCCGTCGAGGACCTCGTCGCCCAGGGCGTCTTCATCCAGGGCGTCGAGCCCGAGAAGGCCATCAAGAACCTGATCAAGGCGCTCGGCAAGGGCGTGCTCAAGGTCATGTCCAAGATGGGCATCTCGACCGTCGCCTCCTACCGCGGCGCCCAGGTCTTCGAGGCCATCGGCCTCTCGCACGAGCTGGTCGACGGCTACTTCGCCGGCACCACCACCAAGCTCGGCGGCATCGGCCTGGACGAGATCGCCAAGGAGACCGCCGCCCGGCACGCCAAGGCCTACCCGGCCTCCGGCATCCCCGCCGCGCACCGCGCGCTGGAGATCGGCGGCGAGTACCAGTGGCGCCGCGAGGGCGAGCCGCACCTGTTCGACCCGGACACCGTCTTCCGGCTCCAGCACTCCACCCGCAACCGCCGGTACGACATCTTCAAGCAGTACACGGACCGGGTGAACGAGCAGTCCGAGCGCCTCATGACGCTGCGCGGCCTGTTCCAGCTCGACGCGCTCGGCCGCGAGGCGATCCCGGTCGAGGAGGTCGAGCCGGTCTCCGAGATCGTCAAGCGCTTCTCCACCGGCGCCATGTCCTACGGCTCGATCTCCCGCGAGGCGCACGAGACCCTCGCCATCGCGATGAACCGCCTCGGCGGCAAGTCCAACACCGGTGAGGGCGGCGAGGACCCGGACCGCCTGTACGACCCCGAGCGCCGCTCGGCGATCAAGCAGGTCGCCTCCGGCCGCTTCGGCGTCACCTCCGAGTACCTGGTCAACGCCGACGACATCCAGATCAAGATGGCCCAGGGCGCCAAGCCCGGCGAGGGCGGCCAGCTGCCCGGCCACAAGGTCTACCCGTGGGTCGCCAGCACCCGGCACTCCACCCCGGGCGTCGGCCTGATCTCGCCGCCGCCGCACCACGACATCTACTCCATCGAGGACCTGGCCCAGCTGATCCACGACCTCAAGAACGCCAACCCGGCGGCCCGCATCCACGTGAAGCTGGTGTCCGAGGTCGGCGTGGGTACGGTCGCGGCGGGTGTCTCCAAGGCGCACGCGGACGTCGTCCTGGTCTCCGGGCACGACGGCGGCACCGGCGCCTCGCCGCTCACCTCGCTCAAACACGCCGGCGGCCCCTGGGAGCTCGGCCTCGCCGAGACCCAGCAGACCCTGCTGCTCAACGGGCTGCGCGAGCGCATCGTCGTCCAGACCGACGGCCAGCTGAAGACCGGCCGCGACGTCGTCATCGCCGCGCTGCTCGGCGCCGAGGAGTTCGGCTTCGCGACCGCCCCGCTGGTCGTCTCCGGCTGCATCATGATGCGCGTCTGCCACCTGGACACCTGCCCGGTCGGCGTCGCCACGCAGAACCCGGTGCTGCGCGACCGGTTCTCCGGCAAGCCCGAATTCGTCGTCAACTTCTTCGAGTTCATCGCCGAGGAGGTCCGGGAGATCCTGGCCTCGCTGGGCTTCCGCTCGATCGAGGAGGCCGTCGGCCACGCCGAGCACATCAACGCCCAGGCCGCGGTCGACCACTGGAAGGCCGCCGGGCTCGACCTGGCCCCGCTCTTCCACGTGCCGTCGCTGCCGGAAGGCGCCGCCCGGCACTGCACGACGACCCAGGACCACGCGCTCGACAAGGCGCTGGACAACCAGCTGATCGAGCTGGCCGAGGACGCCCTGGAGCGCGGCGACGCCGTCCGCATCCAGCTGCCGATCCGCAACGTCAACCGCACGGTCGGCACCATGCTCGGCCACGAGGTGACCAAGCGCTACCGCGGCGAGGGCCTGCCCGAGGGCACCATCGACGTCACCTTCACCGGCTCCGCCGGGCAGTCGTTCGGCGCCTTCGTCCCCCGCGGCGTGACCCTGCGCCTGGAGGGCGACGCCAACGACTACGTCGGCAAGGGCCTCTCCGGCGGTGTCGTCGTCGTCCGCCCGGCCCGCGAGGCCGCGGCCATCGGCAACGACGCGCAGAACCACGTCATCGCCGGCAACACCATCGGCTACGGCGCCACCTCGGGCCGGATCCACCTGCGCGGCAAGGCCGGTGAGCGCTTCGCCGTCCGCAACTCCGGCGCCACCCTCGTCGTCGAGGGCGTGGGCGACCACGGCCTGGAGTACATGACCGGCGGGCGGGTCGTCATCCTCGGCGAGACCGGGCGCAACCTCGCGGCCGGCATGTCCGGCGGCATCGCCTACGTCCTCGACCTGCGCCCCGCGAACGTCAACGACGGCATGGTGGGCATCGAGGCCCCCACCGCCGACGACCGCGAGTGGCTGCGCGAGACCGTGCAGCAGCACTACGAGGAGACCGGCTCCACCGTCGCCGCCGAACTCCTGGCCGACTGGGGCAGCGGGGTCTCCCGCTTCTCCAAGATCATGCCGACCGACTACAAGGCAGTGCTCGCCGCCAAGGACGCCGCTGAGCGCGATGGCCTCTCCGAGGCCGAGACCACTCGCAAGATGATGGAGGCGGCACATGGCTGACCCCAAGGGCTTCCTGACCACGCCCAAGCAGCTGGCCGAGCGCCGTCCCGTGGACGTCCGTCTGCGGGACTGGAACGAGGTCTACGTCGAGCGCAGCCTCCTGCCGATCATCACCAAGCAGGCCGGCCGCTGCATGGACTGCGGCATCCCGTTCTGCCACAACGGCTGCCCGCTCGGGAACCTCATCCCCGAGTGGAACGACCTCGCCTACCGGGACGACTTCGTCGGCGCGATCGAGCGGCTGCACGCGACCAACAACTTCCCGGAGTTCACGGGCCGCCTGTGCCCGGCTCCGTGCGAGTCCGCGTGCGTCCTCGGCATCAACCAGGACGCGGTGACCATCAAGAACGTCGAGGTCACCATCATCGACAAGGCCTGGGACCGCGGCGGCGTCACCCCGCAGGTCCCCGAGCGGCTCTCCGGCAAGACGGTCGCCGTCGTGGGCTCCGGCCCGGCCGGCCTCGCCGCCGCCCAGCAGCTCACCCGGGCCGGGCACACCGTGGTGGTGTACGAGCGCGCCGACCGCGTCGGCGGCCTGCTGCGCTACGGCATCCCCGAGTTCAAGATGGAGAAGCGGCACATCAACCGCCGCATCGAGCAGATGCGGGCGGAGGGCACCCGGTTCCGCACCGGCGTGCACGTCGGCGAGGACATCACCGGGCAGCAGCTGCGCGAGCGCTTCGACGCGGTCGTCGTCGCGGCCGGCGCCACGACGGCACGCGACCTGCCGGTGCCCGGGCGCGAGCTCAAGGGCGTGTACCAGGCCATGGAGTACCTGCCGCTGGCCAACAAGGTGCAGGAGGGCGACTTCGTCGAGTCCCCGGTCAGTGCCAGGGGCAAGCACGTCGTCGTCATCGGCGGCGGCGACACCGGCGCCGACTGCGTCGGCACCGCGCACCGGCAGGGGGCGGCGTCCGTCACCCAGCTGGAGATCATGCCGCGGCCCGGCGAGGAGCGGCCCGGGCACCAGCCGTGGCCGACCATGCCGATGACGTACAAGGTCACCTCCGCGCACGAGGAGGGCGGCGAGCGGATCTACTCCGTCAGCACCACCCACTTCAGCGGCGATGAGGACGGCAACGTGCAGGAGCTGCACCTCGTCGAGGTGGAGTTCAAGGACGGCAGGTTCGAGCAGGTGCCCGGCACCGAGCGGGTCATCCCGGCGCAGCTGGTCACCCTGGCCATGGGCTTCACCGGGACGGACGTGAGGAACGGGCTGGTCGAGCAGCTGGGAGTGGACCTCGACGCGCGCGGTAACATTGCCCGCGACGGCCGGTTCGCCACCAATGTCGGTGGCGTGTACGTCTGCGGAGACGCCGGCCGTGGCCAGTCCCTGATCGTCTGGGCCATCGCGGAGGGCCGTTCGGCCGCCGCGGCGGTGGACAGGTACCTCGGTGGCAAGACCCCGCTTCCCGCCCCGATCCGCCCCACCGACCGCCCGCTCGTGGTCTGACGGTCCGACCGGCCCCTGAACGCCCGGCGCCGCATCGCCGGGAGCTCAACCCGCTGCCCCCGCCAGCGTCGTCGGGCCAATGCGGTCTCCTGGCGCCCGCCCCCTTCCCCGACCAGTTGGGGGGCGGGCGCCGACGCGTTCCCGTTGAACTCTCTTCCAGAAGAACGGGGTTGGCGCCTTTCGGCCACTGGGTGGGGTGCGTTCCGGTTGCTACGGGCGCAGCAGGAGGTCCGCCGCCTCGGTGCGGACGTACAGGACGGTGCGGCCGGTGCGGTGGCGGGCCAGGAAGCCGGCGTCGTGCAGGGCGCCCAGGTGGTGGGAGACGTTCGGGGCGGAAAGGCCGGTGCGGGAGGCGAGTTCCGTGGTCGAGGCCGGGGAGTCCAGCTCGGCGAGCAGCCGGGCGCGGGTGCGGCCGAGCACCCGGGCCAGGCCCTCGGGGACGGGGGCGGCCGCCGCCTCCCACAGCGTCGCGACCCCGCGCGGCGGGTAGACCAGGCCGGGCTGCCACGGCGGGTTCTGCTGCGAGAACACGCCCGGCCAGGCGAACACCGTCGGCAGCAGGACGAGCCCGCGCTCGCCGTCCAGCCGCCGGTGCACGTCGATCCGGTGCCCGATCCGCAGGGTGTCGCGCTCCCAGGAGACCAGCGGGTGCAGGTCCGCGAAGAGCGCCGCCGGGCCGCCCGCCGACATCTGCCGGGCCCGGCGCAGGACCTCGCCGTCGACGAGCCGTTGCATCCGCGGCCAGTGCGGGGCGATCGCCGCGTCCCAGTACGCCCGCACCTCGGCCGCCAGCCGGACCAGGCCCGCCTCCGGATCGCGCGCCAACTCCGCCACCAGCGGGTGGAGTTCACCGCCGAGCCGGCCGATGTCGCGGCGCACGACGGCCGGGTCGGTGGCCGCCAGCGCGGCCGTCTGCTCCGCGATCGTCCCGCCCGGGCCCGGCGGCACCGGGGTCAGGAAGTCCGGCACGTACACCGTCGGCAGCCGCACCAGCGCCGACAGCAGCTCCCAGCCCACGCCCTCCAGCCGCTGCCGGGCCCGGCGGACCCACGGCAGGTGCGCGGCCTGCCGGCCCGGATCCTTGAGCACCTCGACGCTCGTCGCGACCTCGCTCAGCGGGGACCGGGCGAAGCGCGTGCGGGCCAGGTCCTGCGCCGAGAACTCCCAGGTCAGCACGGGCACCTCCGGTGAGCATTCGATCCTGGTGGAATCAGTGGGCGGCGGCGATCATGCCAGGGACGCTCGGCCCATGACCACCTCCACCGCGCCCCTGCTGCGCGACCGCCTCGGCCTGCCCGCCACCGCCGGCCGCGCCCGCCTGATCGGCGCCCACGTCGTCGACAGCCTCGGCACCGGGCTGATCCTCGCCTTCACCCTCGTCTACTTCGCGGGCACCACCGGCCTGTCCGTCGCCGCCGTCGGAGCCGCCGTCTCCACCGCACGCCTGCTCGCCCTGCCCACCGCCGTCGCCGTCGGCCCGCTGCTCGACCGGTACGGCGCACGGGCGGTCGCCACCGCCGCCAACGCACTCTCCGCGCTCGCCTACGGCGGCTTCCTGCTCGCCCACCAGGCCTGGCAGATCGTGCTGGTCTGCCTGCTCGCCCAGGTCGGCCACGCCGCCTACTGGACGTCCAGCACCGGCCTGGTCGTCCTCGCCGCCGACGAGGGGGAGCGGCCGCGCTGGTTCGCGCTCGTCCAGACCGTGCGCAACGCCGGACTCGGGCTCGGCGGCGCGCTCGGCGCCGTCCTGGTGGCCGACGGCGGCGCCCTGCGGCTGCTGGTCGTGCTCAACGCGGCCAGCTACGCCCTCGCCGCGGCCCTGCTCGCCACCTGGCGGCCCGCAGGAGCCGCCCGGCCCCCGCAAGCCCGCACGGACGCCTCCGGCGGCTACGGCCCGGTCCTGCGCGACCGGCGCTACCTGCTGCTGATCGCGATCAACCTGACCTTCGTCTTCGCCTCGATGATCCTCAGCGCGCTGCTCGCCGTGTACCTCACCGCGGGCCTGCACCGCGACGCGTGGACGGCCGGCGCGCTGCTCGTCCTCAACGGCGTCCAGGTGGTGCTCACCCAGAGCGCCGTCGCCCGCCGGCTCGAACGCTTCCGACCCACCCGGGTCGTCGCCGCCGGCGCCCTGCTCAACGCGCTCGCCTTCGCCCTGTTCGCCCTCGTCGCCGCCGCCCCCGGCTGGGCCGTCCTCGCCGGACTGTTCGCCGCCATGGCCGTCTACAACCTCGCCGAGACCGTCGCCACCCCCTACCGCGAGGACCTCAGCGTCTCCCTCGCCGACCCCGAGCGGCGCGGACGCTACCTCGGCCTCTACCAACTCTCCTGGAACGTCGGCCAGGCCGTCGCCCCCGGACTGCTCACCCTGCTCCTCGCCCGCGCCGCCGCCCTGCCCTGGCTGTTCCTGCTGGTCCTCAGCATCGCCGCGGTGCCCGCGCTGCTACGGCTGGAACGCACCGCCTGACGGGCTGTTGTTCGTCGGTGCCAGATGGCAGACTGCGCCCGACGGCCGGGGGGCTGCGCGAGTGCGGAGGTTGACGCGATGAGCACGACTCAGGCAGGCGGAGGCGCGACGGTGCGGCGCCTGCTGCTCGGATCCCACCTGCGCAAGCTCCGCGAGGCCAGGGGCGTCAGCCGCGAGGAGGCCGGATACTCGATCCGCGCCTCCGAGTCCAAGATCAGCCGCATGGAGCTCGGCCGGGTCGGCTTCAAGGAACGCGACGTCGCCGACCTGCTCACCCTCTACGGCGTCGAGGCCGAACAGGAGCGCGCCAGCGTCCTCGGCCTCGTCCGCGACGCCAACGCCACCTCCTGGTGGCACGGGTACGGCGACGTGCTGCCCCCCTGGTTCCAGAACTACGTCGGCCTGGAGGAGGCCGCCACCGAGATCCGCAGCTACGAGGTCCAGTTCGTCCACGGGCTCCTCCAGACCGCCGACTACGCCCGCGCCGTCATCGCCGCCGGCGGCCACGTCACCGAGCCCGCCGAGATCGAGCGCCGCGTCGAGGTCCGGATCAAACGCCAGGCGGTCCTCACCGCCGAGCGCGCGCCGCACCTGCTCGCCGTCCTCGACGAGGCCGCGCTGCGCCGCCCCTGGGGCGGGCCCGACCTGATGCGGGCCCAGATCGACCGGCTCCTCGACCTCACCGAACTGCCCAACGTCGACCTCCAGGTGATGCCGCTCGGCTTCGGCGGACTGCGCGCCGAGGGCGGCGCGTTCACCGTGCTCGGCTTCGCCGAACCCGAACTGCCCGACGTCGTCTACCTGGAGCAGTTCACCACCGCGCTCTACCTCGACAAGCCCGCCGAGGTCGCCGAGTACACCGGCGCGATGGACGGCCTCCTCGCCGACAGCCTCGGCGCCGAACGCACCCGGGAACTTCTTCGCTCCGTACGCCAAGAGCTGTAGGCCATCAGTACGATGAGCACCGATCAGATCTGGTCACAGGTGTTCCAGTTGCTCCTTCCTTAGGCACGTTCTCAGCGTTCTCAGGCACGAGAGGGATCGGATGTCGTACTTCTCCGAGTTGGCGGCGCAGTACATCGACGGCGAATGGCTGGCCGGCGACGGCTCCTGGGACATCGTCGACGTCGACCCCTACACGGGCGACAAGCTCGCCACCGTCACCGTCGCCACCGTCGAGCAGGTCGACCGGGCCTACCGCGCCGCCGCCCGCGCCCAGAAGGAGTGGGCCGCCACCAACCCGTACACCCGGCGGCTGGTGTTCGAGCGCGCGCTGCGCCTGGTCGAGGAGCGCGAGGAGGAGATCACCCGGGCCATCATGACCGAGCTCGGCGGCACCGCCCTCAAGGCCGGCTTCGAGCTCTCCCTCACCAAGGACATGCTGCGCGAGTGCATGCAGCTCTCCCTGCTCGCCGAGGGCCGGCTGCTGCCCTCGCCGGTCGACGGCAAGGAGAACCGCCTCTACCGGCTCCCGGTCGGCGTCGTCGGCGTGATCAGCCCGTTCAACTTCCCGTTGTTCCTGTCCCTCAAGGCCGTCGGGCCCGCCCTGGCACTGGGCAACGGCGTCGTGCTCAAGCCGCACCAGGAGACCCCGGTCGTCGGCGGCACGCTGCTCGCGAGGATCTTCGAGGACGCCGGGCTGCCGACCGGCCTGCTCAACGTCGTCGTCACCGACATCGCCGAGATCGGCGACGCCTTCATCGAGCACCCGGTGCCCAAGGTGATCTCCTTCACCGGCTCGGACAAGGTCGGACGGCACGTCGCCACCGTCGCCGCCTCGCACTTCAAGCGGACCGTGCTCGAACTCGGCGGCAACAGCGCGCTCATCGTGCTGGACGACGCCGACCTCGACTACGCCGTCGACGCCGCCGTGTTCAGCCGCTTCGCCCACCAGGGCCAGGTCTGCATGGCCGCCAACCGGGTGCTGGTGGACCGCGGCGTCGTCGCCGAGTTCACCGAGAAGTTCGTCGCGAAGATCGCCTCGCTCAAGGTCGGCGACCCCAGGGACCCGGCCACCCAGATCGGTCCGCTGATCAACCCCGTCCAGGCCGACTCCATCAACGCCCAGGTCGACCAGGCCGTCCAGGCCGGCGCCACCGTCCTGCTGCGCGGCGAGGTCAGCGGCAGCCTGATGGACCCGGTCGTCCTCACCGACGTGCCCCTGGACGCGCCCATCCTGCAGCGTGAACTCTTCGGCCCGGTCGTGCTCGTGGTGCCCGTCGACGGCGAGGACGAGGCCGTCCGGATCGCCAACGACACGCCCTTCGGCCTCAGCGGGGCGGTGCACACCGGCGACGTCGAGCGCGGCGTGCGGGTGGCGCACCGGATCGAGACCGGCATGATCCACGTCAACGACGGGACCATCGCCGACGAGCCGGTCGTGCCCTTCGGCGGTGAGAAGAACTCCGGCGTCGGGCGGCTCAACGGCGAGTACACGGTGGACGCGTTCACCACGGTCAAGTGGATCTCGATCCAGCACGGGCGCAGCCGCTTCCCGTTCTGAGGCATCGATCCACCTCGGCGGGCTCGTGCGCCTCGAACCGCTTGCGGACCAGCAGGAGGTTGCGCTGGTGGATCACCGATGGGCCGGCCGTCATGACGATCTCGTCGCCGAAGACCTCGATCTTCCAACCGGCCGGAGGCGTCAGGCTCCGCGCGTACGCCGGCAGCCGTGCGTGGCGCCCTGGGATCCGGGCTCGCTCATGGTGCCGTTCTTCCACCGCGAAACGCCGCGAAGGCCGTCGGCGCGGGGCGAGGAGCCCCGGGCCGACGGCCTTCGCGGACGGTCCTAGAAGACCGGCTGGCCGGCGCGGACGAGGCGCCAGGAGTTGGTGAAGAAGTCGGCCGGGTCGATGACGCCCTTGGCCTTCACCCAGGCGATCATCGTGTTGCGGATCTCGTCGGAGTTCGCCCAGACCGCCTTGGCGGTCGCGACGTGCGGGAAGTTGCCGCCGCCGTTGGCACGGTAGTTGTTGACCGCGAGGACGAACTGGGCGGCCGGGTCGATCGGCTTGCCCTGGTAGGACAGGTTGACGATCCGCTGGCCCTTCGGCTGCGAGACGTCGATGTCGTAGCTCAGGCCGTAGAGCGAGTCGTAGTTGTAGTCCGGGGTGTCCTCGGCGTTGGTCAGGGTGTCCTTGTTCACCGGGGCGCCCGCGGCGAGCTGGTTGAAGTACTTCGCCGAGAACTCCAGGTAGTCCTTGAGCTGGGCGCCCGTCAGGATGCGGGCCTCCAGGGTGTTCTCGTAGATGTACAGGCCGGCCGCGTCGCGCAGCTTGACCTGGCCGGCCGGGATCAGCGCGGTGCGGTTGAACGGGGCGGCCTGCGCGAGCACCGGCAGGTTGGCGTACTGCCCGCCCGCCAGCGCTGCCTTCACGGCGTCGGCCTGGACCTTGCCGATCAGGTCGACGATCGGGGTCGACTTGAACCGGGCGTCGGCGATCGACAGCTCGATCTTGCTGGTGCCGATGTTCTGGTTGACGTACGCCACGACCTTCTTGTGCTGGTCGGTGATGGCGTTCGAGATCTCCGGGTTCTCCGGCACGGTGTTGGAGTTCAGCACGCGCGCGGAGACCGACAGCACCTTCCAGGCGCCGTCGACGAGCTCGACCTCGAAGTCGAAGCAGCTCAGGCGCTGGCCCCAGCACAGCGGCTCGGACAGCACGACCGTCTTGCCGGTCTTCTTGTTGACGATGAGGCGCTGCGGCACCTCCTTGTGGGTGTGGCCGACGAGCACCGCGTCGATGTCCGGGACCTTCTCGGCCATCTCGCCGGAGGCGTCCTCGGGCCAGGGGAGCTGGTCGCCGTAGGTGGTGGCCTCGTCGATGCCGGAGTGGGCGGAGACGACGATGACGTCCGCGCCCGCGGCCTTCATCCGGGGCACGTACTTCGCGGCGGTCTCGACGATGCCGGGGAAGACCATCTGGCCGCTGACGTTGGCCTTGTCCCAGATCGCGATGCCCGGGTTGGTGAGGCCGAGGATGCCGACCTTGATCGGGGTGTCCTCGTCCAGCCACACCTCCTTGATCACGTACGGCTTGAAGGCGGGCTTCTCGTTCTTCGCGTGCAGCGCGTTGGCGCCGAGCAGCGGGAACTCCAGCTGGTCCTCGAAGGCCTTCACGGTCGGGATGCCGTAGTTGAACTCGTGGTTGCCGAGCGCGGCGGCGTCGTAGCCCATGAGGTTCATGGCGACGGCCATCGGGTGGTCCGGCACGTTGTCGCCGTCGGTGGCGATCGGCTCGACCCGGGCGTAGTAGTACGTGAGCTGGGTGCCCTGGATGATGTCGCCGGAGTCGATCAGCAGGCAGCGGTCCCAGCCCTTCTCCTCGCGGACCTGGTTGGCCAGCGTGGAGATCTTGGCGAGGCCGACCGCGTTGTGCGCCTTGTCGACGTACTCGGCGTCGGTGAAGTAGTCCCAGTTGAGCACCCGGCCGTGCAGGTCGGTGGTGCCCATGACGGTGAAGGCCTGCTTGCGGCTCTCGCCGTCGTGCTTGTTGCCCTTGGCCCGTGCCGTGTCCGGCTCGGCGGCCGCGGCGGCGGGAGCGGCGGCGAAGGCGGTTCCACCGGCCAGGGCGGCGCCGGCGGCGGTGGCGGCGGACCGGGTGACGAAGTCACGGCGGTTCAGGGACATGGACAACTCTCCCGAGTGGGGGCAAAAACTGGCGAATGGATCGTCAACTGTTGCTCGTCTCGCACGGATGACGGCTCGACGCGCGTAGAAGGACGCGCGTAGAAGTGTGCCGTGCGGATGGCTGGATTGATAGCCCTCCGACGTTTCCAACAGGTGAGATCTTGGCGACTCGTTCGTGACGTGGGTGCGCGGGGCCTGCGAGTGATAAGGGTCGGTTTCCGGCCGACCGGAGTGTCCGGTTCAGGCCAGTTGGGCGCTCAGCAGGCCCACTTCGCGCGCGAGTTCGGCCTCCGGGTCCGGCGCGCCCGGGCCCGCCCACGGCTGCCACGTGCGGGCCCGCAGGTAGCCGGCCACGGCGAGCGGCAGGCCGTCCCGCACGATCCGCCCGGCCGCCGGGCCCGGCCCGGCGGCGCGCAGCGCGTCCAGCAGGTCGTCCACCTTGGCGGAGGGCGGCAGCGGGACGGTGCGCAGGTGGGCGGCCAGGGCCTCCAGTTCGGGGTCGACGGGAGGAGGCGGCGGGGGCGGAGGAGGTGGCGGGGGCGGCGGTGGCGGGGGCGGTGCGGGCGTCAGCAGCGCGCCCGCCGCGTACAGGCCCGCCACCACACCCGGCCACCACGCGCCGCCCAGGCCCGCGAAGTGCAGCCCCAGCCCGATCGCGCCGCCCGCGCAGCCGACCAGGTTCCGGCCCGACTCCAGGTACCGCAGCACCCGCCGGCCCGGCCCGTCACTGGTAGCCACGGATCTCCTCGAACACGCCGTCCAGCGAGCCCGTCCCGTCGAAGAGCTTGCCGCCGGTCTGGTCCGCGATGCCCTGGAGCTGGCTCACCGCCGCCTCGCCGAACCTGATCGGGAAGACCGGGATCGCCTTCGGCCCGGATGCCAGCGCGTCGTGGAACCTCCTGAAGTCCCCGTCCGTGGCGCCCTCGTTGCTCTCCCCGTCCGTCATCAGCACGATCGAGGTGAACCGGTCGTCCCCGGCCGCCTTCTGCTGCCGGTCGATCACCCGGTATGCCTCCTCCAGCGCGTCGTACAGCGCCGTGCCGCCGTCGGCCGACAGCGACTGCACGTCCGCGTTGATCGCCGCCAGCTCCGCCTCGGGCCCCGGCCGGCCGCCGGACGCCGGCACCGCGTGCGTCTTCGTCCACTTCACCCCGGACGCGAAGGAGATCAGCGTCACCTCCTCACGGTCCCGGAAGCGGCTCACCCCGCGGGTGTCGTCCGTGCCGGTCAGGCGGCCGAGCGCGGACTTCAGCGACTTGATCCGCGCACCCTCCATCGAGCCGGAGGTGTCCAGCACGTACACCGTCCGGGACGGGCGGCGCAGCTCGTTCTGGTACGAGGACAGCAGCCCGTCCGCGACGGCCCGGGTGCCCGGGAACGGCAGCTCCCGGCGGCGGTCCGACGGCAGGGACGACGCCGCCGCGGCCCCCGGGGTCACCGGGCGGCGCAGCGTCACCTCGGAGATCCGCTTCTGCACGTCCTCCTTGAGCAGGTACTGGGTGAGCCGCTGGAAGGAGTCGCGCTCGCTCTGGGCGGTGGAGGAGAGCAGCGAGAGCGGGTAGTCCGCCGACACGACGCCGTCCACCGGGCGGACGACCGTCAACCGCTGCTCCGCGGGCAGCGACTTGTTCATCGACAGCAGCACCGACTCGTAGTTGACCAGCGCCCCCACCTTGCCCGGCTCGGCCCGGGTGTACGCCTGCGCCAGCCAGCCCGACGAGCCCGAGGTCAGCTTCTGGCCGGTGAAGAACCCCTTCAGCGACGGCGTCGCCTTCTGCACGTCCGCCTCGGTCAGCGCCGCACCCGCCCCCGAGAACGCCGAGGCCACCGCGACCAGCGTGGAGAAGCCCGAGTTCGAGCGGGACGGATCGGACATCCCGTACGACAGCTGCCCGGCCGCCGCCGCGTCCCCGATCTGCGCCCAGGTGACCTTCGAACCGTCGCCCCAGCCCAGGCCGCCCAGGACGGACGAGCGCACGCCGACCGCGACCGGGGAGACCATGACCGGGGTCTCCGAGAGGAGCTTCGCCCGGCCGGCGTCGTCCAGCCGCAGGTACTGGTTCGACGGGAACCACACCGCGTCGTACCTGCCGTCCGCCTTGCCCGTGGAGACGGCGTCCGCGCCGTCGAGCGAACCCGTCCAGGCGAACTGGACGGTCACCCCGGTGGCCTTCTGCGCCTCGTCGAGGATCGGCGCCATGTCCTGCAGCTCGCTGCCCGCCAGGATGCGGAGCACGCCCGGGCGGGCGGTGGGCGCGGGTGCGTCGGTCGGCTTGGGAGCCGGGGGCGGCGCCGGGGAGGACGAGGTGCAGGCCGTCGCCACGAGAAGGGCCAGGGCGGACGCGGCCAGGCGCCAAGTCCTGCTGACGGTAAGGCGGTTCACTGCGCGTTCCCCTTCGCCGCGGCGACCAGCTTCTGCAGGACGTCCTGGGTCGGCACCTGCCACTGCTTCACCTTCGCCGTCGTGAGATCGGGCGCGAAGTTCGGCTTCCGGCCGCTCACCTCCTTGGCGAACACGTTCGGGTCCGCCTGCGGGCGGAAGCCGAACTTCGCCTCCAGCCGCCGGAGTTCCGGGTCGTCCTGGAGCAGGCCGGCCAGCTTCGCGCCCTTGTCGTTGCGGGCGACGAGCGTGTGGTCCGAGTAGATCGTCGTGTCCGGGTACATCATCACCATGTCGTCGGTCGGCGCGCCGCTCAGCGCCAGCTGCGCGACCTGCGACTCGTAGGCGAACACCAGCGGGTTGCCGACCCCCGCGAGGAAGTCCTTGAACGGCTCGTCGCTGCTGCTCTTCTGGCCGCCCTGCAGCGAGGTCGCCGTGCGCAGGACGTCCTTGGTCGCGTCGATCCCCGCCTGGTCGGACACCGGCTGGCGGCTGTTCAGGAGGTACGACAGCAGTGCGACGTACATCGCGCCCGAGGACGAGCTCTGCGGATCCGTGGTGGTCACGAAGATCCGGCCGGACAGCTCGGCATGCGCGTCCGCGCCCTTGAGGTCCTGCCACTTCCAGCCGGACCTCAGCGCGTTCAGGTACTTGTCCATCGCGAACGTCCAGATGCCCGAATCGGCGTGCGCGGCCAGGTCGTTCTGCCTCAGCACCTCGGCGTCGGACTGGTGCGTCACGATCACCAAGGGGGAGTAGAACGGCACCAGCGGCGAGTCCTGCAGGCCCCAGATGCGCTGGATCTCCTTGACCGGGGAGGCGCTGGCCGGGAAGGCGAAGTCGAGGTTCGGCTGCTTCGCCTGGTCGACCATCGTCCACGAACCGGTGGAGTCGGCGTGCACCTCCAGCCCCTGCTTCGCCAACTCGCCCTTGACCTCCTGGCTCTCGAAGAAGGCGCGCTTCTCCGAGCCGATCAGGCCGGTGACGGTGGTGAGCTTCTTCGCCCCCGGATCCGGATCCGGGATCAGCGCGTACACCACCCCGCCCAGCAGCACCAGCGCTGCCAGCACCCCCAATGCACGTCTCATACCGAACGCTTCCCCCTCGTCCGTTACGTCAACCGGGTGGTCCCCGGGTGACGAGCGTCCCGCCGGGCCGGGAGCGGCGGCTGAAGCGCCGATGAACCACGGGTGAACTAACCTTCACGGAATCGCATCGACGGACGCGGAAGCGAGCACCGCGACCGGGACCGTCGCACACCGGTCCGAGTATGTGTCAGATTGTTCAACTCGCCTTACGGCAAAGGTCATCCCGAGGTCCGGAGCGACGTCGTGGTTACGCGCCGGTAATGCCTACGCTCAGCAGTATGCGCCGAGCAAAAATCGTCTGTACCCTCGGGCCCGCCACCGACTCGTACGACCAGATCAAGTCCCTGGTCGACGCCGGGATGGACATCGCCCGCTTCAACCTCAGCCACGGCTCCCACATCGAACACGAGGAGCGCTACCGCCGCGTCCGCAAGGCCGCCGACGAGACCGGCCGCAGCATCGGCATCCTCGTCGACCTTCAAGGCCCGAAGATCCGGCTCGACACCTTCGCCCACGGGCCCGTACTCCTCGAACGCGGCGACGAGTTCACGATCTCCACCGACAACGGCGTCGTGGGGGACAAGGACTTCTGCGGCACCACCTACCAGGGCCTCGCCGGCGACGTCTCGCGCGGCGAACGCATCCTCGTCGACGACGGCCGCGTCACCCTGGAGGTCATCGAGGTCGACGGGCCGCACGTGCGGTGCATCGTCATCGAGGGCGGCCTCGTCTCCGACCACAAGGGCCTCAATCTCCCCGGCGTCGCCGTCTCCGTCCCCGCGCTCAGCGACAAGGACGTCGCCGACCTGCGGTGGGCCCTGCGCACCGGCGCCGACCTCGTCGCGCTCTCCTTCGTCCGCAGCGGGCGCGACATCCTCGACGTCCACCGGATCATGGCCGAGGAGGGGCGGTACGTCCCGGTCATCGCCAAGATCGAGAAGCCGCAGGCGGTCGAGAACCTGGAAGCCATCGTCGACGCCTTCGACGGCGTCATGGTGGCCCGCGGCGACCTGGGCGTGGAGATGCCCCTCGAACAGGTCCCGCTCGTCCAGAAGCGCGCCATCAAGCTCGCCAAGCGCAACGCCAAACCGGTCATCGTCGCGACCCAGATGCTCGACTCGATGATCAACGCGTCCCGGCCGACCCGCGCCGAGGCCTCCGACGTCGCCAACGCGGTGCTGGACGGCACGGACGCGGTGATGCTCTCCGGCGAGACCTCCATCGGCAAGTACCCCGTCGAGACGGTCAAGACCATGGGCCGCATCATCGAGGCCGCCGAGAACGACATCCTCGCCGCCGGCCTCCCCCCGCTCACCACGGGCAGCAAGCCGCGCACCCAGGGCGGCGCCGTCGCCCGCGCGGCCGCCGAGATCGGCGACTTCCTGCACGCCAAGTACCTCATCGCCTTCACCCAGTCCGGCGACACCGCCCGCCGGTTGACCCGCTACCGCTCGCCCATCCCCGTCCTCGCCTTCACCTACGAACCGGCCGTACGCAGCCAACTCGCCCTCACCTGGGGCGTGGAGACCTTCCTCGGCCCCTTCGCCCCCACGACGGACCAGATGGTCGAACAGGTCGACGCCGCGCTGCTCTCCCTCGGCCGCTGCCAGAAGGGCGACATCGTCGTCATCACCGCCGGCTCACCCCCCGGCCTCGCCGGCTCCACCAACCTCGTCCGCGTCCACCACGTGGGGACGTTGGACGTGTGATCCGTCCCGGCGCGGCCCTTCCAGGGGAAGGGCCGCGCCACCGTCAGTACTTGGGCCCGATGTGGGCGTCCATGAGGGCGACGGAGTCCTTGCGGGCGACGGAGATGTTGACCTGGCCGGTGGAGCGGGGGATCGAGGCCTTCCACTCAACACCGACGGCGTCGAGGGCGGCGGTGAAGAGGCCGATGATGTCGGTCGAGGTGTTGGTGAAGAAGTAACGCGGGTACTCGTAGCGCTTCTTCACTCCGCCGACCGTGCGGGTGGTCCAGTTGGTGATGCGGCAGCCGTCGGAGTGGATCAGGCCGCGCAGGAACTCCCAGGGGTGGGCATCGACGATCTCCTGCTGCCAGGGCGCCAGGGCTATGGTGCGTTCGTGCTTCTTTCCGGGGCCGTGTTGGGGGAAGTGGCAGGTCAGATGGTTCGAGTAGAGCTTGACGTCGTGACAGCCCGTCCGCCGGACTCGGCAGGGCTTGTTCCTTGGGAAAACCTGGCGCATGGCCTGTTCAACGGAGTCCATTACCCCTGGCCATTTGTCGTCGCAGGTGACTTGGAGAGTCATCGTGCGGCGGTATTCGTTTGGCAGGAGGATGTGGCCGTCGCCGAGGTAGAGGCCGAGAAGGTAAGCGTAGGCGGAGCGGTTGAGCTCGTCGCCGTAGCAGTGGGCGCAGCTGGAGCGCTTTCGGCCCGGGAGCTCGTTGCGCTTGGCGAGGTCCTGGTGTTTCCACCAGGAGACCGTGCCCGGTGGAACGCCGAGTCGGCGCGCGACCTCGGCGTTGCGCACGCCGCGGCGCATGAGGAGGACTGCTTGCTCTCGAACGGATCGAACTGCCATGCGGGCGATCCTCTGCCCCCTGCGTCAAACGCGCGGGCGAACGAGGTAGTTGCCACTCGAACTAGTGAAGATCGCCAACTGTTAGGTCGCCCTAAGCGGCTTTAGATTTGAAGGAAAAGTACCCCGGGTGGGATTCGAACCCACGCTGTATGGTGTTTGAGACCATGGCCTCTTCCGCTGGGCTACCGGGGCGCTTGCAGATTCGAAGGTTGCCCCCCGACCCTGCTGGGTTCAAACATACCGTGTCTAGGTACCCTCGTGCATGCAGTACCCCGCCGGAACGAGGAGCCACGTGAGCGCCGCCGACGAGCAGGCACAGCCGCTTGAGACCGATATGCCCCAGATCACCCGGATTGTGATCGCCGAGGACGAGGCGTTGATCCGCCTTGACCTCAAGGAGATGCTCGAAGAGGAGGGGTACACCGTCGTCGGCGAGGCCGGGGACGGGGAGACGGCGGTGCGGCTGGTCGAGGAACTGCGGCCGGATCTGGCGATCTTCGATGTGAAGATGCCGGTCCTGGATGGCCTCTCGGCGGCCGAGCAGATCCACGAGAAGCACCTGGCTCCGGTTCTCATGCTGACCGCGTTCTCGCAGCGGGAGCTGGTGGACCGGGCCCGTGATGCCGGGGCGATGGCGTACATCGTGAAGCCGTTCTCCAAGTCGGACCTGGTGCCGGCGATCGAGATGGCGGTGTCGCGGTACGCCGAGATGCGCACGCTGGAGCAGGAGATCGCGGATCTCTCCCAGCGGCTGGAGACCCGGAAGCTGGTGGACCGGGCGAAGAGCGTGCTGCAGACGAAGTTCGGGCTGAACGAGCCGGCTGCCTTCCGGTGGATCCAGAAGACGTCGATGGACCGGCGGATGACGATGGCGGCTGTCGCCGAGGCGGTCATCGAAGAGGGCGAGGCCCAGGACCGTAAGAAGGCTGAGGAGGGGAAGGGGGAGTAACCCCCGCCCATGCGAGAAGGGCCCGGCAGAACGTTCTGCCGGGCCCTTCCCCGTAGGTGGGATCAGTCCTCGCCGAGGTACGCCTTCCGTACGGACTCGTCGTGCAGGAGGTCGGCCCCGGTGCCGCTGAGGACGATGCGGCCGGTCTCCATGACGTAGCCGCGGTCGGACAGCGAGAGCGCGGCCTGGGCGTTCTGCTCGACGAGGAGGATCGTCGTGCCGCTCGCCTTGAGTTCGACGATCGTCGCCATGATCTTCTGCATCATCAGCGGCGACAGGCCCATCGACGGCTCGTCGAGCATGAGCAGCTTGGGCTGGGACATCAGCGCCCGGCCCATTGCGAGCATCTGCTGTTCGCCGCCGGAGAGGGTGCCCGCCGCCTGCTTCCTGCGCTCGCCGAGGATGGGGAACAGGGTGTAGGCCCGTTCCACGTCGGCGGCGATGCCGGCGGTGTCGCTGCGCAGGAAGGCGCCGAGGAGGAGGTTCTCCTCGATGGTCATGCGCGGGAAGATGTGCCGTCCTTCCGGGGAGTGGGCGAGGCCGAGGGACACGATCTTGTGGGCGGGGACCGTCGCGAGGTCCTGGCCGTCGAAGACGATCCGTCCGGCGGTGGGCCGCAGGAGTCCGGAGAGGGTGCGCAGGGTGGTGGTCTTGCCGGCGCCGTTGGTGCCGATGAGGGTGGTGACCTCGCCCTGGTTGACGGTGAAGCTGATGCCCTTGACGGCTTCGATCTTGCCGTAGGCGACGCGGAGGTCCTCGACCTCCAGGAGCGCGGTCACTTGGTGTCCTCCGGTGTTGCGGTGGTGCTGTCCTCCAGCGGGGCGCCGAGGTAGGCGGTGATGACGCGTTCGTCGTTCTGGACGGTCTCGCGGTCGCCCTCGACGATCTTCTGGCCCTGGACGAGTACGGCGGTGCGGTCGCAGAGGTTGAAGATGAACCGCATGTCGTGCTCGATGACGAGGATGGAGATGCCCTTGTCGCGGATGGCGAAGACGAGTTCCTCGGCGGCGCGGGTCTCCTGGGGGTTCATGCCGGCGGTGGGTTCGTCGAGCAGGAGGAGGCCGGGGTCGGAGGCGAGGGCGCGGGCGATCTCCAGCTTGCGCTGCTCGCCGTAGGGGAGGTTGCGGGCGAGGTGGTCGGCTTTCTCGGCGAGGCCGGTGAAGGCGAGGAGTTCCATGGCGCGTTCGCGGCTCTCGGCTTCGGCGCGCTTGTAGCCGGGGCCGCGGAGGATGGCGGAGAAGAGGCCTTCCTTGGTGCGGGTGTGGCGGCCGACGAGGACGTTCTCCAGGACGGTCATGTTGGCGAAGAGCCGGATGTTCTGGAAGGTGCGGGCGATGCCGGCCTGGGTGACGAGGTGGGGTTTGGGCGGCAGGACGGTGCCCCGGTAGCGGACCTGGCCCTCGGTGGGGACGTAGAGGCCGGTGAGGCAGTTGAAGAAGGTGGTCTTGCCGGCGCCGTTGGGGCCGATGAGGCCGATGATCTCGCCCTCGCCGACGGTGAGGGAGACGTCGTTGACGGCGGTGAGGCCGCCGAAGCGCATGGTGACGCCGGTGACGTCGAGGATCGGTGCGGTGGACGTGGGCGTGTCGGCCGGGGGCGTCGCAGCGGTGGTCATCGGGTCACGCCCCTGCCTTGGTGAGTTCGGTCGGCTCGCCGGTGGGCTGGGCCGGGATGGCGGCCTCGTGGAACTCGAGTTGCTGCCGCCGGTTGGGGATGAGGCCTTCGGGGCGGACGCGCATGAGGACGATGAGGGCGGCGCCGAAGGCGAGGAGCTGGTAGTCGGAGAGGAATTCGAGCTTCTTCGGGATGAGGAAGAGGAGGGTGGCGCCGGCGAGGGGGCCGCTGATGGTGCCCATGCCGCCGAGGATGACGGCGGCGAGGAGGAACGCGGAGTTAGGCGGGAGGGCCTCGGCGAAGGTGTACTGGTCGGGGGTGACGGTGTAGCTGACGTGGGCCTGGACGGTGCCGGCGAGGCCGGCGAGGCAGGCGCCGAGGGCGAAGGCGAGGAGCTTGAGGCGGAAGCCGTTGATGCCCATGGCCTCGGCGGCGGTCTCGTCCTCGCGGATGGCGACCCAGGCGCGGCCGATGCGGGAGTTGCCGACGCGGGCGAAGACGAGCACGACGAGGGCGGTGACGAGGAGCATCAGCAGGTAGTAGTTGGAGAACCGGCCGAGTTCGATGCCGGCGACGGTGTGGGACTCGCCGAGGTCGAAGCCGAAGATCTGCAGGTCGGGGATCCGCGGGATGCCGTTGGCGCCGTTGGTGACCTTGGGGCCGGTGGTGCCGTTGAGGTTCTGCATGGTGATGCGGAAGATCTCGCCGAAGCCGAGGGTGACGATGGCGAGGTAGTCGCCGCGCAGGCGCAGGGTGGGGGCGCCGATGAGGACGCCGAAGACCATGGAGACGGCGGCGCCGGTGAGCATCGCGGCCCAGAACGGGAACTGGACGTGGATGGGCGAGGCGGGGGAGCCGGAGACGAGCGCGGCGGCGTAGGCACCGACGCCGAGGAAGGCGACGTAGCCGAGGTCGAGCAGGCCGGCGAGGCCGACGACGATGTTGAGGCCGAGTGCGACGGTCGCGAAGATCAGGATGTTGGTGGCGACGGAGGTGTACTGGTCGCTGCTCTGGGTGAACGGGAAGCTGGCGGCGGCGGCGAAGGCGGCGCCGGTGGTGACGGGCCGGTGCTTGACGGTCAGCGCGCGCAGCCGGGCGACGAGTCCGGACCTGGTGAGGGCGGCGGCGACGAAGACGGTGAGGAGCAGGTAGCCGGTGAAGAGCTCGCCGTAGTCGGTGTCGACGCCGAAGGTGATCGCGAACAGGCCGATGCCGAAGGCCGCGACGATGATCAGGACCTCGACCCAGGAGGGGAGTTGGCGCGGCGCGGGCAGCGGCCGGTCGATCTTCCCGAGGCGCAGCCAGGTGTTGGCGACGTGGCCGAGCTGGACGAGCAGGACGGCGCCGGTGGCGATGGCGAGGGCGCCGGCGAGGGCGGTCATGACGGGGGCTACGGGCTTGTCGCCGGGGATGGCGTGGGCGCCGATCCAGCCGAGGGGGGCGGCCGGGACGAGGAGGAAGAGCCGCCGGTCGAGGATCTTCAGCGGGACGGCGGTGCGGCGGTCGAGGGGCAGGCCGAGGGCGCCGGCGAGGGTGAGGATGCCGCCGGCGGCGAGGACCCAGCCGCCGGGTTCGAGGTTGGCGAGGCCGCCGAGTTCGACGGAGATGGCGGTGACGGCGAAGGCGGCGACGGCGAGGGTGCCGGTGGCGGCGTACAGGACGGCGTTGTGGCTGCGGCCGGGGGCGGCCCAGCGGAGGCCGGGGGTGCCGTGGGTGGCGAGGAGGAGGACGAGGGTGAGGAGCCCGGCGACGAGGGCGAGCCATTGGAGGCCGGCGGGGGAGCCGTAGTAGGTGAGGTCGCCGGGGAAGTCGGAGGTCCATGTCCAGGACATGGCGGCGGAGGCGGCGGTGGCGAGGGCGCCGAGGCCGGTGAGGGCTGCGGCGGCGCGGGCCGGGAGGGGGATGACCGGGCTGGTTTCGGTTCTGGTGGTCATGGTGGTCACGCCCTGTCCGCGACGCGCTCGCCGAGCAGGCCCTGGGGCCGGACGAGGAGCACGAGGATGAGGAGTACGAAGGCCCAGACGTCCTTCCAAGCGCCGCCTCCGAAGAGGCTCATGCCGGGCAGGTGCTGGATGTAGCCGGTGGCGAGGCTTTCGGCGAGGCCGAGGGCGACGCCGCCGAGCATGGCGCCGTAGATGTTGCCGATGCCGCCGAGGACGGCGGCGGTGAAGGCCTTGAGGCCGAGGATGAAGCCCATGCGGAAGTCGACCTGGCCGCTGCGCAGTCCGTAGGCGACGGCGGCGACGGCGGCGAACGCGGCGCCGATGGCGAAGGCCATGACGATGATGCGGTCGGTGTCGATGCCCATGAGCTTGGCGGTGTCGGGGTCCTGGCTGGTGGCCTGCATGGCGCGGCCGGAGCGGGTGCGGGTGACGAACCAGCCGAGGGCGAGCATGCAGAGCGGGGCGGCGACGATGAGGAAGAGGTCGCTGGGCTGGATGGTGACGGAGCCGAGGCTGAAGGGGTCGCCGGGGATCTTGGGGAAGACGCGGGCCTTCTTGGCGTCGGGGTAGAAGGAGAAGACGAGTTGCTGGAGGAGGATGGAGAGCCCGATGGCGGTGATGAGGGGTGCGAGGCGGGGCGCGTTGCGCAGGGGCCGGTAGGCGAAGCGTTCGGCGGCGACGGCGGTGAGGGTGGAGACCAGGATGCCGGCGATCAGCATCAGCGGTAGGGCCAGCCACATGGTGGTGCCGCCGGGGAGGGCGAGGTAGGCGGTCAGGGCGCCGAAGCCGCCGACCATGACGATCTCGCCGTGGGCGAAGTTGATGAGCTGGACGATGCCGTAGACCATCGTGTAGCCGATCGCGACGAGCCCGTAGAGGGCTCCGAGGATCAGGCCGTTGGCCAGCTGCTGCGGTAGGTCGTGCACCGCTGGGCCTCCGTTGTGCGTTCGGGTGTCCGCGTGGGGTGGGTGGATGTGGGCGCGCGCGGGGGCACTCGTGGCGCCCCCGCGCGGGTGGTGCTGGAGAGGAAGGTGCCGGGCCGGTGGCTCAGCCGTTGAACCGGTGGCTCAGCCGTTGAACGAGGGCCGGTGGCTCAGCCGTTGAAGGTGCCGGACTTCTCCACGTCCCACTTGCCGTCCTTGACGGTGTAGACGGTGAGCTGCTTGTTGGTGGTGTCGCCGAACTCGTCGAAGGAGACCTTGCCGGTGACGCCGTCGAAGGAGATCTTCTGGACGGCGTCGACGACGGCGGGGCGGGCGCTGGAGGGGAGCTTGCCGCTGTTGGCGCTCACGACGTTCTTGACGGCCTCGATGATGGCCCAGGCGCTGTCGTAGGAGTAGCCGCCGTAGGTCTCGTACGGGTCCTTGTAGCCGGCCGCCTGGTAGTCCTTGATGAAGTTGGCGGCGGTGGGGAGCTTCGTGACGTCGCCGCCGACGGCGGTGGCGAAGTCACCGGCGCTCTTGGGGTTGAGCTTGATGTAGTCGGCGCTCTGCATGCCGTCGCCGCCCATGAGCGGGATGTTGAGGCCGGCCTCCTTGAGCTGGAGGGAGAGCGGGCCGGCGGCGGGGTACTCGCCGCCGTAGTAGACGGCTTCGGCGCCGGAGCTCTTGACCTTGGTGACGATGGCGGAGAAGTCGCGGTCGTCGGGGTTGACGTGCTCCTCGCCGGCGACGGTGCCGCCGAGCTTGGTGAACTCGCTCTTGAAGGTGGCGGCGAGGCCGGCGCCGTAGGTCTTCTGGTCGTCGATGATGAAGACCTTGGTCTTCTTCGAGTCGGTGTAGAGGAACTGGGCGGCGAAGGGGCCCTGGACGGCGTCGGTGGTGGCGGTGCGGAAGTAGCTCTTGAAGGGGCGCTTCTTGTCGCCGGTGGCCCACTTCTCGCCCTGGGTGAGGGCGACGCCGGTGTTGGCGGGGGAGATATCGACGAGGTTGGCGTCGTTGAAGATCTGCTGCATCGACTGCGCGACGCTGGAGTTGAGGGGGCCGACGACGCCGAGGACGGTGTTGTCGGCGACGAGCTGGGTGGCGTTCTGCTGGCCGGGGGCGGGCTTGGCGGTGTCGTCGAGGGCCTTGATCTGGAACTTGACGCCGGGGACCTCGTTCGTCTCGTTGGCCTTCTTGACCGCGAGGTCGACCGAGTTCTTGATGCCGATGCCGATGGCGGAGAGGTCGCCGGTGAGCGGGGCGTCGACGCCGATGGTGACGGTGGTGGCGGAGCCGCCGCCGTCGGCGGACTTCTTGTCGCCGCGGGAGCCGCACGCGCTGAGGCTGAGGGCGGCGATCACGGCAATGCTCACGACAACTGTAGAACGAGAACGCACGAGGGTCCCCTTCGGTTCGGAAGGCGCCGCGCCTGAATGGCGGGAGCCGGGGTGCGCGATGGCCGGGGCCGATCCGGTGGCGCGGTGACTGGCCGTGACTCTAGATGCCGTTGGGCGGCTCGGGCAGTGGTGTGGCCAGGCTGTGATTCTCTTGTTATGAGCACACGTAGCAGTTGTCTCAGCATGTGGTCGTTTCGGCGCGACCGACCTGGCGATTCCGGGCGTTTACCCGCTGGTGGGGCGATGTAAGGGCCAAAAATGGGGGTTGCCGCCCGACACGCCGATAATCGGACACAGGTGTTCTGTGTGCTGGTTCCGGGCGCGTAGGTCCGTAATGCGGACATCGGCGGGCTTGCCGAGGCAATCTCGGGGCCTCTGGGGGCTTCGGATCTGACGGATCGTCGGATTTCCGATTGTTACGCAGCGTTATAAAGTTTAAAAACTGTTACTGCGGGCGCCCGGATATGACACCGCCCCCTTGTCCGGACCAACGCCTGCCCAGGGCAGTGGAAGGTCAAACAAGGGGGCGGAAACGGGATTTGACGAGGTGTTCGCCCTGACGGGACCCCGTCAGCGGCGACCGGCGGGCCGTCAGAGGTCGCGCAGCATGCAGGTCAGCCGGCAGCTGGTGATCCGGCGGCCGGTGTCGTCGGTGATCGCGATCTCGTACGTGGCGGCGGTGCGCCCCTTGAACACGGCCGTCGCGACGCCGGTGACCAGCCCGGACGTCGCCGAGCGGTGGTGGGTGGCGTTGAGGTCCACGCCGACCGCGTAGCGGCCGGGGCCGGCGTGCAGCATCGCGCCGATCGAGCCCAGCGTCTCCGCCAGCGCCGCCGACGCGCCGCCGTGCAGCAGCCCGTACGGCTGCTGGTTCCCCTCGACCGGCATCGTGCCGACCACCCGGTCGCCGGAGGCCTCGACGATCCGGATGCCGAGCTTCTCGCCGAGGTGGCCGCCGGAGAACGTCTCCGGGCTGACGCCGAGCTTGGCGAAGTGGTCCAGCACCTCCTGCGGGACCTTCAGGACGGGGGTCGCGTCGGGGGCCGCGTCGGTCATGGGGGAACTCCTGCCGCTCGGGGGTCACGTCGTCGTGCTGACTGTGATCGTACGACCGTCCTACTCGACGGTAGCGGCCACGGCCCGCAGCCCCGCCCCGCGCGCCGAGCCCCGTTCCGCGCGCGTCGTCGCCCTGCCCCGAGCGCGCCGCACTCCCGTCCGGCGCGCCCCGTTTTGTCGGTGCCGGGCCATAGGATCGGGGGCCGGTAGTGGAATCGGCAGGAACGGACGTTGACGTGGCTACGCAGAGTACGGACAAGGGCGCGACGGGTGGCGGCGGGGCCGGCCGGCGGCCCCGGCTGATGCTGCTCGACGGGCACTCGATGGCCTACCGGGCCTTCTACGCCCTGCCCGTGGAGAACTTCAACACCTCCACCGGCCAGCCCACCAACGCGGTCTACGGCTTCGCCTCGATGCTCGCCAACACCGTCCGTGACGAACAGCCCACCCACCTCGCGGTCGCCTTCGACCTCTCCCGCCAGACCTTCCGCTCCGTCGAGTTCCCCGACTACAAGGCCAACCGCGCCAAGACGCCCGACGAGTTCCGCAGCCAGATCGGCCTGATCGGCGAGCTGCTCGACGCCATGAACGTCCCGCGGCTGACCGTCGAGGGCTTCGAGGCCGACGACATCATCGCCACCCTGGCCACCGCCGCCGAGGCGGCCGGCTTCGACGTCGACATCGTCACCGGCGACCGGGACTCCCTCCAGCTGGTCACCGAGCATGTCACCGTCCTCTACCCGACCAAGGGCGTCTCCGAACTCACCCGCTACACCCCGGAGAAGGTCGCCGAGAAGTACGGCGTCACCCCGCGCCAGTACCCCGACCTCGCCGCCCTGCGCGGCGACCCGTCGGACAACCTGCCCGGCATCCCCGGCGTCGGCGAGAAGACCGCCGCCAAGTGGGTCAACCAGTTCGGCTCCTTCGGCGAACTCGTCTCCCGCGCCGACGAGGTGAAGGGCAAGATCGGCGAGAAGCTGCGCGAACACCTCGACTCGGTCAAGCGCAACCGCGTCCTCACCGAGCTCGTCCGCGACGTCGAACTCCCGCTCGGCGTCGCCGACCTGGCCCGCGCGTCCTTCGACAAGGCCGCCGTCGGCACCCTGATGGAGTCGCTGGAGTTCCGCAACGCCAACTTCCGCGACCGCGTCTTCGGCATCGACCCGGCCGCCGGCGAGGAGGAGGCCGCCGAACTCGCCCCCGGCGTCGAGGTCGACGGCGAACTGCTCACCGACCCGGGCACGCTGGCCGCCTGGCTGCGCGAGCACGCCTGCGACGCCAAGACGCCGGTGGCGCTGGCCGCCGTCTACCAGTGGGCGCTCGGCACCGGCGAGGTCACCGAAGTCGCCCTGGCCGCAGGGGACATCGCCGCCTGGTTCGACCCGGCCCTGCTCGCAGAGGAGGACGAGCGGGCCTTCGCCGCCTGGCTCGCCGACCCGGCCGCCCCCAAGGCCCTGCACATCGCCAAGCAGGTCATGCGCGCCTTCGCCGAGCGGGGCTGGACCATCGGGGGCGTCGTCGCCGACACCGCCCTCGCCGCCTACCTCGAAAAGCCCGGCCGCCGCACCTTCACCCTGGAGGTGCTCGCCGAGGAGTACCTGGCCCGCTCGCTCACCCCCGCCCCCGAGGCCGAGAGCGGCCAGCTCGCCTTCGACGCCCCGGAAGAGGACCCGTCCGCGCACGCCCAGGCGCTCATGCTCCAGGCCCGCGCCGTCCTCGACCTCGCCGCGCTCTTCGAAACCCGCCTCGCCGAGGTCGGCGCCACCGAGCTGATGCGCGACATGGAGCTGCCGATCGCCGCCCTGCTCGCCCGCATGGAGCGCCACGGCATCGCCGCCGACCGCCCCTGGCTCACCACGCTGGAGACGCGGTTCGCCGCCGAGATCCAGCGCTGCGTCGAGGAGGCGCACGCCGCCGCCGGGCACGAGTTCAACCTCGGCTCGCCCAAGCAGCTCCAGGAGATCCTCTTCGGCGAGCTCGCGCTCCCCAAGACCAAGAAGATCAAGACCGGCTACACCACCGACGCCGACGCCCTCACCTGGCTCGCCACCCAGACCGACAACGAACTGCCGGTCATCCTGCTGCGCCACCGCGACCAGGCCAAGCTGCGCACCACCGTCGAGGGCCTGCTCAAGACCGTCTCGCCCAAGGGCCGCATCCACACCACCTTCAACCAGATGGTGGCCGCCACCGGCCGGCTCTCCTCGCAGGACCCGAACCTGCAGAACATCCCCGTCCGGACGGAAGAGGGCCGCGCGATCCGCCGCGCCTTCATCGTCGGCGAGGGCTACGAGTCGCTGCTCACCGCCGACTACTCCCAGATCGAACTGCGCATCATGGCGCACCTTTCGGAGGACGAGGCCCTGATCGAGGCCTTCGCCTCCGGCGAGGACCTGCACACCACCGTCGCCTCCCAGGTCTTCGAGGTCCCGGGCGCCGCGGTGGACGCCGAGATGCGCCGCAAGATCAAGGCGATGTCCTACGGCCTCGCGTACGGGCTCTCGGCGTACGGGCTCTCGCAGCAGCTCGGCATCAAGCCGACCGAGGCGCAGGGCCTGATGGACACCTACTTCGAGCGCTTCGGCGGCGTGCGCGACTACCTGCGCCGGGTCGTCGACGAGGCCCGGGCCACCGGCTACACCGAGACCCTGCTCGGCCGCCGCCGCTACCTGCCCGACCTCAACAGCGACAACCGCCAGCGCCGCGAGATGGCCGAGCGGATGGCCCTCAACGCCCCCATCCAGGGCTCGGCCGCCGACATCGTCAAGATCGCCATGCTGCGCGTCGACGACGCGCTGCGCGAGGCCGGCCTCACCTCCCGGATGCTGCTCCAGGTCCACGACGAAATCGTGCTGGAGCTCGCCCCGGGCGAGCGCGAGCGGGTCGAGGCGATCGTCCGCGACCAGATGGCCGGCGCCTACCCGCTGCGCGCCCCGCTCGACGTCTCCGTCGGCATCGGCGCCAACTGGGAGGCGGCGGCGCACTGACGCTCTATCGGTGGGCCCGGGCATGTGAGTGTCCGGGCCCACCGCTACGCTCTGCGCGTTCGTCGTGCGAGGAGTGGGGGAGCGGCAGTGACTGAGTCGGGGACGTGGGTCCGGAGACCCCGGTTGGTGATCCCGTCCGCCGCTGCGGCGGCACTGCTGCTCGTCGGCGGGTCGGTGTGGGCGCTGTCCGGTGCGGACGGCGTGACGCCGACGGCCGTGGCCACCGCGACCGCGAGCCCGACCACGACGGCCACCGTGACGCCGACACCGACACCGACGCCGAGTCCGACCGAGGCGCCGCCGTCGCCGCAGCCGTCCGCGACGGAGACGGCCACGCCGACGGCCTCCGCCGAGCCGGACGAGCCGGAACCCACGAGCAGCGCCCCGGCCCCCGCCAAGAAGCCGACGAGCGCCCCGGCGCACCCCAGGACCGCCGACACCCCGGCCCCGAAGCCGCGAACCCAGGACCCGAAGCCCCCGGCCGCGCAGGACCCCCACACCATCCCCCCGGTGCCCTGCACCGACTGCGCGCAACCGCAGCAACCCGATCCGTACCGAACCTGCGCCCACGACCCGGCCGGCCGGGTCATCACGTGCAGTCCCACCCAAACCGGTATCCCGATCCCACGTCCCCCGGCCCCGGCGTTCACGCCGGGCTCCGTGCACTGAGGCGCGGTTTTCGACCGCCGAGGACACGTTCGTCCTGATCGAGTCCACGTACCGCCACCGGCCGACGTCCGGCAGCCCGACGGAACTCCTCGAACTCGACGGCATGCAGCACGGGTTCGTGGTCCATGACGACTCGGGGTAGCTCGACCCCCAGCCGCAGGTGTGGCAGCGCCAGGTGATCCAGCGGGTGCGGGAGTTCCTGGAAGGCCTGTACCGCCGGGCGCCGAGCCCAAGGGCGCAGAGGACCGGCGGTGCGGCTGAGTTCAGCGAGGCCTCGGCCGAAGCGGGCGACGGCTGCACCAGCCGCGACTCCTGCCGCAGTGCATGGTCCGACGCAAGCCCGGGCCCTCCTTGAAGATCATGAACATGATATCTTCCTTGCTGCCAAGATTATCTGACTTGGTATCACATGGCTTATTGAGGAGAAACTGTGTCTTTCGCAGTACGGGGGAAGCGCACCATGGCACTGACCGGCCTCGCGGTCGCAGCCGCCATCGGTGGCGCGACGCTGGCCACGCCGGCCTACGCCGACGACGTCTACGGCCACTGCACCACGGACGGTGTCCGCATCCGCTCCAACCCGAGCACCTCGGGCGCGGTCCTGGGACTCTGCTACACCGGCCAGCGCCTGGCGCACCGCGACGTGTCCGGTGACGGTCAGTGGGACCTGGTCTACGACGTCGACAGCGGTGTCAGCGGATGGATGTCCCACGGCTACTTCAGCTGGTGACACGTCCCACTGAGGTACCGATGAAGATCTAGGGAGAGGGCCGCCCGGCCGGTGCGCAGGGCGGCCTCTTCCCGTTATGGTGCAGTCCGGGTGCGGGTGCCGAGCCCTCTTTCGGTGCGGGAATCCCGCTGACGGTGATGCCGTGCACGAACACGGCGCTCACCGGGCACCCGCAGTTCCCCCACGGCGTCGCGACCGTGCGCGAAGCCGGCGCGCAAGCCCTGCTTGGCGAAGGCGGCTTCATTCCGAACACTCCCGGTCAGGGGCTACCGGAGGCGTACCCGTGGGACGCCGCGCTCACAGCTGTCGAGGCGCCCGTCCGACGCTGGGCGTACAGGCGGCCGGCCTCCTGCTGGCCCAGGGCGCGGAGGGCGCCCTGACGGAGATCCGGCCCACCGTTCAGGGCGCCGGAGGCGGACGAGTCCAGGGCCGTATAGGTGACGATCTGCTCGGCCCCGGCGCGCTTGAGCATGGTGAACGGGCGCCGACTGCCCGATGCTCGTGCTGCGCAGGAAGTCGGTGGGGCCGACTTCCTGCGCTCACGGGCGGGTTGCGTGGGTGGCGCGGGTGCGGCAGTGGGTGAGGGCGGGTTTGATGCGGGGGTCCGGTGGGGTCCGGGTGGTGAGGAGTTCGCCGGCGGTGACCAGGGTGGTCCAGTAGTGGGTGGGGTCGCCGGTGCCTGGGCGGGGGTTTGTGGCGGCTAGGGAGAGGTAGGCGGCTGCCAGGTTGCCGGTGGTGAACCAGCGGGCCAGGCCGTGTTGATGGCCGGCTCGGATGCCGCCGAGGGCGTCGATCGCGGTGAGGAAGAGGTCGACGACGGCGAGGTCGCGGGCGTCGAGCTCCCTGGGGACGTCGAATACGCCCAGGGCTTCGGGATTCCCCGGCCTCGTCCCCGTGCGTGACTCCAAGGACCCGCAGGGGCCGGTGCTCGTCTTTCCGGCCTCTGCTTGGGTGTCCTTCCTCTCCGGTGTCCGGGTTGGTGACTTCCTGGAGCGGTAACTCCTTTGCTACTTCCGGTCGTTGGTACGGCGTGTGGCTTCCGCCGTGGTCGGGTCCTCGGGCCACGGGTGGCGGGGGTAGCGGCCTCTCAGGTCTGCGCGGACGGCGTGGTAGCCGTTCTGCCAGAAGGACGCGAGGTCCCCTGTGACGGCGGCGGGGCGGCCGGCGGGGGAGAGCAGGTGGATGGTGAGGGGGACGCGGCCTCCGGCCAGGGTGGGAGTAGTGGCCCAGCCGAAGAGTTCTTGCAACTTGACTGCCAGCACTGGGCGTTCGGTGGTGTAGTCGACTCGTATCTTCGAGCCGCTGGGGACGGTGATCCGCTCGGGGGCGAGTTCGTCCAGGCGGCCGGCTTCGCCGCTTGCCCACGGCAGTAGGCGCTGCAACGCGGCGGTGGTGTCGATCCTCGCGAGGTCGGTGCGGCGGCGGGCGCGGGAGAGTTCGGGTTCCAGCCATTCCTCGGCGGCTTCGAGGAGGGCGGCGTCGGAGACGTCGGGCCAGGGGGCGCCGATCGCCGCGTGTAGGAAGGCCAGGCGTTCGCGTAGGCCGGGGGAGGGCCAGGTCAGCAGGGCGCTTACACCCTCGCGGGTCAGGCCTTCGAGGACGGCGGCGCGGACGAGGGCTGGGTCGGGGCGTTCCAGGGTGGATGAGGACAGTTCGATGGCGCCCAGGGACTCCACCCGGCGGGAGACGACCTCGCCCCGCCGGGTGTCCCAGTGCACCTCCTCGCGGGCATCGAGCAACGGCGCGCCGGCGAGGCGGGCGGTGTCCTCGTCGAGGGCGGCGGCGTGCAGGATGCGGGCGGAGTGCGAGCCGGCCGGGCGGTCGGCGACCGCGACGGCGAGCCAGGGCAGGGCGCCGAGCCGGGTATCGGGGGCGAGCTCGGCGGCGGTGCCGGAGGCCATCAGATACGGGCTGCGCTCGCCGGGGGCTGGCTTGTCTATGCGGGCGCGGGCGATCCGTTCGGGGAAGGCGAGGGCGACGACGAGCCCGGCGGCGGTCGTGTAGGGCAGGGCGGTGACCGGTTCGTCGGAGGTGGCGCGCAGGAGACGGCGGACCTCGTCGCGCCAGCGCCCTGCGTACGGGTCCCGGGAGTCCTTCACGCTGCGCCAGACCGCGCCGAGGTCGTCGCCCAGCGCGCGCGGCGGCTCCTCGGAGAGCAGTGCGACCACCTCGGCGGCCCGGCGGGCGCCGACGGCGGGGGCGCCGTCGACGAGCGCGCGCCCCAGCCGGGGGTGCAGCCCGGTGCGGGCGAGCCGGGTGCCGCGCGGAGTCGCCCGGCCGTCGGCGTCGACGGCGCCGAGGGCCTGGAGGGTTTGTCGCGCGGCGGCCATCGCCCCGGCCGGGGGCCGGTCGGGCAGGGCCAGTCCTGTGGCGTCCGGGTCGCCCCAGCAGGCGGCCTGCAGTGCGAACGGGGTGAGGTCGGCGAGGGCGATCTCGGGGGTGGGGAAGCGGGCGGCGCGGGCGTCCTCGGCCTCGTGCCAGCAGCGGTACACGGTGCCCGGGGCTTCGCGCCCTGCCCGTCCGGCGCGCTGGCGGGCGGCGGCGAGGGAGGCGCGGACGGTGACGAGGCCGGCCAGACCGCGGGCGTGGTCGGTGCGGGGTTCGCGGGCGAGACCGGCGTCGACCACGACCCGCACGCCGGGCACGGTGAGCGAGGACTCGGCGACGGCGGTGGCCAGGACCACCCGCCGCCGCTCGGACGGGCTGAGCGTGGCGTCCTGGACGGCCTGGGGGGCGCGGCCGTGCAGTTGCAGGACATCGGCAGGCAAGCCGCTCAACTGCCCGGCCACGCGGGCGATCTCGCCGACGCCGGGCAGGAAGCAGAGCACGTCCCCGTCCTGTTCGGCGAGCGCCCGCCGCACCACCGCCGCGACGTGGTCGAGCAGCGCCGGGTCGACCCGGGTGCCGTGCGCCGGGCGGACGGCGCGCGGCGGCGGCGCCCACACCACGTCGACCGGGTGGGAGACCCCGTGCGCCTCCACCACCGGTGCGCCGCCGAGGAGTTCGGCCCAGGCCCCGGTGTCGGAGGTGGCCGAGGCGCAGACCAGGCGCAGTTCGGGGCGCAGCGCGGCGCGGACGTCCAGGAGGAAGGCGAGCGCGGTGTCGGCGTCCAGGTGCCGCTCGTGGCACTCGTCCAGGACGACGACGTCGACGCCGGGCAACTCCTGGTCGCGCTGGAGCCGTTGCAGCAGCACGCCGGTGGTGACGACCTCGACCACCGTCTCCGGCCCGACGCGACGCTCGCCGCGCACGGTGTAGCCGACCTCGTGGCCCACGGACGAGCCGAGCAGCCAGGCCATCCGCCGGGCGGCCGCGCGCACGGCGAGCCGGCGCGGCTCGGCGACGAGCACGCGGCGCACCGGCCCCTCGACAGGCAGCAGCCCGGCCAGCGCGAGCGGCACCAGCGTCGTCTTGCCGGTGCCGGGCGGGGCGGCGAGGACGGCGGTGCCGTGTTCGTCCAGCGCGCGGTGCAGGTCGGGCAGGGCGGTGCGGACGGGCAGTTCGCGCCACGCGGCGTTCACGGGAAAGTCAGCCCCGCTCGGTGACGAAGATCGCCGTACCCGGGATGAGCCGCCCGCGCAGCGGAGACCAGCCGCCCCACTCCTGCTCCAGGCCGGCGGGCCACTCGGGCTCGACGAGGTCGACCAACCGGAAGCCGGCGCCGACGAGTTCGCGGACCCGGTCGCCGATCGTGCGGTGGTGTTCGACGTAGCTGGCGCGCCCGTGCTCGTCCTCCTCGACGTACGGGGTGCGGTCGAAGTAGGAGGCGGTCGCGGTGAGGCCCTCGACGCCGGGCTCGTCGGGGAAGGCCCAGCGGATCGGGTGGGTCACCGAGAACACCCAGCGCCCGCCGGGTCGCAGCACCCGGTGCACCTCGCGCATCAGGCGGGCGGTGTCGGCGCTGAACGGCACGGCGCCGTACGCGGAGCAGGCGAGGTCGAAGGCGGCGTCGGCGAAGGGCAGGACGGCGGCGTCGGCCTGGACGACCGGGACGGGCGCGGCGCCGCGGTCGAGGTCGATCCGGCGGGAGTGCTGGAGCTGGCGGAAGGAGATGTCCAGGGCGACCGGCCGGGCGCCCTGCGCGGCCAGCCAGCGCGAGCACTGGGCGGCGCCGGCGCCGATCTCCAGGACGTCCTTTCCGGCCACCTCGCCGAGCAGCCGGGCGTCGGCCTCGTCCAGGCCCTCCGGGCACCAGGTGAAGCGGTCGTCGCCGAGGAACTCGCCGTGCTCGTCCTGGTACTCGTCCGCGTTGCGGTCCCACCAGTGCCGGCTGGCGCGGCTGCTCTCACCCTCGCCGGCCTGGCGCCTTACCGCGTCGTCGCCGTCGTCGTCAAGATCGTGGAGCTCGGACTGGGGGGTGGTGGCCACGGTGATAATGCCCATCGCGTAGGGTGTGGACTGCGGAAGCGCCGCTGCCGCGAACCGGCCCGAGAGGGTCCGGGTCCCGGCGGTGGCATCCGGGGAAGGGCTCCCTGCGGGCGCCGCCGTGAGGTGCGCAATCGGAGGATATGGCCTGATCCGTACCGGGCTCCACCGTCTTGCCTCTCTTGGCGTTGACCGTGCCTGGCCGTCCCCGTATGCTACAAGTTGCGCTGCGGGCCTGCGCGCCTCGGACGGAGCAGGTCGCGCTCGCATCTGTCGAAGACCCCACGGTCGCAAGACGGACGCCGGTTTTCTCGCTGTGCGGGAAAACCCCGGTGCGCCGTGTTCTTGGCTGTCCGGCTTTCGGTGGGAGCGATACGGGCCCTCCGCGTGGCATTACCTACGACTTTCATGTCCGTACCGGAGCCCTTTTCCTAATGACGAGCCCCACCGACTCCTCCCTCAGCACCACCCCGCAGGTCGCGGTCAACGACATCGGCGACGCGGAGGCGTTCCTCGCCGCGATCGACGAGACCATCAAGTACTTCAACGATGGCGACATCGTCGAGGGCGTCATCGTGAAGGTCGACCGTGACGAGGTTCTCCTCGACATCGGTTACAAGACCGAGGGCGTCATCCCCTCCCGTGAGCTCTCGATCAAGCACGACGTTGACCCGCACGAGGTCGTCGCCGTCGGCGACAACATCGAGGCCCTGGTTCTCCAGAAGGAGGACAAGGAGGGTCGTCTCATCCTGTCCAAGAAGCGCGCTCAGTACGAGCGTGCCTGGGGCACGATCGAGAAGATCAAGGAAGAGGACGGCATCGTCACCGGTACCGTCATCGAGGTCGTCAAGGGTGGTCTCATCCTCGACATCGGCCTCCGCGGCTTCCTCCCGGCCTCGCTCGTCGAGATGCGTCGCGTCCGCGACCTCCAGCCCTACGTGGGCAAGGAGCTCGAGGCCAAGATCATCGAGCTGGACAAGAACCGCAACAACGTGGTCCTGTCCCGCCGTGCCTGGCTGGAGCAGACCCAGAGCGAGGTCCGCCAGACCTTCCTCACCACCCTGCAGAAGGGCCAGGTGCGCTCCGGCGTCGTCTCCTCGATCGTCAACTTCGGTGCCTTCGTGGACCTGGGTGGCGTCGACGGCCTGGTGCACGTCTCCGAGCTGTCCTGGAAGCACATCGACCACCCGTCCGAGGTCGTCGAGGTCGGCCAGGAGGTCACCGTCGAGGTTCTCGACGTGGACATGGACCGCGAGCGCGTCTCCCTGTCGCTGAAGGCGACCCAGGAGGACCCGTGGCAGCAGTTCGCCCGTACGCACCAGATCGGCCAGGTCGTCCCGGGTAAGGTCACCAAGCTGGTTCCGTTCGGTGCGTTCGTCCGCGTGGACGAGGGCATCGAGGGTCTGGTCCACATCTCCGAGCTGGCCGAGCGCCACGTGGAGATCCCGGAGCAGGTCGTCCAGGTCGGCGACGAGATCTTCGTCAAGGTCATCGACATCGACCTCGAGCGTCGCCGCATCAGCCTCTCGCTGAAGCAGGCCAACGAGGCCCTGGGTGCCAACCCGGCCGAGGTCGAGTTCGACCCGACCCTGTACGGCATGGCCGCCTCCTACGACGACCAGGGCAACTACATCTACCCGGAGGGCTTCGACCCCGAGGCGAACGACTGGCTGCCCGGCTTCGAGAAGCAGCGCGAGGAGTGGGAGCGCCAGTACGCCGAGGCGCAGGCCCGCTTCGAGCAGCACCAGGCCCAGGTCATCAAGAGCCGTGAGGCCGACGCCGAGGCCGCTGCCGAGGGTGGCGACGCCGTCGCCGCTGCCGCCGGTGGCTCCTACTCGTCCAGCAGCGACGAGGGCTCCGGCGCTCTCGCCTCGGACGAGGCCCTGGCCGCCCTGCGCGAGAAGCTGGCCGGCGGCCAGAGCTGATCGCGGCCTGAGGGCTAGCTACTAGGCGGGACCCCCGCTCGGATCACCGAGCGGGGGTCCCGCTTTTTGCTGTGCGTTTTCGTGTGCGCGATCTTGTGTGTGCTTTATGTGAAGGAGATTGTGAGATGAGGCTCATTGCCCGTCTATAGGTCGAAGTCCGGGTTGCACCTACATTGAGGAGAACTGCCCGAAAGGCTTCTCTTGCTCATGCGCAACCCCTCCACCGCTGCCGCCGACCCCCGGGTCCGCGGGCGGCTCGCCGCCGTCGGACGGTTCTGCTTCCGGCACCGGCGCTGGGTACTCGGCTTCTGGGCCGTCGTCCTCGTCGTCGGGGTGCTGATCGGCGGCCGCGTCTTCGAGGGGTCGGTGGCCGGGGCGTCCTCGGCCGGCTCCGAGGCCGACCGGGGCAGCGCCGTCGCCGCCGCGGCCGATCCGGCCCGGGGCGTCGTCACCGCCGTCGTCGACGGCAGGCCGGTGAACGACGGGGCGGTACGGGCGGCCGTCACCAAGGCCACCCGGGAGATCGCCGCACTGCCCGGCGTCGCGTCCGCGCAGGACGCGTACGGTCCCGGACCGGCCGCCGCCGCGCTGCGCTCCGCCGACGGGCGCGCGAGCCTGGTCACCGTACGCATGGCCGACGCGAGCACGGACGCCCAGGCCGACGCCGTCACCCAGCGGCTCGCCGCGCTGAACGGCACCGGCGGCGCGCACGTCGCCGTCGGCGGGGACCTCGTGCTCCAGCAGGAGGTCAAGAAGCAGACCGAGCAGGACACCCGCTTCGGCGAGATCGTCACCCTGCCGCTCACCCTGGTCGTCATGGTGCTCGTCTTCGGCGGCCTCGCCGCGGCGAGCCTGCCGGTGATCGGCGCGATCGCCTCGGTGGGCGGGGCGCTGCTGGCCATGTTCGGCTTCAGCCGGATCATGGACATCGACACCAGCGTGCTGCCGATCGCCACCGTGCTGGGGCTCGGGCTGTCGATCGACTACGCGCTGCTCATGGTGAACCGTTTCCGCGAGGAGCGCGGGCACGGCGCCGACGTCGCCGCCGCCGTCGAGCGCACCGCCGCGACCGCCGGGCGCACCGTCGCGTTCTCCGGGCTGACCGTCGCCGTCGCCCTCGCCGGCCTCTTCGTCTTCACCAGCCCGGTGCTCGGCGCCGTGGCCGCGGCCGGGGTGAGCGTCGTCGTCATCGCCGTGGCCGCGGCCCTCACGCTGATCCCCGCGCTGCTCGGCTTCGCCGGCTCGCGGATCAAGGCGCCCACCGCGCCCGTGCCCGACGAGGGCTTCTTCAGCCGGACCGTCCGCCGGGTCCGCAAGCGGGCGGTGCCCGTCGTGCTCGCCTGCACCGCGCTGCTGATGGCGGCCGGGGCGCCGTTCCTGCACGCGCAGATGCGCAACTCCGGTGCGGCCGTGCTGCCCGCCTCCTCGGCCGGGCGGCAGGTCGCGGACGCGATCGACCAGCGTTTCCCGCAGGTGGCCCAGGCGCCGATCACGGTGGTCGTCGAGGGCGGGGCGCCGGTGGCGCAGGCGTACGCGGACGAGGTCGTCGCCAAGCTGCCCGGGGTGAGCGGGGTGCGGGCGGTGACGCCGGTGAGCGCCTCCGTCTCGACGATCGACGTGCTCGTCCACGGGGACCCGCAGGGCGGGGCGGCCAAGCGGGTCGTCGAGGAGCTGCGGGCCGACCGCGGCGGGCTGAAGACCTACGTGACCGGCGGCGCGGCCTCGGTGGTCGACTTCACGGACGAGCTGACCGCGCGGGGGCCCTGGGCGCTCGGGCTGGTCGCGGCCGGGACGCTGGTGCTGCTCTTCCTGATGACCGGCTCGGTGGTGATGCCGGTCAAGGCCCTGCTGATGAACCTGCTGTCGCTGGGCGCCTCGCTCGGCGCGCTCACGCTGGTGTTCCAGGACGGGTGGTTCAGCGGGCTGCTCGGGAACAGCTCGACCGGCGGGCTGGAGACCTTCATCCCGGTGCTGGTCTTCGCGTTCGCGTTCGGGCTCTCGATGGACTACGAGGTGTTCCTGCTCGCCCGGATCAAGGAACTGCACTCGCGCGGTCACAGCTGTACGCGGGCGGTGGAGCTGGGCGTGCAGCGCAGCGGGCGGATCATCACCTCGGCGGCGCTGCTGATGGTGATCGTCTTCGCCGGGTTCGCGCTCGGGGACATGCTCATGGTCAAGCAGATGGGCATCGCGCTGGCCGTCGCCGTCGCGGTGGACGCCACGCTGGTGCGCTGCCTGCTGGTGCCGGCCGCGATGAGCCTGTTCGGCGAGTTCAACTGGTGGGCGCCGGCGCCGCTGCGGCGGCTGCACCGCCGCTTCGGGCTGAGCGAGCACGTCGAGCTGCCGCCGATCGAGCCGGCGGTGATCCCGGCGCCGCGGCCGGAGCCGGTGGGTTCAGCGCAGGCGGTCTAGGAGGGCGGCGGCGGCGCGCAGCTGGGACCGCTCCTCGGGGGTGAGACGGGCCTCGATGGCGGTGGCGATCCGGGCCTCGCGGCGGGCGCGCTGTTCGAGGAGGGCCGTGCGGCCGGCCTCGGTGGCGGTGATCAGCTGCTTGCGGCCGTCGGTGGGGTGGGGTTGCTGGGTCACCAGTCCTGCCTCGGTCATGAGGGCGACGGTGCGGGCCATCGACTGGTGGCGGACGCGCTGGAGCTCGGCGAGTTCGGCGATGGTGCAGACGCGCTCGTCGCGGACCAGCACGCCGAGGACGGCGGCCTGGTTCTGCGGCAGCTCGTCGTTGGAGCGCAGGGCCCGGGCCAGGCCGCCGATGGCGGCACGCAGGTCGGCGGCGAGTTCCAGGGTGTCCGGGTGCGGGGGCGGGGCTTCGCTGGTCATGGGAGAAGTCTATCCGGAATCTCTACAGCGAAACTGTGCAGTCTTGCTGTAGAGTTTTGTGCATGCGAATCACGAAGTTCGGACACGCCTGCGTGCGCATCGAGCACGACACCACCACCGTGGTCATCGACCCCGGGGCGTTCACCGACCCCGCGGCCCTGGCCGGGGCCGACGCCGTCCTGATCACCCACGAGCACATGGACCACTTCGAGGAGTCCCGGCTGCGCGCCGCCCTGGAGGCCGACCCGGCCCTGCGGGTGTGGACCAACGGCGCCGTGGCCGCCCAGCTGGACGGGATCGCGCAGCGCGTCACCGTGGTCGGCGAGGGTGACGCCTTCGAACTCGGCGGGATGGGGGTGTCGGTGCACGGGGAGTGGCACGCGGTGATCCACCCGGACGTGCCCCGGGTGAAGAACATCGGCTTCCTCTTCGGCGGCAGGCTCTTCCACCCCGGCGACGCCTTCACCGTGCCGCCGCACGCCGTGGACACCCTGCTGCTGCCGCTCGCGGCGCCGTGGAGCAAGGCCTCCGAGGTGGTCGACTACGTCCGGGAAGCGGGCCCGCGCCTGGCGGTGCCGGTGCACGAGGCGACGCTCAGCCCGATCGGGCACATGGTGGCCACCCGGCTGCTCGGGCCGGACGGCCCGGGCACCGGGGCCGAGCTGGCCGTGCTGGGGGACGGGGAGAGCCTGGACCTCGGCTGACCGGGCCGCGGGTGGCGCCGGTAGCCTGGCGCCATGCTGAAGATCGGACTGACGGGTGGCATCGGCGCGGGCAAGAGCGAGGTGTCCCGGCTGCTCGCCGCCCACGGCGCGGTGATCGTGGACTCCGACGTGATCGCCCGCGAGGTGGTCGCGCCGGGGACACCGGGGCTGGAGGCGGTCGTGGCCGAGTTCGGGCCCGAAGTGCTGCGCGCGGACGGCTCGTTGGACCGCCCGGCGCTCGGCGCGGTCGTCTTCGGCGACCCGGACCGGCTGCGGGCGCTGAACGCGATCGTCCACCCGCTGGTGCGGGCCCGCTCCGCCGAACTGGAGGCCGCCGCCGCGCCGGACGCCGTCGTCGTGCACGACGTGCCGCTGCTCGTCGAGAACGGGCTCGGCCCGCTCTACGACCTGGTCGTGGTGGTCGACGCGGCGGACGACGTACGGGTCGCGCGGCTCGTGGAGCTGCGCGGCATGACGGAGGAGGAGGCCCGGGCCCGGATGGCCGCGCAGGCCACCCGGGAGGAGCGACTGGCGATCGCGGACATCGTGATCGACAACAGCGGCCCGCTGGAGGAGCTGGCGCCGCGCGTCGCCGACGTGTGGGCGCGGCTGCGGCCCCGGGCGGCGTCGGCCTGAAAGCGGCCCCGGGCTGAAGGCCTCGCCGGAGCGGCCCCGGCGTGATCAGGCGGCGCCGGCCGCCTCCGTGGGCGCGTGCGGCGGCAACCGGGCCCGGACGGCGAAACCGCCCTCAGCAGGGCGAGGACGGTCGGGGCGAGCGCGACGACCGGGGCGGGCAGCCGGACCGGCAGGCTCAGCAGCATGGTGGAGCGGTGGGCGGCCCGGAGACCGGGCGGTGTCCGGGCTGCTGTTCGGTGGGCTCGCGCATGGGGGCATGCCTCCACACCGGATTCCGGCGGGCCCTGGATCCCGTCCGCCCGGGAAGGGAGCATGGCGGGATGGACGATCACCTCTCCGCCGGGAGCCTTGCCATGCCTGTCGAAGCCGTGCGGTTGTCGGAGTACACCCGCGCCGACCAGGACGAGATCCTCGGGCCCGGCGACGACCCCTTCGGCGTCGCCCGCACCGGGCTGGCCTTCCGGCCCAAGGACGTCCACTTCGGCGTCCGGGCCGCCGACGGCCGGCTCGTCGCGCACACCGGCCTGCTGCCGCTGCCGCTCACCGTGGGGGACGTCGACGTCGAGGCGGTCGGAGTCGGTGGCGTCGCCGTCGCCGCCGACCGGCGCGGCGGCGGCCTCGCGCGCGCCGTGGTCGGTGCCGCCCTCGACCACGCGCGCACGCTCGGCCCCGCGTACGCCCTGCTGTTCTGCCGCCCGCCGCTCGTCGGCCTCTACGAGCGGCTCGGCTTCCGGGAGGTGCCCGGCGAGGTGACGGTCGAGCAGCCCGGGGGGCGGCTCGCGGTGATGCCGTTGCACACGATGTGGGCGCCGCTGCGGGAGGGCGCCGACTGGCCGGAGGGCGCGGTGCGGCTGTGGTCGCTGCCGATGTGACGGTCCCGCGTCAGACGGCGGCTCCGGCCCGCTCGACCGCCGCGGTGGCCAGGGCGCGGATCATGGCGTGCGGGCGGGTGCCGTCGCCGGACAGCTCCGGCTGGAACAGCGAGGCGAGGAAGAAGGGGTGGTCCGGCAGCTCCAGGATGCGCATCTCTCCCGTCTCGTCCGCGCCGCTGAACCGCAGCCCGTGCTCGCGCAGCCGGTCCAGGTAGGCGGCGTTCAGCCCGTAGTTGCAGTGGTAGCGCTCCGTCGTGCGGGTAGTGCCGAGGACGCGCTCGGCGAGCGTGCCGGGGGTGACGGTGACCGCGCCCTCGTGGCCGACCAGCGAGCAGGCGAGCGGCGCGATGACCTGCGCGTCCCGGTCCGGCGCCTGCTCGGCGTGGACGGCGTCGCCGATGCCGCACACGTCGCGGGCGAACTCCAGCACCGCGTGCTGGAACCCGGCGCACGTGCCGAGGAACGGGATGCCGAGCTCGCGGGCGGTCCGGACGGCGGCCAGGGCGCCGTCCTCGCTGCGGTACGGGCTGCCGGGGAGCAGCCAGATCGCGTCGAAGCCGCCGAGGGCGCCGGGTGCCCCGGCGTCCTCGGTGGGGATCCAGTAGGCGTCCAGGACGAGCTGGTCGCGGGCGGCGAGGGCGTCGAGCAGGCCGGGGATGCGGGCGTGCGAGCGGACGGCGGGGGAGCGGTCGCCGACCAGGGCGAGCCGCGGGGTCAGGTAGGTCATGCGGCTATCCTGGCCCGGCACCCGAGATCAGCGCCAACGATGATTTCTTACCTCTCGATCAGAATGGTTGATGGGCCAGTGGATCCGCAGCAGTTGCGCACCTTCGTCACCGTCGTCCGCCTCGGCTCGTTCTCCGAGGCGGCGCGGGAGCTCGGCTACACGCAGTCCGCGGTCTCGCAGCAGATCGCCTCGCTGGAGGCCGACCTCGGGGCGCCGCTGCTCGTCCGGCGCCCGGTCGGCCCGACGGAGGCGGGCGTGCGGCTCCTGGAGCACGCCGGTCCGCTGCTCCTGCGGCTGGAGGCGGCGCGTGCCGACGTCGCCCGCCTGGTCGGCGCCACGAGCGCCCGGCTGGTGCTCGGCGCCACCCCACTGGCGCTCGGTGCCGACATCGGGCGTGCGCTCGGCGAGGTGCGCCGGGTCTACCCGCGTGCGGAGGTGGACGTGCGGGTGCTCGCCCAGGACGCGCTGCCCGCGCTGGTGGCCACCGGTGACGTCGACCTCGCCCTGATCGACGGGCTCGCCGCGCCCAGCGATCCGCTGCCGCTGCCCGACGTGGGTCCGCTCACCACCGTCGCCGTCGCCGAGCAGCCGGTCGTCGTGGCCCTCCCGGCCGGGCATCCGCTCGCCGGCCGGCCCGGGGTCGCACTCGCCGACCTGTCCGCCGCCCGCTGGCTCGACGCCCCCGACCTCACCCCGCCGCCCGCCCGCCTGCGCGCGGCCACCGGCGCCGACGGCTTCCGCCCCGCCACCCGCTACCGGGGCACGGACGTCCACGCCCTGCTCGCCCTCGTGGCCACCGGCCACGGCCTCACCCTGCTGCCGCCGTCCGCGCTGGACGCCGTGCCCGGAGTCGTCGCGGTCCCGATCACGGCACCGCGCCTGGTGCACCGCACCGAACTCGTGCACGGCAGCCTGCCCGAGGGCCCGGCGGCGCTGCTGGCACGGGAGTTGGCGCGGTAGGACTCCGCCCGCGCCTCGTCGCGTGCGCCTCGCCCGGATGTGGAGGCGCGGTCATCAGTAGTTCACGTCCTGGGGCTGACGGTGGTCGTGGTGGTGCTGCTGTCATGGGCACAATCGCCCGGCGTGAGGCCGGGCCGGCCCAGGAGAACGCCTCCATGATGCTTCGTCAGCGCCTGACCGTGGTCGCCGCGGCCACCGCCCTCGCCACCGCCGGGCTCGCCGCCGGGACGGGGACCGCGCAGGCCGCCGCGCACCCGTCCGCGCCCAAGTCCGGTGCCCGCGCGGGCGGTTGCTCGCGCGCGCACCTGCCGCTGCCCGACCCGGCGTGCACGCCGGGTGCGTACAACCCCGCCGTCACCCAGGCGACCATCCAGAAGACGATCTGCGTGTCCGGCTGGACGGCCACCGTGCGTCCGCCGGCGAGCTACACCAACGCCTTGAAGGCGCAGCAGATCGCGCAGTACGGCTACGCGGACACCAATCCGGCCGACTACGAGGAGGACCACTTCGTTCCCCTGGAGCTCGGCGGCGCCCCGCGTGACCCGCGCAACCTGTGGCCCGAACCGCGCTACGGCAACGAGCCCGCGCAGAGCAAGGACTCCGTCGAGAACCGGCTGAAGAAGGCGGTGTGCGGCGGGCAGGTCACGCTCGACGCCGCGCGCAGAGCGATCGCCTCCGACTGGACCACCGCGCTGAGCCGCCTCGGCCTCTGACGGCCGGCCGGAAGGCCTGAAAAGTGGTGACGGGCCGACCCGTCCGGTCCCCTGTGCCGGACGGGTCGACCCGTCGTGCCCCGGTATCGCGCCCGGGGCCGTTTCGCGGGGCTGGTCAGCAGCCCGGGAGGGCCTCGCAGATCGGGGCCGTCATGCCGGTGGCGACGAACTTGTCGTCGGGGGCCGTCCAGACCTCCTTGGGCTGGCCGCCGTCCTTCGCGGTGGCCCAGACCGACAGCTCGCTGACCGTGCCGCCGGCCGCCAGGACGTACTCGTGCAGCGTGACGGCCGTGCCGTCGGGCTGCGGGAGCGTCAGGGTGGCGGCGAAGTACGGGGCGTCGCCGCCGCCCGGGCTGGTCACCTTCACGGTGGCGCTCGGCGCGGTCTTGGCGCAGTCCTTGATCGCGGCGGTGAGGTGTTCCTCGGCCAGGTTGGTGAGCTGCTTCGTGCCGCTGCTGCGGGTCGGGTCGCCCTCGAAGAGCAGGGTCTGCTGAGCCGTCCAGTGGTCGCCGCCGAAGCCGACCGCGGCCTTGGACGCCGCCGAGCCGGTGAACATCGACGTGTCGTCCTTGGCGATCTGGGCGTGGCACAGCTCCATGCCCTTGAACACGACCGGACGCGGGGCCGGGTTGGCGTTGGCGGCGAGCGGGGCCCAGTGGAGGGTGTCGTCCAGCGGGATGCTCTTGGTGTCCATCCAGGCCTTGGCCGGGATCAGGTTGCCGGTCGACGTGCCCTTGGCGCCGTTGGTGGGCGTCGCGCCGGTCGGGGCGGCGGTGGGGGCGGCGGTGGCCCCGGTGGCCGGGGCGGCGGTCGGGGCGGCGGTCTTGGACGCGTCCTGGCCGCCGTTGTCGGGACCGCAGGCGCTGAGGGCGCCGAGGCAGAGCAGGGCCGCGCCGGTGGCGCCGGCCAGTCGGATGGTGCGCAACTGACGGTTCCTCACGTGTCCGGTGTGCTGGATCGGGGTCGGGCGCCCGGCGGTCCCGGTCGCCGTGAACGCGGCGCCGGTGTTCCTCCCCCGATATCGCCCGGTCGGCCCCTGGTGGGCACGTGACATGGCTGGTCCTTCCCCCGTACGTCCTGCCGGACGGCATCGTGCCCGACCGAGGACTGAGAGGAGCTCAGCTCGGGGGCGGCGCCGACGGCGGTCGAAATTTAGTGCTATCCGCCCGCCACTTGCAAAGCGACATACCGGCCGGTAGTCCGGGCCGCCCGGCAGTTGCAGCGGCCCGGTGGCGAACGTGTGTGCGCCGACGGAAGAAGCGATGGCGGGTCGGCGGTGAGGGCTGCCGCCCGGGCGTCCGTCCCGCCCGGCCGTGCCTTCCGGCGCCTGGTGACGGCGCGTTGAGGGGCGAGCGGACGGCGCGGGGGATGTCAAGGGTTTCCCCGGCGAAGTTCGTGTGGGGATCAGCCGACCTGGCGGGCGCCGCTACGCGCGGGTGCCGGGGACACCGAGCTGGGCGGCGAGCCAGGGCAGGGCCTGGACGAAGGTCGCGGCGCCGGTCTGCCAGGTGTGCTTGCCGGAGCCGACGGCCGTCGTGGTGCGGATGCCGTCCTTCTTCGCGGCGTCGTTCAGCAGCTTGGCCGACTCGATCTGGCCGTGCTCCTCGTCGCCCTGGCCGAAGTAGCCCGACACGCCCTGGTACTTGGGGTGGTGGGCGAGGACGGTCAGCGGGTCGTGCGCGGACCAGGCGGCGGCGTCCCCGCCGTAGAGCTCCTGGACGGTGTGGTCCTTGTCGCCGATGTACGGGCCCTTGTCGCCCGAGAAGTCCCCGAAGTGGGTGAAGACGCCCGGGTGTTCGACGGTGAGGTCGACCGCGCAGGTGCCGCCCATCGACCAGCCGGCGACGCCCCACTTGTGCGGGTCGGTGGCGGCGTTGAAGGTCTTCTGGACGAACGGCGGGACGTCCTTGACCAGGTGGCTCTCGGAGTTGCCGTGCGGACCGTCCACGCACTCGGTGTCCACCCGGAAGCCGCCGGTCGCGTCCACGAAGACGAGGATCGGCGCGAAGCCGTTGTGCTTGGCGGCGAACGCGTCCGCCGTCTTCACCGCGTCGCCGGAGCGGATCCAGTTGTCCGGCGCCGAGAACTCGCCGCCGATCATCTCCAGCGCCGGCAGCTTCGGCCGGTTCTGGCTGCGGAACCACGCGGGCGGCAGGTAGACCAGCTCCTGGCGGTGCGCGAAGCCGCTCGCGGTGTCCGGGATGTCGACCTGGACGATGCGGCCGGTCCTGGTCTTGCCGTGGATCGAGCCGAGCTGGGCGAGCGTGATCTGGTCCGGCAGCGGGTTTCCGCTCAGCTCGCCGACCGCGTCGCCGATGGTCGGGTAGTAGCCGGTGGCGATGTTGACGCTGTTGGCCGCCGCGAACAGCGCGAGGACGGCGGCGAGCGGCGCCAGCGCCCTGCGCCACCAGCGGGCGCCGCGCCAGCCGAACCCGAGCACGCTGAACGCCGCGATCGCCACGCCGCTCCACAGCCAGACACCGAACGGGATCGGGTCGGTGATGCCGGACAGGGCCAGCACCCCGACCGCCACGAGCGTGGTCAGGCCCGCCGCCACCCCGAGGGCGATCGGGCCCCACTTGACGCGCCAGGTCCGGTCCCGCCAGCCGACAGCAGTCACGAACAGGACGACGGCGACGGCCTGAACGGTCCACGGGAACCAGCCGCCGAGCAGCGAGACGTTCATGCGGCGGAGGTTAGGGCGGCGACATGAGAGGGCGCTTAAAGGCTGGCAGCCGCCTGACCGACCGCTGGGAGGAGGCTGGGAGATCCTCCAGGGGCGTCGGAACGGCGCGGCGAGGAGGAACGGCCTGCCGAACAGCGGCGACTCCGGGGGCTGCGCGGCCCCCGGACGGATCTCGACCGGCGTGAGATCGGCGAAAAGCGCGCCGGGGAGGCGCCCGGAAGCGGCCCCGGACAACGCCTTTCGCGGCGGTCGTCGTCAGTCGGCGAAGCGTTCGCGCAGGGCGCGCAGCCCGGCTGTGAACACGCCGTGCACCAGGGCGGTCGACGCCTCCCGGTGCTCGCGCTCGACGTCGTACGTCGCGCTCCACTCGACGTGGGCGGCGTCGGGCCCGGTGACCGCAGTGACCCGCAGGGTGGCCCGGTAGGCGCTCAGGTCGAAGGTGCCGTCGGCGAAGGTGTAGGTGTAGCTGCGGGCGTCCTCGTCGTAGGCGAGCAGCGTTTCGCCGAGTTCCGTACCGTCGAGGTCGAAGATCCGGACCGCCCCGACGGCCGTCCCGCCCAGGTCGTTGCCGCGCCGGCTCGGCGGCAGGTCCGGGTGCCACGCGCCGAGCGCGTGGAAGTCCCCGATCAGCTCCCACACCTTGCCGGCCGGAGCCTCCACCACCGTGCTGACCGTCGTCCCCGCCATGGCCGTTCCCCTTTGCAGTCCGCTTCCGTGCATCCGCGACCATCCTGGCGGGCCGCCGGCAGATGTGAGGAACAGTCAGGGGAATTCGTGCGTTGAGGCTGCATGAGCGAAGAGCCGTTGACCTTGCGCCCGATCGCCGAGGGCGACCTCCCGATCCTCGAAGCGCTGACGAGCGATCCCGCGGCGCTCGGCGAGTTCCAGTGGTACGGGTGGCGGGATCCGGGCCGGCTGCGCCGCCGGTGGGCCGAGCACGGGCTGCTGGGGGACGCGCAGTGGATGCTCGCGGTCGTCACCGGAGGCGAGTTCCGCGGCTTCGTCGCCGCCGAGCGGAAGGGGCTGCTGCCGACGGCCCCGTACTGGAACATCGGCGCGCAACTGCGCCCGGAGGCGCGGGGGCGGGGCATCGGCACGGAGGCCCAACGGCAGTTCGTGGAGTACCTGTTCGCGCACACCCCGGTGATGCGGCTGGAGGCGGACACCGAGGAGACCAACCGTGCCGAGCAGCGCGCCCTGGAGAAGTGCGGCTTCACGCGGGAGGGCGTCCAGCGGGCCATGACCTTCCGGGACGGCGCCTGGCGCGACGTCGTGCGCTACAGCCTGCTGCGGACGGATCTCCGTTCCTCGGCGGGCGCCTCGCCGGAACCGGGCTCCGGGCCGGTGGCGGGGTCGCGGGTGAGGAGGTAGCGGGCGCCGGTGCCGGTGGCGGCGGCGCGGTCACCGACGTTGTAGAGGGCGCAGCGGGAGAGCGAGAGGCACCCGCAGCCGATGCAGCCGGTGAGTTTGGCCTTGAGGCGCTGCAGTTCGGCGATCTGCTCGTCGATCCGGCTCCGCCAGGAGGTGGCGACGGCGTCCCACTCGGCGCCGGTGGGGACGCGGTGCTCGGGGAGGCGGTCGAGGGCGACGCGGGCCTCGTCGAGGGAGAGGCCGACGCGCTGCGCGGCGCGGACGAAGGCGACGTGGCGCAGCGTGGCGCGGGTGTAGCGGCGCTGGCCGCCGGCGGTGCGGGTGGCGTGGATGAGGCCGAGGCTCTCGTAGTAGCGCAGGGCGGAGGTGGCGAGGCCGCTGCGTTCGGCGAGTTGACCGATGGTGAGGAGGTCGTGGCGGGTGGGGCCGTGGCCGGGCGCTGCGGTCATGCGGCCCACTCTAGCCGCGGGAGTTCAAGCGGGCTTCACGTGTGCCTCGGGGTGCGGGTTCGGCCGGTGTCGAACCACTCCTCGGCGAGGTCGTCTAACGTGCGGCTCGCGGGTTCCAACTCCCGCAAGTACCACGGCAGATCGCTGTGGACGTGGAGCAGGGTGCACGCCATCGGCAGGCGGGGTGCCGGGTGCGGCGGCCGCGTCCGGGTGCGGGCGGCGAACGCTTGACTTCAAGCTGGCTTTAAGTTGCACCATCGTCGTCATGACCGCGCAGACGACTCAGACGGCTCGGACGACGCACCCGACCCCTGCCACCGCCCGCTTCGAGGACCTCCCGGCCCTCATGGCCCTGATGACCGGCGACGAGAAGCACGGCCCCGCCGCCACCTCCACCCTGGACGCGCTCTGGGTGCTCTACGACCGGGTGCTGCGGGTGACCCCGGAGAGCGCCGAGGACCAGGACCGCGACCGCTTCCTGCTCTCCAAGGGCCACGGCCCGATGGCGTACTACGCCGTGCTCGCCGCCAAGGGCTTCATCGACCCCGAGGTGCTGCCGAGCTTCGGCGCGTACGACTCGCCGCTCGGCCACCACCCGGACCGCACGCTGGTCCCGGGCGTCGAGATCGCCTCCGGCTCGCTCGGCCACGGCCTGCCGCTGGCCGTCGGCACGGCGCTCGGGCTGCGCGCCCAGGGGCTGCTCGAACCGGCGGTGTGGGTGCTGCTCGGGGACGCGGAGTTCGACGAGGGCTCCAACCACGAGGCGATGGCCTTCGCCGGCGCGTACGGGCTGGACCGGCTGCACGTCGTGGTGATCGACAACTCCTCGGCCACGCACGGCTGGCAGGGCGGCATCGCGGCCCGGTTCGCGGCCGAGGGCTGGTCGGCGCAGACCGTCGACGGCCGCGACCACGAGGCGCTGCACGCCGCCTTCACCGCCGGGCACCCGGGCCGCCCGCGGGTCGTGGTGGCCCGGGTCGAGCCCAAATACGCCTGACCTCGACGATCAGAGAACAAGGGGACTTCACCGATGGAAACCATGCGCGAGCGCTTCTTCGACGTCACGTCCGACCTCCTCGACCAGGACCCGCGCGTCGCCCTGGTCCTCGCCGACATCAGCGCGGCCTCCTTCGCCGCGGCGGCCGAGCGCCACCCGGACCGCGTGATCAACGTCGGCATCCGCGAGCAGCTCCTGATCGGCGCGACCGGCGGCCTGGCGCTGACCGGGATGCGCCCGATCGCCCACACCTTCGCCAGCTTCCTCGTCGAGCGGCCCTTCGAACAGGTCAAGTTGGACCTGGTCCACCAGGGCGTCGGCGCGGTCCTGGTGAGCGCGGCCGGCTCGTACGACTGGCCCGCCGGCGGCCGCACCCACATGTCACCGGGCGACGTCGCGCTGCTGGACACCCTGCCGGACTGGACGGTCCACGTGCCGGGTCACCCGGACGAGGCCGAGACGCTGCTGCGCCACGCCGCCGCGGACGGCGACCGCAACGTGTACGTCCGGCTCTCGGCGCACCGGAACACGGCGCCGGTGGCGGTCGAGCCGGGCCGGTTCGCGACCGTGCGCCAGGGCTCGGGCGGGGTGGTCGTCGCGGTCGGCCCGATGCTGGACGCGGTGCTGGCGGCCACCGAGGGCCTGGACGTGACCGTGCTGTACGCCGCCACCGTCCGCCCGTTCGACGCGGCCGGGCTGCGGGTGGCGCTGGGGGGCCGGCCGGACGTCGTGCTGGTCGAGCCGTACCTGGCCGGGACGTCCGCCGGCGAGGTGAACCTGGCGCTGGCCGACCGCCCGCACCGGGTGCTGGGCCTCGGCGTGCCGCGCGAGGAGCACCGGCACTACGGCTCGATCCCCGAGCACCTGGCCGCCTACGGCCTGGACGCAGCCTCGCTGCGGGAGCGGATCGCCGCCTTCCTGTGGTGAACCCGGCGCGTCACGTGCGCACGATCGCCACCGCGTCCGCCCCCAGCCGCACCGCCGGGCCGTCCACCGCGGCGGGCCCGAACGCCGCCACCACCTCCCGCCCTTCACCGCCCAGCGGCAGCGGGGCCTCGCCCGCCCCGAGGTTGACCGCCACCCGGTACGGTCCCCGGTGGACGACCAGCCACCGCGCCGCCTCGTCGAAGGCCACCCGCACCGCGCCGAGGTCCGGGTCGGACAGCTCCGGCCGCTCCCGCCGCAGCCGGACCAGCCGCCGGTACCAGTCCAGCAGTTCGGCGTGCGGGGCGCGCCGCGGCTCGGTCCAGTCGAGGACCGAGCGCAGCACGGTGGCCGGCTCCTGCGGGTCCGGGACGGCGTCCGCGTGCCAGCCGTGCTCGGCGAACTCCCGCCGCCGGCCGCGCCGGACGGCCTCCGCGAGGTTGGGGTCGGTGTGGTCGGTGAAGTACTGCCAGGGGGTGGCGGCGCCCCACTCCTCGCCCATGAACAGCATCGGCGTGAACGGCGAGGTGAGCACCAGCGCGGCGCCGGCGGCGAGCCGCCCGGCGGGCAGCGTGGTGGAGATCCGGTCACCGAGTGCCCGGTTGCCGATCTGGTCGTGGGTCTGCAGGTAGCCGAGCAGCCGGTGCCCGGCGCCGGCCGGCGCGAACGGCCGTCCGTGGCTGCGCCCGCGGAAGCCCGACCACGTGCCGTCGTGGAAGTACCCGCGGGTGAGCGCCTTGGTGACGGCGGCGAGCGGCGCCCGTGCGAAGTCGCCGTAGTAGCCCTGGGATTCGCCGGTCAGGGCGGTGTGCAGGGCGTGGTGGAAGTCGTCGCTCCACTGTGCGGTGAGGCCCTGGCCGCCGGCCTCGCGCGGGGTGGTGGTGTGCGGGGTGTTGAGGTCGGACTCGGCGATCAGGAACAGCGGCCGGTTCGACATCACCGCCAACTTCTCGACCTCGCCGGACAGTTCCTCCAGGAAGTGCACCGCCCGGTCGTCCGCGAGGGCGTGCACGGCGTCGAGTCGCAGCCCGTCGATCCGGTAGTCGCGCAGCCAGGAGAGCGCGCTGCCGATGAGGTACGTCCGGACGTCGTCGGAGCCCGGCCCGTCCAGATTGATCGCGGATCCCCACGGGGTGTGGTGCCGGTCGGTGAAGTACGGACCGTACGCGGGAAGGTGGTTGCCGGACGGCCCGAGGTGGTTGTGGACGACGTCGAGGATCACCCCGATCCCCGCGCGGTGCGCCGCGTCGACGAACCGCTTCAGCCCCTCCGGCCCGCCGTAGGGCTCGTGGACGGCCCACGGGGAGACGCCGTCGTAGCCCCAGCCGTGCTTGCCGGGGAACGGGCAGACGGGCATCAGCTCGACGAAGTCGACGCCCAGCTCGCCGAGGTGGTCGAGGCGTTCGGCGGCGCCGTCGAAGGTGCCGCGGGCGGTGAAGGTGCCGATGTGCAGCTCGTACACCACCGCCCCGGGCAGCGACCGGCCGCGCCAGCCGGTTTGCGACCAGCGGAACGCGTCGTGGTCGACGGTCCGGCTGGGCCCGTCCGGGCCGTGCGGCTGGCGGGCCGAGCGCGGGTCGGGCAGCGGGCGGCCGCCGTCCAGGCGGAACGCGTAGTCGCCCTCCGGCGCCTCGCCGCCCCACCAGCCGTCCCGGTCCGGGCGGCGGGCCAACTCGTACGTCACGCCGTCGACTTCGACCTCGACCCGGTCGACGGCGAAGGGCGCCCACACCTCGTACGGCCTCACGCCCGGCTCCTCCTCGTCAGCAGTGCCACGGGGTACGTCGCCAGCAGCTCCGCGACCGGCACCGCCCCCGCCGGGTGCGTGCGGTGCGTCAGCGCGTCCGTCCACGGCCCGCCCGCGGGAAGCTCCAGGAAGGTGTCCCGCCAGCCGCCGGCGCGCTCCAGGCCGTACGGGAGGCGCGTGACGGCGGTGACGACGTCGTCGCCGCGGGCGAAGGCGAGCAGGTGGTCGGACGACAGGTCGGTGGCGGGCAGCGGCCGGTAGGGGCCGAGCGGGCGGGAGCGCCGCAGGTGCAGGGCGGTCGCGGTGAGGTGCAGCTTCTCGCGCGCGAGGTCGCCGGGGCGCGGGGTGGCGGCGTCGGTGAGCCGGACGGCGAGGGCGCCGAGGTCGACGACGCCCCGGTTGTCCGGATCGACCAGGGTGTACAGCGGCTCCTCGCTGCCCTGGTAGAGGTCGGGCACGCCGGGCACGGTGAGGTGCAGCAGCGCGGCGGAGAGCGTGTTGGAGCGCGCGTACGGTGCGAGCGCGTGCACCTGGCCCTCGATGCGGGGGAGCAGCCCGGGGTCGGCGTACACGGCGCGGGCCCGGTCCTCCAGAGCGCGCTCGAAGCGGGTGTCGGGGGTGGTCCACGAGGTGTGCAGCCCGGCCTCGCGGGCGGCCTTGAGGAGGGCGGCGACGAGGCGGTCCGGGTCGATCGGCCAGGCGGCGACGAGGGTGTGCCACAGCAGCCAGTCGCCGTCCCGGTCGCCGCCGGGCCCGGCCGCGGTGGACCACGCGGCGGCCTCGGCGGCCCAGGCCTCGGGCTGCTCGGCGAGCACGGCGAGGCGGGCGCGGGCGTCGGCGCTGCGCTTGGTGTCGTGGGTGGAGAGCACGGTCATGCTGTGCGGCCAGGCGCGCTCCAGGTAGCGGCACCAGTCGTGGAAGCCGGTGGGGTGCAGTCCGGGCCGGGCCGGCTCGCCGCCCACCTCGTTGAGGCCGGGCAGGGCGTTCCACCGGTAGAACGCGGTGTCCTCGACGCCCTTGGCGGCGACGGCGGCGGCGGTCTGCGCGAAGCGGGCGCAGAACTCGTCCTTCTCCGCGCCGCCCCCCAGCTCGCCGAGGGCGAGAGCGGCGACGAGTCGGTCGGTCGGGTCCGCGGCGCCGTCCAGCAGGGCGCGCAGGTGCCCGTCGCTCGCGGTCTCGCCGGGCCGCACGTACGGCCGGTACGCCGGGTACCCGGTGAGCAGCCGCTCCAGCGAGGCGCGCAGCTGCCAGGGCGCGTGGTCGGCGTGCGCGGGCTCGGCGGCCCCGACCCGCACCGCGAGCCGGACCAGCCGGTCGACCTCGGCGGCGAGCTCGCCGTGCGGGCCGGTCATCTCGGCCCGTCCGCGCAGGGCCGCCGCGACGGCCGGGTGGGGGTCGGCGCAGGGGTCGGCGTAGTGGTCGTGGACGGGATCACCGCTCAGGAACGCCGCGTACGCCCCGGTCAGCCGGCCGGCGCCCGCGTGGTCGGTGAGCACGCCGTCGATGCGGCGCAGCGCGTCGTACCCGGTGGTGCCGGCGCACGGCCAGTCGGCGGGCAGCCGCTCGTCCCCGGTGAGGATCTTCTCGACGACGGTGTAGGCGCCGCCGGTGGCCTCGGCGAGGCGGCGAAGGTAGCCGCGCGGGTCGGCGAGCCCGTCCGGGTGGTCGATCCGGAAGCCGTCCAGGACGCCGTCGGCGTGCAGCCGCAGCAGCACGGCGTGCGTGGCGTCGAAGACCTCGGGCTCCTCGACCCGGACGGCGATCAGCTCGTTGACGGTGAAGAAGCGCCGGTAGTTGAGCTCGGTGCGGGCGAGGCGCCACCAGGCGAGCCGGTACCACTGCCGGGCGAGCAGTTCCGCCAGCGGCAGGTGCTCGGTGCCGGGGCGCAGCGGCAGGACGTGGTCGTGGTAGCGCAGCACGTCGCCGTCGACGGCCAGCCGGCCGAGTTCGTCGCCGAGCCGGCCGCCGAGCAGCGGCAGCAGCACCCGGCCGCGTCCGGGGGCGTCGGCGGGGCCGGGCTGGGCGGTCCAGTCGATGTCGAACCAGCGCGCGTACGGCGAGTCGGGCCCGTCCCGCAGGACCTCCCACAGCTGCCGGTTGAGCCGTTCGGGGACGGGGACGGCCATGTGGTTGGGCACGACGTCGGCGAGCAGCCGCAGCCCGTGCCGGTGTGCGGCGGCGGCCAGTTCGCGCAGCGCGGGCTCGCCGCCGAGCTGTTCGCTGATCCGGCCGTGGTCGACGGTGTCGTAGCCGTGGGTGGAGCCGGGGGCGGCCTCCAGCAGCGGGGACAGGTGGAGGTGCGAGACGCCGAGGGCGGCGAGGTAGGGGACGGCGGCGGTGGCGTCGCGGAGGGTGAAGCCGGGCTGGAGCTGGAGGCGGTAGGTGGCGGTCGGCGCCCGGGAAGAGGGGACACTGGCGGCCGGGCGGGGCTGCGCGGGCTCGGCGGCGGAGGTCATAGCTCCATGAGTACCCGGGGGAGCCCGCGCCAAGACCCGTTGCTGACCCGAACAGGTGACTGCTGCCATGCGTCACGCCGGGCGCTGGAGCACCATCAGCGACCGGTCGGTGAGCCACAGCGCGTCCCCGGCCTTGACCCGGGCGCCCGTGCCGGGGGCGGGCAGCCGGGGCAGCGCGGTGTCCACCACGACCTGCCACTCCTGCCCGTAGCCGGCGGGCACGGTGAACTCCAGCGGCTCGAAGTGCGCGTTGAACATCAGGAGGAAGGAGTCGTCGACGATCCGGCCGCCGCGCCGGTCGGGTTCGGAGATCGCGTAGCCGTTGAGGAAGACGGTGAGCGACTTGGCGTAGCTGGCGCCCCAGTTGCGCTTGGTCATCTCCTCCCCGCTCGGGGTGAACCAGGCGATGTCGGTGAGGCCGTCGTAGCCGCCCGCGTCCGGCGTTTCCCGTCCGGCCGCGGGTCGCCCGGAGACCGGCCGTCCGTGGAAGAACCGCCGCCGGCGGAACACCGGGTGGTCGCGGCGCAGCCAGATCATGCCCTGGGTGAACTCCAGCAGCCGCGCCTGCGGCCCGTCGCCCTCCGGCCAGTGCACCCAGGTGAGGTCGTTGTCCTGGCAGTAGGCGTTGTTGTTGCCGTGCTGGGTGCGGCCGAGCTCGTCGCCGTGGGAGAGCATCGGCACGCCCTGGGAGAGCATCAGGGTGGCGATGAAGTTGCGCTGCTGGCGGGCTCTGAGCTCCTCGACGCCCGGGTCGGTGCTGGGGCCCTCGGCGCCGCAGTTCCAGGAGCGGTTGAAGGACTCGCCGTCCCGGTTGTCCTCGCCGTTGGCCTCGTTGTGCTTCTCGTTGTAGGAGACGAGGTCGCGCAGGGTGAAGCCGTCGTGGCAGGTCACGAAGTTGATGGAGGCGATCGGCCGGCGGCCGTCGTCCTGGTAGAGGTCGGAGGAGCCGGTGAGCCGGGAGCCGAACTCGGCGAGCGCGGCGGTCTCGCCGCGCCACAGGTCGCGGACGGTGTCCCGGTACATGCCGTTCCACTCCGTCCACAGCGGCGGGAAGTTGCCGACCTGGTAGCCGCCCTCGCCGAGGTCCCAGGGCTCGGCGATCAGCTTGGCCTGGGAGACGACCGGGTCCTGCTGGACGAGGTCGAAGAAGGAGGAGAGCCGGTCGACCTCGTGGAACTGCCGGGCCAGGGTGGCGGCGAGGTCGAAGCGGAAGCCGTCGACGTGCATCTCGGTGACCCAGTAGCGCAGTGAGTCCATGATCAGCTGGAGCACGTGCGGGCTGCGCATCAGCAGGCTGTTGCCGGTGCCGGTGGTGTCCTCGTAGAACCGCTGGTCCTGGGCGAGCCGGTAGTACGAGACGTTGTCCAGGCCGCGCAGGGAGAGCGTCGGGCCGAGGTGGTTGCCCTCGGCGGTGTGGTTGTAGACGACGTCCAGGATCACCTCGATCCCGGCCGCGTGCAGCGCCTTGACCATCGACTTGAACTCCTGCACCTGCTGGCCGCGGTCGCCGGTGGAGGAGTAGGAGGAGTGCGGGGCGAAGAAGCCGATCGTGTTGTAGCCCCAGTAGTTGGCGAGGCCGAGGTCGCGCAGCCGGTGGTCGCGGACGAACTGGTGCACCGGCATCAGCTCGATCGCGGTGACGCCGAGCTTGGCGAGGTGCTCGATCACCGCCGGGTGCGCGAGGCCCGCGTAGGTGCCGCGGATCTCCTCGGGGATGCCGGGGTGGAGCCGGGTGAGGCCCTTGACGTGCGCCTCGTAGATGACGGTCCGGTGGTAGTCGGTGCGCGGCGGGTGGTCGGTGCCCCAGTCGAAGTAGGGGTTGATGACCACCGAGTGCATCGTGTGCGGGGCGGAGTCGAGGTCGTTGCGGCGTTCGGGGGCGCCGAAGTGGTAGCCGTAGACGGACTCGTCCCAGTCGATGTGCCCGCTCATCGCCTTCGCGTACGGGTCCAGGAGCAGTTTGGCGCTGTTGTGCCGCTGGCCGAGCCCCGGGTTGTACGGCCCGTGGACGCGGAAGCCGTAGCGCTGGCCGGGCTGGACGCCCGGGAGGTAGGCGTGCCGCACGAAGGCGTCCGTCTCGCGCAGCTCGACGGCGGTCTCCGAGCCGTCAGCGGCGATCAGGCAGAGCTCGATCCGGTCGGCGCTCTCGGAGAACACCGCGAAGTTGGTACCGGCCCCGTCGTAGGTGGCGCCGAGGGGGTAGGGCTTGCCGGGCCAGACCTGCATGAGTCCTCAACTTCCTTGTCAAAAAAGAAACCTGACGTCCAGTCCAAGAATCAGCGGCTGTCTTCCCGGCCGTGGGGCCGGGCATGTGCGGCGTTCGCGTGCCGTGACGCACGGCACAGTCCGCATACTCCCCGACCCTTCCCCCGGTCGCCGGGACCCGTGCCCTGCGTTAGCCCGAACGGGCGTCCGGTCGGTCATTCCTCCGAACAGGGGCGGGGCCTGTGAAGAGTGGGTCTGCTGGTGCGCCCGCGCCCCCTCGGCCAACCGGCTGCGGACGGCTCTCGGCGGGCAGTACCCTTGATCGTCCGGCCACCCCGGCGCCCGTGGCGAACCATCAGCAGGCCGAGCGGCGTTGCAGGCAGGACCCGGGCAGGACCCCGGCAGGACCGAAGGCAGTACGCGGAAGCAACCAGATGAGGTGGCGCATGGTGTTCCCCGCCGGCGGCCGTGGCGCAGGGCCCGACGGCCCCGACCGGGGCGGCACCCGCAGCGAGGCGCCCACGGTGGTCATGCGCCCCACCCTGACCGGCCGATCCCTGGTGCCCGCCCAGGGCGGCCCGGTGGAGGTTCCCGCCCTCGCCTGGTCCGGCGCCGAGTGGGAGGACGCCTACCAGCGCGTGCGCCTGTCCGGGCGCGCCTACGTCTGGCTCAACCTGGTCGAGCAGCGGTTGCGCTCCCTCGTCGACGAGGTCCTGCACCCCATCTACGCCCCCGCCCACGGCGAGGACTGGGTCACCGCCGCCGCCGGCCCGGCCGGCGAGGAGTGGGCCCACCGGGCCGGCGCCGTCCGCGAGGTCAGCCGGCGCAAGGGCTACCTGCTCGACCCCGCCGACGACGACCCGCTGGTCTTCCTCACTCTGCCCCAGCTGCGCGAGCTCATGGTCCAGCACTGGCCCTGCTTCGAGCCCTACCTCGCCGACCGGCGCGAGATCGAACTCGCCCTGGACGAGCTGGAGGTGGCCCGGCACGTGGTCTCCCGCAACCGGGTCCTCACCCAGACCGTCCTCGCCCAGACCGAGCGCGCCGCCGCCCGCCTGCTCGCCCTGCTCGACGGCGGCACCGGCGGGGTGCCCGCCGACGTCGTCGAGTCGCTGGTCGCCGGGCGGTACGCGGACGTCGTCGCGGTGCACGCCGACCGGGTCCGCCTCCAGCGCGACCTGCCCGTCGAGGACCTCCTGGACGGTGCCCGGCGGCTGGACGCGCTCGGCATCGGCCTCGGCATGCTCTGCCAGAACTACACTGGCAAGCGCCTGGTGCGCCTGGTCGGCGAGGGCTGCCGGGTACGCCTGCTGTTCCTCAACCCGGCGAGCAGCGCCGTGCGCCGGCGCGAGCGCGAACTCGGCCTCGGGCGCAGCGAGTTGTCCCGCTCGATCGAGATGAACATCATGCACGTGCGCCGGGTCCGGGCCCGGCTGCGCGACCCGGGCGGCTTCGAGATCCGGGTCTTCGACGAGACCCCGCGCTTCACCGCCTACCTCGTCGAGGGACCGCGCCCGGACGGCCGGGGCGGCCGCCGCGCCGGCCGCGACCTCGGCGTCATCCAGCCCTACCTGCGCCGCTCCCGCGGCATGGAGTCCCCCGCGCTCGTCCTGCGCGGCGGCGCCGGCCAGCAGCCCGGCGGCACGGAGGCGGGTCTGCTGGAGGTCTACCGCGAGGAGTTCGAGGGGGTCTGGGGGGACTCCCGGCCCGTATCGTGAGGCTGCCCGTATCGTGAGAGGGCCCGGCCGGGCGGGCTCCGACGCTGCGGCACCGCGCGCCCCCGTGCGCCCCCGCCGCCGTGCTCGCCCTCGCCGTCACCGCGCTCACCCAGTACGGTGCGACCGCGCTGACCGACCGGCGGATCCTGGACGGCCAGGCTGAGAACGCCTTCCGGCTCCGTGGTCGACAGCCCGTGATCGCTCCTTCGTGGTGCACCCGACCGCCCCATCGGCCGGGTTGTCGGTGGGGCGGGCGATGATAGGGGCTGTTTCGCGCAGCAGGACGGAAGGACGCACCCTCATGAGCTGGTGGCAGCAGCCACTGGTCGGCTTCGACCTGGAGACCACGGGCACCGACCCGGCCGTGGACCGCATCGTCACGGCCGCACTCGTGGACACCGTCGGGGCCCGCGGGGCGGACGTCACCGGCTGGCTGCTCGACCCCGGGGTGCCGATCCCGGCCGAGGCGGAGGCGATCCACGGGATCGGGGACGACGTCGCCCGGCGCAAGGGGCGGCCGGCCAAGGAGGCGGTGGCCGAGATAGCCGGCGCGCTCTGCGAGCGTCTCGCGGCGGGGCGTCCGGTGGTCGCGTTCAACGCGCCCTTCGACCTCTCGCTGCTCGACGCGGAGCTGCGCAGGCACGGGCTGGCGCCGCTCGCCGAGCGCCTCGGCGGTCCGGTCGGGCCGGTGCTGGACGCCCTGGTGATCGACCGGGCCGTGGACAAGTACCGCAAGGGCTCCCGCACCCTGCAGCGCGTCTGCGAGGTGTACGGCATCGAGCTGACCGACGCCCACGAGGCCGGCAGCGACGCCCTCGCCGCCGTCCGCGTCGCCGTCGCCCTCGCCGAGCGGTACAGCACCGAGGTCGGCGACGTCCCGCCGGCCGACCTGCACGAGCGCCAGGTCCACTGGTACCGGGAGTGGGCCGAGGGCCTCCAGTCCTGGCTGCGCCGCGGCAAGGACCCGCAGGCCGTGATAGACCCCCGCTGGCCGCTGCGGTAGCCGTCCGCCACCCGGCTCCGGGGCGCGCGCCCCGCCGCCGACGACAGTGGCCGGGGCATCAACTCGGGTGTGGCGTGCACCTCGTGGAGGAGGCCGAACCAAGGCGTCCGGGGCGTCGAGGAGTTCTGCCATGCTCTCCGGATGACCATCCGATTCGCCCGGCCCGCCGACCTCCGCGGTTTCCTCGTCCTCGCCGCCGGGGTCGAGCACTGGTTCGGGCCGATGGTGGACGACCCCGGCTTCCACCGGGCCGTGGTCAAGCACATCGACCGCGGGCTCGCGACGGTGGTGGACGGCGCCGACGGCGGCCTGTCGGGCGGTCTGCTGTTCGGGGGCGAGCCGCCGGTGCACCACCTGCACTGGCTGGTGGTCGCCGAGGCGGCCCGGGGCACGGGCGTGGGCCGGGCGCTGGTCGAGGACGCGCTGCGCCGGCACGTCCGGGGCCGCCCGGCGACCGTCGAGGTGGTGACGTTCGGCGCGGACCACCCGGGCGCGGTCGCGAGCGGTGCCCGGGTGTTCTACGAGCGCCTGGGCTTCACCCCGGCCGAGGCCGCCGACCCGGGCCCGGAGGGCGGCTCCCGGCAGGTCTACCGGCTCCGCCCCGGCTGACGGCTCCTGCTCGGCCGACGGCTACTGAAGGTCCAGGCCGACCGGGTGCCCGAGGCCGTCCGGGCAGACGAAGACGTGCAGTTCTCCGTGGCGGCCGACGCTGAGCCCGGGGCCGTCGCCGCTCTCGATGGTGAGCAGATGCCGCATCCGCGCCCCGCACGCGCCGCAGTCGATCGGGATCAGGTCGGTGGAGTGCCAGGACGGCCAGCCGCCGAGCTTCCAGCCCTCGGCGCAGGCCAGGCCGCGGTGGTACTCGATGCCGTGCCGTTCGGCGAACTCCTCGGCGGTGTCGTGGAGTTCGCCGGGCAGTTCGTCCTGGTGGGGGAGGTCGCGGATCTGTTCGGGGCGCATCACACACGGCGTGGGCAGGTACTCGTCGTCCGCGCGCCGCGGCTGCGGGGGCGTGCGGGGCACGAGTTCGGCGGCGCGCTGCCAGTGCAGTTCGACGGCGGGCCCGTAGTAGTAGCGCTCGCCCTGGATGTCGTCGTGGTCGTTGGGGCACCAGAGCACCTGGAGCACGTCGGCGCCGTCCGGCCAGGGCAGGTGGGGCGCGTCGGCGGTGCGGACGCGCAGGAGCGGGACGAGGGCGATCGCGCCGGACGGCGGCTCGGGGACCTTGCGGTGGGTGCGCCGGTTGACGAGGTCGAGCGAGTCGGCGCCGGCCGTGATCCGGCGGGTCTCGGCGTGCTCCTCCTCGGTGAGGACGTGGGCGCCGCCGTGCTCGCGGGCGCGCTCGCGCACGGCCCGGTCGATCGCCGTCATGATCTCCTGGTCGCGCGGGGGCATGTCCTCGTAGGCGTCGTCGAGGTGCTTGGCGGTGCAGTGCGGCCACGGTTCGCCGTCGGGCCACAGCGCCGGGCCGCCGAGCGAACTCCCGTGCGCGGTGGGCGTTCCGGCCTCGGGGTGGAGCAGGGTGGCCGGCCGCAGGTAGGGCGCGAGGGCGGGTACGGCGTCGACGAGGTCGGCGGGAGTGCGGTCCGTCACGCGGCCCACCGTAGCGGACGGCGTGGCAGGCCGTTCCGGACGGTCCGTCGGTCCCGTCCGGCCGTTCGCCGCCCCGGTCCGTCCGCCCGGTTCGTCAACCCGGCTACGCCGCCGGGAAGTCGAAGGTGTAGCCCTGGGCGACCAGCCACGGCAGCAGCAGCTTGAGCGCGGCCACGGTCTGGCTCCGGTCGCCTCCGCCGTCGTGCATGAGGATCACGCCGCCGGGCTTGAGCTGGCTCTGCACGGTGGAGACGATGGCCGGCACACCCGGGCGGGACCAGTCGCGCGGGTCGACCGACCAGCCGAGGGACTTCATGCCGAGGCCGGCCGCGATGTGCTCGTTGTCGGCGTTGAAGCCGCCGCCGGGCGCGCGGAACCAGGTGACCTGGGTGCCGGGGCCGCCCGCCTGGACGATCATGTCCTTCGCGCCCGACACCTCCGCCACCGCCTTGTCGTGCGGCAGCTTCTGGAACGGCTGCGGGTGGTGGACGCTGTGGTCGCACAGCCGGTGCCCGGCCGCGAGGACCTTCTTGACCATGCCCGGGTTGGCGGCGGCGTTCTGGCCGATCTCGCAGAACGTGGCCTTGACGTTGTACTGGGCGAGCAGGTCGAGGATCTGCGGGGTGGCCGGACCGGGGCCGTCGTCGAAGGTGAGCGCGACGGTCCGGCCGCCGGAGGCGGTCGAGCCGATCACCGTGGTCGCCGCGATGGGCGCGGCCGGCACGGCGGGGGCCATGGTGGACGGGCTCGCGGTGGGAGCCGGGGATGTGGTCGGCTTCTTCGGCGTGCGCGGGGCGACCGGCGGTGCGGCCGGGGTGCCCACGGCGACGGGCGCACCGTTCGAGTCGGGGGTGACCGGGACAGCGGGTGCCGGGCCGTTGGTCGGCGTGATCGTGATCGGGCTCTGCGCGGGCGAGGAGCCGCTCGGCGTCGGCTGGAGGGCCCCGCTGGCCGTCCCGCACGCGGCCGCGCCCAGTGCGGCGGCGACGACGAGACTGCCCATGATCAGCTGGCGGCGGAGGCGGGCCGAGCGGTTCGGGGAGGCGGGTCGGCGGGCGGCGGACTGGGGCATGGCGGCGGCTCCTGGGGTACTGGCGGCGGGTGCCGGTCCTCTCGGTCAGGATGACTGTCCGATAGGACGTCGAGCCTATGTGCCCCGGTTGCGTGCCGGACCGGTTCGTCGTAGGAGCCTTCTCACAGCTCCCCGAGTTGGCACCTGCCCGCCCTTGCGGTTATCCCGTCCTGCGTCCCGCCCGCATCAGAACGGGTACCAGCGCACGTCCGTGGCCCCGTCGCGCAGCGAGTCGACCCGGTGCCGGAACTCCGCCAGCGCCGCCGGGTTGCCCGGCGCCTGCTGCGCGACCCACGAGGCGCTGGCCGTCTCCCGCGCCCCGCGCAGCACCGCGAACCCCGGCCAGTCGCGCACGTCCCAGCCGTATGCCTCGGTGAACGCCCGGTACTCCTCGCCCGGCACGCCGTACCGGTCGTGGCTGAGCGCGAGCACCACGAGGTCGTGCTCGCGCAGGTCGCGCGAGACGTTCTCCAGGTCGAGCAGGACGGGCCCTTCGGGGCCGACGTGGACGTTGCGCGGGAGCGCGTCGCCGTGGATCACGCCGGGCTCCAGGTGCGGGGTGAGGTCGGGCAGCGCGGCGGCGAAGGCGTCCCGGCGGTGGCGCAGGAACGCGACGTCGGCCGGGTCGAGGTGCCCCTCGGCGGAGGCCAGCCAGCGTTCGACCGGGGCGAGCAGGTCGCGCCGCGCCAGCGGGAAGGGCGGCGGCGCCAGCCGGTGCAGGGCGCGCAGCAGCGGGGCGAGGTCGGCGGGGCGGGCGGGCCGGACGGCGGGGGCGAGCCGGTGCCAGAAGGTGACGGGGTGTCCGTGCGCGAGCTGCGGCTCGGGCGCGACCGCGTCGTACGGGTGCACCACCGGGACGCCCTGCCCGGCCAGCCAGTTCGCGACGGCGAGTTCGCGGTGCGCCCGCTCGTACAGCTCGGGGCCGCGGCCGACCTTGGCGACCACGGCCGGGGCGCCGAGATCGAAGACGGCGTTCTCGCCGAGCGCGAGCAGCCGCGCGTCGCCGGGGCCGGGCAGGCCGGCCGACTCGCAGGCGTGGGCGAGCAGCAGCCGGGCGCGGCCCTCGTCGAAGGGGATCATGACTGGGCTCCGTTCCGCCGACCTCCATCCGGAGACCTCCGGACGGTGATCATCATGACGCACGGACGCCGGGCCCCGCGTGATGCGGGGCCCGGCGTCGGTCCTGCGGCGGCTCGGGCCTCGACCCGGGGGCGCCCCCGGGGCCGGGCCGTCCGGGGCGGTGCTCGGCCGCCGGGTGCCGGGGTGTGTTCCGGAGTCGCAAATGGCTCCAGGAGCGCGTGAGTTGGAGCGGAACGCGGCTGGCGGGGCGCCCACCCCCGGGGCCCGTCTCGGGGTGGAGGTGGGGTTATCCCTACCCCTGCGACCCTGATCCCTCCTCCCCGAGGGTAAGGGGAAGCTCCACCCTGAGGGGGAGCTGTCTCCACCCGGAGCACGAGGTCGAGGGGTGTGCGGACGGGTGACACTGGGTCAGGGCCGCTTCGCGGGGGAGAGGCCCTCAACGGGGGTTGGCTTACGGGGTTCCTTGCCGGGCGGCAAGCAAGTACTCGTAGGATGAGCCTCCAGACCTACTTACCTGCCGACCGGCAAGGGAACGCCCGCGTGCGTTCCCGGGCCGGTCCTGCCGTCGCCCGGCGTCCCGTCCCCCAAGGGCTGCGGTGAACCATGCCCAGGAGGCATCACGAGCATGTTCCACCGACTAGGACAATTCGTCGTCCGTCGCGCCTGGTGGGTGATCGCGGCGTGGGTCGTCGCGATGATCGCCATCGTCGCGAGCCAGGCGACGGTCGCGGACCAGACCGACGAGTCGAAGTTCCTCCCCAAGCACTACGAGTCCATCCAGGCCGGGGAGCTCCAGTCGCGGGCCTTCCCGTCCAGCTTCACGCCGTCCGCCCTGCTGCTCTTCGAGCGCAACGACGGCGGCCAGCTGACCAAGGACGACCAGGCCTCGATGGACAAGGTCGTCAAGGGACTCACCGACGCGCAGATCCCGGTCGTCCAGCAGATCCTGCCGGTCGTCGACCAGTCGAAGTCCAAGGACGGCAAGTACGCGCTGTCCCAGGTCGCCATGGACCGGAACAAGGTCCAGGACCCGGAGTTCGTCGAGGCGGCCAAGAAGCTGCGCGACGAGGGCTCCAAGCTGGCCGACGGCACCGGGCTGAAGTTCCGGGTCGGCGGTGACGCGGCGAGCCAGCTGGACCAGAAGGATGCCTCGGGCAACACCGACGGGATCGTCCTGTTCGGCGGCCTCCTGCTGGTCATCGTGATCGTCGGCATCATCTTCCGCAGCATCCTGGCCGGCCTCCTGCCGGTGCTCATGTCGCTGGTGATCGCGATGCCGACCGCCAAGGGTCTGATCAACGACGCGGTCAAGGCGTTCGGCCTGGAGACCACGCCGATGACCTCGGCGATCCTCATCATCGTCGTGCTCGGCGTCGGCACCGACTACTTCCTCTTCCTGGCGTTCCGCTACCGGGAGCGGCTGCGGGCGGGCGACGAGCGCAAGGAGGCCGTGGCCAACGCGGTCGGCCGGGTCGGCGAGGCGATCGCCTCCGCCGCCGGTGCCGTGGCCGTCGCCTTCGCGGTGCTGATCCTCTCCAGCCTCGGCATGTTCACCGCGCTCGGCCCGGCGCTCGCCATCGCCGTCCTCGCCACCGCGCTGGTCATGCTCACCCTGGCCCCGGCGGTCCTCGCCGTGCTCCCGTCCAAGGCGGTGTTCTGGCCCGGCAAGAAGTGGATGCAGGAGCCCAAGAACGCCCGCTTCGCCGCGCTCGGCCGGATGACCGGCAAGAAGCCCGGCCTGGTGGCCCTGGTCGCCGGTGGCCTGCTGGTCGTCCTGACCCTGGCCGGCGTCAACTACAGCGGTACCTACGACCTCGCGGGCAGCTCCATGCCCAAGGACGCCGAGTCCATGGTCGTCCAGGACAAGCTGATGAACGCCTTCTCGGCCGGTGCCACCGACCCGAGCCACGTCCTGCTGACCAGCACCAAGGGCGCCGCGCTGACCGACGGCGAACTGAAGGACTTCGCCGGCAAGCTCGGCGGGGTCGACGGCGTGTCCAACGTGATCACGCCGACCAGGGAACGCGGCATCAGCGCGGACGGTGCCACCGCCGACTTCACCGTCATGCTGAAGGACGCGCCGGCCAGCAACGCGGCGATCGACACCGTGACGAGGCTGCGCGACACCGCGCACGGTGCGGCCCCGGCCGACACCAAGGCCCTGGTCAGCGGCATGACGTCGGTCTTCAAGGACATCAACACCGCGATGGCGCACGACTACAAGCTGGTCTTCCCGATCGCGGCCCTGCTCATCATGATCATCCTGGGTCTGCAGCTGCGCAGCGTCGTCGCCCCGTGGTACCTGATGGCCTCGGTCGGCCTGGGCTTCGGCGGCACCCTCGGCGCCACCACCCTGGTGTTCCAGAACATCGAGGGCGAGGCCGGTCTGATGTTCATGCTGCCGATCTTCATCTACCTGTTCGTGGTGGCGATCGGCACCGACTACAACATCCTGATCATCGCCCGCCTCCGCGAGGAGGCCCGCGAGGGCCGCAGCCCGCGCGAGGCGGCCCGCGAGGCCGTCAAGCACGGCGGCCCGACCGTCGCGGCGGCCGGCTTCATCCTGGCGGCCTCGTTCGCCACCTTCATGCTCGCGGGCAACGTCCTGTTCATGGAGCTCGGCTTCTCGCTGGCCTTCGGCATCGTGCTGGCGGCCTTCGTGATGGCGATGTTCTTCACCCCGGCCGTGACCGCGATGCTGGGCCACCGTGCCTGGTGGCCGGGCCACGGGGACGGCGAGGGCCACGGCAGCGGCCCGGCGCCGGTCCAGGGCGCGTACGGCGTGCCGGAGCCGGCCGGGCGGCACTGATCCGATCCGGTGATCCAACCGGTGGTCCGATCCGGTGATCCACAGGCGGTGCCCCGCTTCGGCGGGGCGCCGCCTGCCCCTTTGGCGGGGCCCGTAAACGTGATCTCCCCGGTAGAAAATCCCCCGGTCAATCGGGTGGGCACCGTGCTACAGTCGACTCAGTTGCAGTTTTGGTTCCCATGAACGTTTGTGTGCGCCTGCTGGTCCCAACCAACAGGCGCATTTGTTTTGTCCGGTGTTTCAGTCTCCGGATGGGGATCGCGGCTACTTGGGGGTTCACGAGGTGTGGATCCCTGATGCCCCAGTTAGAGGAGACGGTTATGGCTACCGGCACCGTGAAGTGGTTCAACAGCGAGAAGGGCTTCGGCTTCATCGAGCAGGCCGAGGGCGGCCCGGACGTGTTCGCGCACTACTCGAACATCGTCGCCCAGGGCTTCCGTGAGCTCGTCGAGGGCCAGCACGTCGAGTTCGACGTCACCCAGGGCCAGAAGGGCCCGCAGGCCGAGAACATCCGCGTCATCGGCTGACGTCAGCCTCCGCGCTGACTCGCGATTTCGCGAAGCGGGGGCCCGCACCGCACGGTGCGGGCCCTCGCGCATGCCGCCATACGGCCGGGGCGGCGCACCTCCCACCGACGGCCGACCAGCCCGCGCAGCGGGCTGCCGCCGACCGACGGACGGAGAACCCATGACCACCCCTGCCCGCACGCCGCGCGACCGCGGCGCCCGCACCGACGGCGCCCGCACCGAGGGCGCCCCGCGTACCCGCAAGCCGCGCAGCCGGGGCGGCGCCGGCTCCGCCGCGGGATCCCGCGCCGCCGGATCCCGCGCTGCCGGATCCCGCGCCCCCAAGACCTCCCGCGCCGCCACCGCCGCCGTGTCCGACGACTTCACCGTCGTCCAGGGCACCCCGGCCCGGCCCCCGGCGGCCACCTTCGCCGAGCTCGACCTGCCCAAGGCGATGCTGACCGCGCTCGGCCGCGAGGGCGTCACCGAGCCGTTCCCGATCCAGGCCGCCACGCTGCCGGACTCGATCGCCGGCCGCGACGTGCTCGGCCGCGGCCGCACCGGCTCCGGCAAGACCCTCGCCTTCGGCCTGCCGCTGCTCGCCCGCACCGCCGGGCGCCGCGCCGACGCCCGGCACCCGCTCGCGCTCGTGCTCGTCCCCACCCGCGAGCTCGCCCAGCAGGTCACCGAGGCGCTCACCCCCTACGCCAACGCCGTCAACCTGCGGATCACCACCGTCGTCGGCGGCATGTCGATCGGGCGCCAGGCCAATGCCGTCCGCCGCGGCACCGAGGTCCTGGTCGCCACCCCCGGCCGGCTCGACGACCTGATCGGCCGCGGCGACGTCATCCTCTCCGACGTCGCGATCACCGTCCTCGACGAGGCCGACCAGATGGCCGACATGGGCTTCCTGCCGCAGGTCACCAAGCTGCTGGAGCAGGTCGCCGAGGGCGGGCAGCGGATGCTGTTCTCCGCCACCCTGGACCGCAACGTCGACCGTCTGGTCAAGCGCTTCCTCGCCGACCCGGTCACCCACTCCGTCGACCCCTCGGCCGGCGCGGTCAGCACCATGGACCACCACGTCCTCCAGCTCGACCAGGCCGACAAGGCGTCCACCACCGCCCACATCGCCTCCCGCGACGGGCGCGTGATCATGTTCGTGCACACCAAGCACGGCGCCGACCGGCTCGCCAAGCAGTTGCTCGCGAGCGGCGTCAAGGCCGCCGCGCTGCACGGCGGCAAGTCCCAGCCGCAGCGCAACCGCGTCCTCGACCAGTTCCGCGACGGCAACGTCACCGCGCTGATCGCCACCAACGTCGCCGCCCGCGGCATCCACATCGACGGCCTCGACCTCGTCGTCAACGTCGACCCGCCGGTCGACCACAAGGACTACCTGCACCGCGGCGGCCGCACCGCCCGGGCCGGCGAGTCCGGGACGGTCGTCACCCTCGTCCTGCCCGAGCAGCGCCGCGAGGTCAACCGGCTGATGACGGTCGCCGGCATCCGCCCGACCGTCACCAAGGTCCGCCCCGGCGACGCCGACCTCGCCAAGATCACCGGTGCCCGCACCCCGAGCGGCGTCCCGGTCGCCCTCGCCGTCCCGGTGCCCGCCGCCGAGGCGACCGACGCGAAGCCCAAGGCCGAGGGCAAGGCGGGCGCCCCGCGCCGCCGCCCCGGCAAGCGCTCCGGGCTGCCCACCGACGTCGACATGAACGGCAACCCGCGCCGCCCCCGCCCCAAGCAGCGCATGGGCGCCGCCGCCCAGGGCGACCGCCCCCAGGCGGCCGGCTTCATCGGCCGCTCCGCCGGGCGCGGCAAGCCGGGCAGCGGCTCCAAGTCGGGCTCCAACTACGCGACGGGCCGCCAGCGCCGCAAGTTCGACTGACATCCGCGCGAAAAGGGCGCCCCTCGGCAGCGAGGGGCGCCCTTTTCGCGCCGAGACGTCAGGCCGTGGCGGCGACGGGCGCGAGGAGACGCAGGCGCTCGTCCGTCTCCGCGTCACGCGGCGACAGGACCACCAACTGCAGCCCGCCGGACGCCTGCAGCACGTGCTGGTCGATCCGCAGCAGCCCCAACTCCTCGTGCCGCAGCACCTTCTGAGCCCCGCCGCGCTCCTCCACCTGGTGCTCGTCCAGCCAGCGCTCCGCCTCCGGGTACGACTCCCGCACCTGCGCGATCAGCCGCGCCAGCCGCCGCCCCGCCGCCGTCGTGCCACCACCCCGCTCCGCGTACGCCGACCGTAACTGGGCCAGGAAACGCCGCGCATGGACCTCCCAGTCCACCACCCGCGCCCGGTGGACGGCGTTCCCGAACACCACCCACGCCAGGTTGCACCGCTCCGGCGGCCCCGCCGACAGCGCGAACAGGGCGTCCGCCCCCGGATTCCACGCCCGCAGATCCCAGTTCACGTCCATCAGGAACGCCGGCGCCGGCCACTGCGCGTGCAGCAGCCGCAACAGCGCCGCCGGCACCTCCGCCGGCACCTCCACCTCGCCGTCCAACGGATGACTGCCCGCCAGCCGGAACAGGTACGCCGTCTCCGCGCGGTCCAGCCGCAGCGTCCGCGCCAGACTCCCCAGCACCTCCGGCGACGGATTGATCGCCCGGCCCTGCTCCAGCCACGTGTACCACGTCACCCCCACCCCGGCCAGCAGCGCCAACTCCTCCCGCCGCAGGCCCGGCGTCCGCCGCCGCACCCCCGGCGCCAGCCCGACGTCCTCGGGTGCCAACCGGGCCCGACGGCTGCGCAGAAAACTCGACAGCGCCACCCGGCGCTCCTGCGCCTCACTCATGTCCCCCGCCCTCCCAGGCACTTCGCTGGTAGTCCGACTACCAGTATCACCACGCACTGCCGCGCCCCGGCCGCCCGCGCCAGGCTTGACCGCGTCAACGGATCGCACGTCCAAGGGAATTCCGATGAACCGTCGTCAGAGCCGTCAGAGCCGTCAGAGCCGTCAGAGTCGTCAAAGCCGTCAGCGCCCCATGCCGCGCCGCGCCCTCGCCGCGGCCGCCGCCTCCGCCGTCCTGCTCGTCGCCGCAGGCGCGGTGCCCGCTGCCGCCGTGCCCGCTGCCGCCCGCACCGCCTGCGCGCCGGCCGTCATCACCGGGCACGCGGACTCGCTCGTCCCGGAGAGCGTCGCCTGGGACCGCGACCGCCACCGTTTCCTGGTCGGCTCGCTGCGGCACGGCACCGTCTCCGAGGTGCGGACCGACGGCACCGTCCGCACGCTCGTCGACGACCCCGGCACGCTGCTGGAGGTCGCCGGACTGCGGGTGGACTCCGACCGCGGCCGCGTCCTGGTCACCAACCTCGACAACGGCGTCGGCGAACGCAGCAGCAGCGCCACCAACGGCAAGGTCGCCGGCCTCGGCGCCTACGACCTGGACACCGGCCGCCGCCTCTTCTACGTCGACCTCGCCGCCGTCGCCGGCGACGGCGGCCCCCACCTGGCCAACGACATCGCCGTCGGCCCCGACGGCACCGCCTACGTCACCGACTCCTTCGCCCCGATCGTCTACCGCGTCGGCCCCGACGGAACCGCCTCCGTCCTCGTCCGCGACGACCGCCTCACCCCGAAGCCCGGCACCTACGGCCTCAACGGCATCGTCCACCGGGGCGGGCGCCTGGTCGTCGGCAAGTGGGACGACGGGACACTGTGGCAGGTGCCGCTGCGCGACCCGGCGGCGGTGCGGCGGATCGAGGTCACCGGCGGGGACGCGACGTCGCTGCTCCACCTCGACGGCCTGTCCGGCCGCCCCGGCGGTGGCATCGCGGGCGTCACCAACGCGTTCTTCGGCACCGGCCGCGACACCGAGGTCGAACTGCGCTCCGACGACCACTGGAACACCGCCCGCCTGGTCACCGTCCGCCCCTCCGCCGACGCCACCCCCACCGCCGTCACCCCCGGCCCCGCCGGCCGCCTCTACCAGCTCTCCGGCGGCCTCGCCGACGCCCTCGGCGGCCACCCGACGGACACCTTCACCCTGCGCCGCCTCTGACCGATTTCCCCCGTCGACCGATGTTGGCGAAGTACAATGCTATGGACATCACCAACATCGATCGACGGAGGTGCCGGATGTCCGTGACACAGATCGACATCGATGAAGACGCGCTGGAACGCGCGATGGCTCTTGCCGGGGTGCGGACCAAGAAGGACGCGGTCAACCTGGCTCTGCGCTTCTACGCCGAGCAGCAGGAGCGCGCGGCTCGTATCAGCACGCACTTCGAGCGGGCCCGACGCTGGGCAGCCGTCGAGCACGCCGAGCGGCTGCACAAGGCCGAGAAGGACGCTCGGTGATCTATCTCCTCGACACCTCGGCACTGTTCCGGCTCCTTCGTGAGCCGAAGCTCCAGGCCGCCTGGCACGACGCGATCGACGCGGGGGCGATCGCGTCGTGCTTTCCGCAGCGTGCCGAATTCCTCTACAGCGCGCGTGACGGCCGGGAGTACGACGAGATCTCCGAGATGTTCGCTGACCTCTACCCGGACGTGTCGGTTCCGAAGGGCGCGGGCCGCTGGATCGACACCGTGCAGCGGCGGATGGCGCTCGCCGGGCACCACCGCAGCGCCTCGGCGGTCGACCTGATGATCGCGGCGACGGCCGCACACCACGGACTCACGGTTCTCCACGACGACGCGGACTACCGCACTGTGGCGCAGCACGCCGCCGATCTCAGCGAGCACAGTGTTCTGGACCACGCCTGAGCCGAGGCCACAGGCTCAGGCGGTGAGGGCCGGGACTGCCCGGGAGGCCCGCAGCGCCTCGTCGTAGCGCTGCAGGAGCAGGGTGGCGAGCTCCGGGCACGCGCCCAGGACGTCGGCGAGGACGTCGGCGTCCGCGGCCGCCTGCGTGATGCGGTCGGGGAGGCGGCCGGGGGCCAGCAGGTAGGGGGCCACGGCCGTCCGGGCGGCGCCGGCGGCGCGCAGGGCGGCCAGGGCCTCGGGGACGCGAGGGCCGCTCCCGGCCGCGTAGGCGACCTCGACGCCGGCCCAGCCGCGGGTGCGCCGCCACGCGGCGGCGACCGCACGGGTCGCGGCGTCGGCCGCCGGGTCGGAGGAGCCCGCCGCCGCGAGCACCACACCCGTACGGGCCCGCACGGCGGCCGAGGAGACGTCCAGGCCCGCCTCGGCCAGCCGCCGGTCCAGCGCGGCCGGCAGCAGCGGCGACGGGCCGAGGACGTCCGCCACCGGCAGGCCCGCGCCCGCGGCGCGCAGGGCCGCTGGGATGTCGTACTTCGCGTGGAACGCCCGGTTCAGCAGGAGGGGCACCGCCACCGCCTCCCCCAGCCGCCCCACCACCTGCGGGATCCGCGGCGCGCAGTGGTCCAGGTACGCCGTCGCGACCTCGACCCCGGGCCGCTGCGCCCGCACCCGCCCGACGAGCGCGGCCACCGTCGCGGCGTGCCGCGGGTCCCGGCTGCCGTGGGCGATCAGGAGGAGGGTGGGCATCCGGACCGTCCCTACTTCGCGGCGGCCAGCAGGCCGCGGTTGCGCAGCACCCGGCGCTCGACCGGGGTGAACACGAGCAGTTCGATGGCGATGCCGACGAACAGGATCAAGACGATGCCGAGCAGCACCCCGGACATGTCGGAGAACTCGCGCTGGTTCTCCAGGTACCGGCCGAGCCCGAGGCCCAGGTCGGGGGAGGAGGCGACGAGTTCGGCGGCCATCAGCGAGCGCCAGGAGAACGCCCAGCCCTGCTTGAGCCCGGCCAGGTAGCCCGGCAGTGCGGCCGGCAGCAGCACGTGCCGGGCGCCGGTCAGGCCGGTGGCGCCGATGGTCCGCCCGGCGCGCAGGAACAGCGGCGGCACCTGGTCGATCCCGGCGACGAGGCCGTTGGCGACGGAGGGCACGGCGCCGAGCAGGATCACCGCGTACATCATCGAGTCGTTGATGCCGAGCCAGATCACCGCGGCCGGCACCCACGCGACCGACGGCAGCGACTGCAGGCCCTGCAGCACCGGGCCGATCGCGGTGCGCACCGGCCTGACCCGGGCGACGACCAGGCCGATCGGCGTGCCGATGACGACGGCGAGCAGGAAGCCCGACAGGCCGCGCCACACGCTGGTCCAGATGATCGAGAACAGCGTGCCCCGGTACCAGAGGTCCTGCGCGGAGTGCCACACGTCCGCCGGGCTCGGCAGCTTGTAGGACGAGGTGAGGTGCAGGCTGTACGCGCCCTGCCACAGCGCGAGCACGACGAGGACGCCGAGCAGCGGCGGCAGCGCCTTGGTCCGCAGCACCTCGCCGAGCGAACTGCGCTGGGCGGAGACGGAGTCGAGGGCGTCGAGGCCGGCGCCGACCTCGGCGGTGTCGGTGGTGCCGGTGGTGCCGGTGGTGCCAGCGGTGCCGTTCTCGGACCGGGTGAGCGTGGTGTCAGTGCTGGACATGGCGACGGATCTCCCCACGCAGTTCTTCGGTGATCTCGATGGACAGGTCGGCGACGCCGGCGGACTCGATGCGCCGCGGCTGCGGCAGGTCGATGTGCCACTCGCGGGCGATGCGGCCGGGGCGGGAGGAGAGCAGCACGACGCGCTGGGCGAGCCGGACGGCCTCGCGCACGTTGTGGGTGACGAACAGGACGGACAGCTGCCGTTCGGCCCAGATCCGGGTGATCTCGTCGTGCAGGACGTCGCGGGTGATCGCGTCGAGCGCGGCGAACGGCTCGTCCATCAGCAGCACCTTGCTGCCCTGGGCCAGCGCGCGGGCCATCGCGACGCGCTGGCGCATGCCGCCGGACAGCTCGTGCACCCGCTTGCCGTAGGAGCCGCGCAGGCGGACGAGTTCGAGGAGGCGCTCGGCCTCGGCGCGCCGCTCGGGGCGGGGGACGCCGGCGAGCTTGAGGGCGAGCTCGATGTTGCGCCCGGCGGTGAGCCAGGGGAACAGCGCGTGCTCCTGGAACATCAGCGCGGGCCGGGCGCCGGGCACCTCGATGCTGCCCCGGGTGGGCCGGTCGAGGCCGGCGACGAGGTTGAGCAGGGTGGACTTGCCGCAGCCCGAGGCGCCGAGCAGCGTGACGAACTCGCCGGGGGCGACGTCGAGGGTGATGTCGTCCAGGACGTGGGTCTGCGCGCCGGGCCGGCCGAAGGACTTGTGCACGTGCGAGATCCGGACGGCGGGCGCGGGCGCGGGCGCGGCGCCGGCGGCGCCGGGGGCGTCCGCCGAGGTGGTCAGTGCCGAGGTCATCCGGGCACCTCCTGCGTGAGTGGTCTGGCTGGGGCAAGGGGCTGGAGCCGGGGTCCGGCCCCGCCCGTCCGGTGGGCATCGATCGGGGATCGACCGGTCGGGCGGGGGCCCGGACCGCGGAACTGGAGGGGCGGCGGCGCTACTTGGTGCCGAGTCCGGCGTCCGCCACGGGGCCCTGGCCCTTGGCCGCGAGCACCTTGTTCAGCAGGGAGAGGTCGTAGATCCCGTTCAGGTTCGGCTTCTTGAGCAGCCCGGCCGTCACCGCGTGGTCGGCCTCGGCCTGCAGGGTGCCGGCCAGCGGGTCGTCCAGGAAGTCGATGTCCGACCAGGCCGGGTCGAGGACGGCCGGCTCCAGGGCGTTGCCGGAGTCCTTCTTGATGGCCTCGTTGGCGTCGGCCTTGGCCTTGTCCGGGTTGGCCTTGATGAAGGCGTTGGCGTTCACCGAGCCGCGCAGCACGGCCTCCACCACGTCCGGATGCTCCTTGAGGAACTTCTGCGAGACGATGATGTTGGTGATCACGAACTTCTTGTCCGGCCAGACGTCCTTCTCGTTGAGCAGGACCTTCGCGCCGAGGGTGACCAGCTTGGAAGCGGTGGGCTCGGGCACCCAGGCACCGTCGATGGAGCCCTGCTTGTAGGCGTCGGGGGTGACCTTGTTGTCGGTGCGCACCACCGAGACGTCGCCGGCGCCGGAGCTCGGGTCGACCTTGTAGCCCTTGCCGGCCAGGTAGTTGAGCAGCGCCACGTCCTGGGTGTTGCCCAGCTGCGGGGTGGCGATCTTCTTGCCCTTGAGGTCGTCGAGGGAGGAGACCTTGTCCGGGTTGACGACGAGCTTGACCCCGCCGGAGGCCGAACCGCCGATGATCCTCAGCGACTTGCCGTCGGACTTGGTGAAGCCGTTGATCGCGGGGGAGGGGCCGATCCAGCCGATGTCGATGGAGCCGGCGTTGAGCGCCTCGATCTCGGACGGGCCCGCGTTGAAGACCTGGGTCTTGATCTGGGTGGCGCCCAGCTCCTTCTGGAACAGGCCCTCCTGGAGGCCGACCAGGGCGGTACCGTGGGTCAGGTTGGCGAAGTAGCCGATCTTGACGGTGTCGGCGGAGAGCTTCGCGCCGGCGGCCGGAGCCCCGGAGGCGGCGGCGGAGTTGGCGTCGCCGGAGGACTTCCCCTCGGCCTGGGAGCCGTAGCCGCAGGCCGACAGCAGGGCGACGGCGGCCAGGCCGGCGACGGCGGCCGCGGCGGAGCGTCTGGTCCGGCCGGCGTTGGGGCGTGCCTGGCTATGCCGGAAGAGGGTGTGCGAGGGTGCCATGGTGGTGTCCTGTTCGTGGACGGACCGTCAGCAGGCGGTCTCGGGGCGGGAGGTCGGAAGGGTGTCGCTTGCGGCATCACGAATGCCGGGCAGGCCGGACGCTGCGGGGGAGGCGGCCCGGTGACAGGGCTCCTCAGCCCTGTCGGCCCGCACATCGGGTCAGGCCGCCCTGGCCGCTGCCGAGGACGCCGCTGCCGATGCGGCCGCCTTCCTTGTCCATGCCCGAGAACGCCTCGCTGGGCATCAGACCCAGTCCTCCTCTTCGGTGGCGTCGTTGGCGTCGGTGCTGCGTACGGTGTCGAAGGCCTCGCCCGCCATGCCGGCGGTGAGGGTGGTGCCGTCGGCCGGGTCGATCAGGAGGAAGGACCCGGTGCGGCGGTTGTCGGAGTAGGAGTCGAGGGCCAGCGGCTCGGCGGTGCGCAGCACCACGTGGCCGATGTCGTTGACGTTGAGCCCGCTGTCGCCGGAGCGCCGTTCGAGGGTGTCGCCCGCCTTGGTCGGCAGAGCGATGCGGTAGGAGATCTCCTTGACGAGCGCGCGGACGGTGCGGGTGGTGTGCTTGAGGAGCACCTTGTCCCCGGCGCGCAGCGGCCGCTCGTTGAGGTGGCTGACGGTGGCCTCGATGTCCTTGGTGGGGACGGGGGCGGGGCCGGCGGCGATGAGGTCGCCGCGGGAGATGTCGATGTCGTCGGCGAGGCGGACGGTGACCGACTGGGGGGCCCAGGCGATGTCCGTCTCCTCACCGAGCGCGTCGATGCCGGCGACGGTGGTGGTGTGGCCGGAGGGCAGCACGGTGACGGCGTCGCCGACGCGCAGCACGCCGGAGGCCAGCTGGCCGGCGTAGCCTCGGTAGTCGGGGTGCTCCTCGGTCTGCGGACGGATCACGTACTGGACGGGGAAGCGGGCGGGCTCGGCGCTCGGGTCGCTGCCGACCGGGACGGTCTCCAGGTGTTCGAGCAGGGTCGGGCCGCCGTACCAGTCCATGTGGGCGGAGGGCTCGACGACGTTGTCGCCGGCGAGGGCGGAGATCGGGACGGCGAGGACGTCCTTGACGCCGAGGGAGGCGGCGTAGGCGGTGAACTCGGCGGCGATGGCGGCGAAGACGGGCTCGGCGTAGCCGACGAGGTCCATCTTGTTGACGGCGAGGACGACGTGCGGCACGCGCAGCAGGGCGGCGACGGCGGCGTGCCGGCGGGTCTGCTCGACGATGCCGTTGCGGGCGTCGACGAGGACGACGGCGAGCTCGGCGGTGGAGGCGCCGGTCACCATGTTGCGGGTGTACTGCACGTGGCCCGGGGTGTCGGCGAGGATGAACCGCCGTGCGGGGGTGGCGAAGTAGCGGTAGGCGACGTCGATGGTGATGCCCTGCTCGCGCTCGGCGCGCAGGCCGTCGGTGAGCAGCGCGAGGTCGGGCGCGGCCTGTCCGCGATTGCGGGAGGCGTGTTCGACGGCCTCCAGCTGGTCGGCGAGCACGGACTTGGAGTCGTGCAGCAGCCGGCCGACGAGGGTGGACTTGCCGTCGTCGACGGAGCCGGCGGTGGCGAAGCGCAGCAGCGACGTGGCGGTGGCTTCCCGGGTGGTGCTGGTCATGTTAGAAGTACCCCTCGCGCTTGCGGTCTTCCATCGCGGCCTCGGACAGCTTGTCGTCGGCGCGGGTGGCGCCGCGCTCGGTGAGGCGGCTGGCGGCGATCTCGGCGATCACGGCCCGGATCGTGGTGGCGTCGGAGTCGACGGCGCCGGTGCAGGACATGTCGCCGACCGTGCGGTAGCGGATCAGGCGCCGCTGGACGGGCTCGTCGTCCCTGGGCCCGCCCCACTCGCCGGCGGTGAGCCACATGCCGTTGCGGGAGAAGACGTCGCGCTCGTGCGCGTAGTAGATCTCGGGCAGGTCGATGCCCTCGCGCTCGATGTACTGCCACACGTCGAGCTCGGTCCAGTTGGAGAGCGGGAAGACGCGCACGTGCTCGCCGACGGCGTGCCGGCCGTTGTAGAGCGACCACAGCTCGGGGCGCTGGCGGCGCGGGTCCCAGGCGCCGAACTCGTCGCGCAGGGAGAAGACGCGCTCCTTGGCGCGGGCCTTCTCCTCGTCGCGGCGGCCGCCGCCGAAGACGGCGTCGAAACGGTTCTTCTCGATCGCGTCGAGCAGCGGGACGGTCTGCAGCGGGTTGCGGGTGCCGTCGGGGCGCTCACGCAGGACGCCGCGGTCGATGAACTCCTGGACGTGGGCGACGTGCAGGCGCAGGCCGTGCTCGGCGACGACGCGGTCGCGGTAGTCGATGACCTCGGGGAAGTTGTGCCCGGTGTCGACGTGCAGCAGCGAGAAGGGGACCGCGGCGGGGCGGAACGCCTTCAGCGCCAGGTGCAGCATGACGATGGAGTCCTTGCCGCCGGAGAACAGGATCACCGGGCGCTCGAACTCCCCCGCGACCTCGCGGAAGATGTGCACCGACTCGGCCTCCAGCGCGTCCAGGTGGGACAGCGCGAAGGGCCCTCCCGAATTCCGGCCGGAGTCGTCGGCCTGCACCTTGTTCTGGGTCGCGGTGGTCACGCGAGGCCCCTTTCGGTCAGGAAGGCGTGCAGCTCGGCGGCGGACTCGGCGACCGCGCGGCCCTGTGTCTGGAGGCGCAGCTCCGGGTCCTGCGGGGCCTCGTACGGGTCGTCGACGCCGGTGAGACCGGAGAGTTCGCCGGCCGCCTGCTTCGCGTACAGGCCCTTGACGTCCCGCTCGGCGCACAGCTCGACCGGGGTGGCGACGTGGATCTCCAGGAACTCGGTGCCGGCGGCGGCGTGCCGCTCGCGGACGGCGGCGCGCGAGTCGGCGAACGGGGCGATCACCGGGGCGAGCACCTTGACGCCGTTGGCCGCCAGCTTCTCGGCGACGAAGCCGATCCGGGTGACGTTGGTGTGCCGGTCCTCGCGGGAGAAGCCGAGGCCCTTGGAGAGGAACTCGCGGATCTCGTCGCCGTCCAGGACCTCGACCCGGTGGCCCTCGGCGCGCAGCCGCTCGGCCAAGGCGTTGGCGAGCGTGGTCTTGCCCGCGCTCGGCAGCCCGGTCAGCCACACGGTGGCGCCGCGCTCGCAGGGGGTGGCCGCGCGGGCCGCCTCTGCGGCTCCGTCAGCGGCCAGGGTGTGTGCTGTCACGGTTCAGTCCTTCAACGAGAGTTGGCCAGGGGATCAGAGGTGGATGCCGCACTCGGTCTTGCCGGAGCCGGACCAGCGGCCGGCCCGGGCGTCCTCGCCCTCGGCGGGCTTGCGGGTGCAGGACAGCGGCGAGCAGCCGATCGAGGTGTAGCCCTCCCACAGCAGCGGGTTGAGCAGCACCCCGTTCGCGGCGACGTAGGCGTCCACGTCCTCCTGCGTCCAGCGGGCGATCGGGGCGAGCTTGACCTTGCGGCGCTTCGGGTCCCACGCCACCACCGGGGTGCCGGCGCGGGTCGGCGACTCGTCGCGGCGCAGCCCCGTCGCCCACGCGTCGTACGCGGCCAGGCCGCGGTTCAGCGGCTCGACCTTGCGCAGCGAGCAGCACAGGTCCGGGTCGCGGTCGTGCAGGTGCGGCCCGTACTCGGCGTCCTGCTCGGCGACGCTCCGGCGGGGCGTCAGCGTGATCACGTTGACCGGCATCGTCGCGGCGACCGCGTCCCGGGTGCCGATGGTCTCGGCGAAGTGGTAGCCGGTGTCCAGGAAGACCACGTCCACGCCGGGGAGCACCGAGGAGGCGAGGTGGGCGACGACCGCGTCCTCCATGGAGGAGGTGACGCAGAACCGCTTGCCGAAGGTGTCGGCGGCCCACCGCAGGATCTCCTGCGGGGTCGCCTCCTCCAGCTCGCGGCCCGCGGCGGTCGCGACCGCCTCGTAGTCAGTCGTGGTGCTGTTCATTGGACGTACCCCCGTGAGTCGCGGACAGCAGGCCGAGGAACTTCAACTGGAAGGCCCGGCGGCAGCCGTGGCATTCCCAGGCGCCGTGCCCGGCCTCGGAGGGACGCAGGTCCTCGTCGCCGCAGTAGGGGCAGAAGAACGGTGCTGCTCGCTCGCTCATTGCCCACCTCGCTCCGCTCGGCGTCCGCTCCGCGAGACGCGCCCCTGCTGATCGGCTCTCTCTCCCCCGGCCTCCGGCCCGGGGGCACCTCCCGGCCGCCGGGCCGGAGGCGGGTAGGCCCGTCGCTCGTTCACGACAGCTGCTCCTCGTTCGCCCGGGCCGCCCACTGGGCGAAGCGCTCGCCCTCGGCGCGGTCGGCCTGGTAGCGGGTCAGGAGGCGCTCGACGTAGTCGGGCAGGCCCTCGCTGGTGACCTTGAGGCCGCGGACCTTGCGGCCGAAGCCGGCCTCCAGGCCCAGCGCGCCGCCCAGGTGCACCTGGTAGCCCTCGACCTGGTTGCCGTGCTCGTCGGTGACCAGCTGGCCCTTGAGGCCGATGTCGGCGACCTGGATGCGGGCGCAGGCGTTCGGGCAGCCGTTGATGTTGATGGTCAGCGGCTCGGCGAAGTCCGGCAGGCGCTCCTCGAGTTCGTCGATGAGGGTGCGCCCGCGCTCCTTGGTCTCGACGATGGCGAGCTTGCAGTACTCGATGCCGGTGCAGGCCATGGTGCCGCGGCGGAACGGCGACGGTGTGACCCGCAGGTCGAGCGCCTCCAGGCCGGCCACCACCGACTGGACCTGGTCCTCGGCGATGTCGAGGATCAGCATCTTCTGCTCGGCGGTGGTGCGCACCCGATCGCTGCCGTGGGCCTCGGCGAGGTCGGCGATCCGGCCGAGCAGCTTGCCGTCCACCCGGCCGACGCGCGGCGCGAAGCCGACGTAGTACCGGCCGTCCTTCTGCTTGTGGACGCCGACGTGGTCGCGCCAGCGGGCGGCGGGCTCGGCGGGGGCGGGGCCGTCGGCCAGCTCGCGCTTGAGGTACTCGTCCTCCAGCACCCGGCGGAACTTCTCCGCGCCCCAGTCGGCGACGAGGAACTTCAGGCGGGCGCGGTTGCGCAGCCGGCGGTAGCCGTAGTCGCGGAAGATGCCGATGACGCCGCCGTAGACGTCGGGCACGTCCTCCAGCGGGACCCACGCGCCCAGGCGCACGCCGAGCTTCGGGTTGGTGGACAGCCCACCGCCGACCCACAGGTCGAAGCCGGGCCCGTGCTCGGGGTGGACGACGCCGACGAAGGCGACGTCGTTGATCTCGTGCGCGACGTCGAGCATCGGGGAGCCGGAGACCGCGGACTTGAACTTGCGCGGCAGGTTGGAGAAGTCGGGGTTGCCGATGAAGCGGCGCTGGATCTCCTCGATGGCGGGGGTGCCGTCGATGATCTCGTCCTCGGCGACGCCGGCCACCGGGGAGCCGAGGATGACGCGCGGGGTGTCGCCGCAGGCCTCGGTGGTGGACAGGCCCACGGCCTCCAGCTTCCGCCAGATCGCCGGCACGTCCTCGATCCGGATCCAGTGGTACTGGACGTTCTGGCGGTCGGTCAGGTCGGCGGTGTTGCGCGCGTACTGCTCGGAGACCTCGGCGATCGCGCGCAGCTGGGCGACGGTGAGCCGGCCGCCGTCGACGCGGACGCGGAGCATGAAGTACTCGGCGTCGAGCTCGTGCGGCTCCAGGATCGCGGTCTTGCCGCCGTCGATGCCCTCCTTGCGCTGGGTGTACAGGCCCCACCAGCGCATCCGGCCGCGCAGGTCGGCGGGGTCGATCGAGTCGAAGCCCCGGTGCGCGTAGATCGTCTCAATGCGCGTCCGCACATTGAGACCGTCGTCGTCCTTCTTGAACTGCTCGTTGGCGTTCAGCGGCGTGTGGTGGCCCATGCCCCACTGGCCCTCCCCGCGGTGGCGGGTCACCTTGCGGGCCGCGGCGGGGCGGCGCGCGGCGGCGCGGTCGGCCGTGGGCTCGACGGTCTCGGGGGAGGTGGCCATGGTGAAGTCCTTCGGGGCAGGTGGCTCTGACGCCGGGTGGGTCGCTGGGCGTGCTCGGCCGGGCGGTGCTGCTGTGACCTGCTGTTTCTCAGGGCCGTGAGGGCAGTGACCGGGCCGGGCGGGCGCCTTGCGCATCCGCTCTTTGCGGGGACGGCGGGGTGGGTGGCGCCGGGGTGCGGTGGTGGCGGCGGGGTGGGGCTCAGGTCACCGGACAGATGGCGCTGGACACGCGAAGGAGATCGACGTGGAGTCGACCTACCAGGGTGGTTCCGGCGCTAGGCATGGCAAGAGATTCGCACGGCGCACGACTCGCGGTCCACTAACGTCCGCATCGTGGACGCTCAGGTTTCGCCAGATGGGACGGTCGAGCGTTCCCACCGCTCCCCCCGCCGCCCGCCCGCCACCCGGCGACCGCACGCCGGAGCCCCGCCGAGATCAACCGGACAGGCCCGCCCGATACCGTTAGCCCTGTGCAAGCAGCAGGCGATACGAGCAAACCGCACCCCGAGCGGCCCTCCCGGCGCCGGGGCAAGGGCTCCCGGCGCGCGGCCAAGCAGGCCACCTGGCGCCGCACGGCGTGGGAACTGGTCAGGGACACCACCAACACCTGCGTCGAGTACCGGGTCACCGGCCTCGCCGCCGAGGCGGCCTTCTTCACCCTGCTGTCGATCCCGCCGCTGCTCCTCGGCCTCGCCGCGACCCTCGGCTATCTCGACGAGTTCCTCGGCGCCGGCACCATCGAGCGGCTCAAGCACGACATCATCGCGGCCTCCGGGACGGTCCTCTCGGACTCCTCCGTCAACCAGGTCGTCGTACCGCTGCTCAGCCAGGTGTTCGACCACACCCGGCCCGACCTCATCTCGATCGGCTTCCTGCTGTCGCTGTGGTCCGGCTCCAGGGCGCTCTACATCTTCATCGACACCATCACCGTCATGTACGGGCTCGACGGCAAGCGCGGCATCGTCAAGACCCGCCTGATGTCCCTCGGCCTCTACCTCGGCGCCCTCGCCATCGGCTCCCTCGTCCTGCCCCTGCTCATGGCCGGCCCCGGCCTCGTCGAGAACGCCGTGCAGGGCATCGCCGGGCTCGTCGGCGCCGCCTACTGGCCGGTCGCCATCGTCCTGCTGATCGTCTCCCTGACGACGCTCTACCACCTCGCCGTGCCCGTCTCCACGCCCTGGCGCGAGGACATCCCCGGCGCGCTCGTCGCCCTCGTCGTCCTCGTCTTCTGCAGCGTCGCCCTGCGCCTCTACCTCGTCAGCTCCGTCGAGGGCCACAGCGTGTACGGCTCGCTGGCCGCGCCCGTCGCCGTCCTGCTGTGGATCTTCGTCGTGGCGCTCGCCGTCCTCATCGGCGCCGCCATGAACGCGGCCATGGACCGTCGCTGGCCCACCCTGGAGACCGCCGACGCCCGCGCCGAGAACGAGCGCGCTCACGAGGCCGCCGCCGCGGCCATGGTCCGCGAGGTCGCCGCCCGGCGGGCCGCCGAGCGCGCCCGCCGGGCCCGCGAACTCGGCCTCGCCGAAGGCGCCGAGGAGGACTGGGGCGAGGACGAGGACGAGGACGTCGACGTCCCCTCCGAGTACCCCGAGCGCTGGGCCGACGTCCTCGCCGCCGACAACGTGCGTGGCCGCCTCACCGCCCGCGGCGGCCCCCACCACCGGCCCGCCCCGCCCGCGCCCGACAGTGACCGGCCCACCGCCCCGCCCCCCGAGTACCCGCTGCCCGGCTACCCGCCCAGGCCGCCCTGGGACCAGCAGCGGTAGGACGGACAGGGCCTCCCCCGCGGGTGCGGGGGAGGCCCTGTCGTGCTTGCCGCCCGTGCTCTGCTCGCGGCGCTTGCGTTGTTCGGCGGTCCCGCCTTTTCAGGCGTTCCTGCGTTGTCCGGCGTTCAGGCGTTCCTGCGTTGTCCGGCGTTCCCGCCGTGTCGGGTGTCCCTGCCGCCCTGTCGGGTGCTCCTGGGAGGCCGTCAGGCGGTCGCCGGGTTCTGGTTGGGCGGGTACGGCCCGGACGGGTGCGTCGGCGGGTGGAAGCCGCCGCCCAGCGTGCCCGACCCGGACGGATCCGGCGCCACCGGGTAGCCGGGGGCCGTCGGGAAGTCCGCCACCGCGCCCGGGTGGCCGGCCTGCTGCGGACCCGGCTCGGACGCCGACTCCGGCTGCGCCGGCGGGCCGGCGGGCTCCGGCTCGGACGGCGTGCCCTGCGGGGGCGTCCGCCCCGGCGACTGGCCCGGCGTCTGCCCCGACGACTGCTCCGCCGGCGCCGGGCGCTTCACGGCCACGGCCTGCACCGGGAACTCGGGACTCGGCAGCGCCGGCTCCAGCGCCGTCCGCCCCGCCGAGTCGCTCAGCTTGATCAGCAGAGCGACCGTCAGCCAGTTCGCCAACAGCGACGAACCACCCGCCGCCAGGAACGGCAGCGCCTTGCCGGTCAGCGGCACCAGCCCGCTCACCCCGCCGACCACCACGAACACCTGCAGCGCCAGCGCCGTCGACAGACCCGTCGCCAGCAGCTTCCCGAACGGGTCGGTCAGCCCGACCGCCGTCCGCAGCCCCCGCTGCACCAGCAGCAGGTACACCAGCAGGATCGCCGTCACCCCGGCCAGGCCCAGCTCCTCGCCGATCGTCGTGAAGACGAAGTCGCTGCGCCCGGCGAAGCCGATCAGCCAGGGCCGGCCCGAGCCGAGGCCCGTCCCGGTCAGGTGCCCGGTGCCCAGGCTGAACAGCGCCTCGGCCGGCTGGTCGGAGATGATCGCCTTGTCGTGCACCGGCTTGTAGATGTCGAGCGGGTGCAGCCACGCCTCGACGCGCCCGTGCACGTGCGGCTCCAGGGTGCCGACCACCGCCGCGCCGCCGACCGCCATCAGCAGGCCGAGCACCACCCAGCTGGTGCGCTCGGTCGCCACGTACAGCATCACGACGAACACGCCGAAGAAGATCAGCGAGGTGCCGAGGTCGCGCTCGAAGATCAGCACCAGCAGGCTCATCGCCCAGATCGCCAGCACCGGCCCGGCGTGCCGCCCGCGCGGCAGGGTCATCCCCCAGATCTTCCGGCCGGCCAGCGCGAGCGCGTCCCGCGAGGCCATCAGATAGCCCGCGAAGAAGATCGTGATCGCGACCTTGACGAACTCGTCCGGCTCGAAGGAGAGCCCGAACAGGCGGATCCAGCGCTTGGCGCCGAAGTCCTCCGGGCGCCCGGGGAAGAACGCGGGCGCGGCCAGCAGCACCAGCGCCCCCGCCATCAGGATGTAGACGTAGCGCTGGAAGAACCGGTGGTGCTTGATGAACACGACCAGCGCGAGCGACACGACGACGGCGATGAACACCCACATGAACTGCTGCGGCGCGGCCGGGATCTTCTGGAAGTCGCCCTTCTTCGCGTGCGCCGCCGCGTAGGAGACGTCCAGCCGGTCCAGCAGCATCAGCCCGAAGCCGGTCAGGAACACGCCGAGCGGCAGGATCAGCGGGTCCGCGTACGGGGCGAACCGGCGCACCGCCATGTGCGCCGCGGCGGCCAGCCCGCCCAGGGAGAGGCCGTGCATCAGCAGGCCGGGCGGCATCTTGCCGTCGCTCAGCGCCATGCGGGCGTCGATGTGTCCCGCCAGACAGACGGCCACCGCGAGGGCCAGCAGGCCCAGCTCGATGTTGCGGTGGCGCGCCGCCAGCCGGCGGCCCTCGCCGCGTGCAGTGCTTTGCACCCTTGTCGTCCCCTTGTTGTCACCCACGTGGCCGGTATGCCGACGGTGCATCCTGCCAGACGAACGCGCCCCTCCGCCGGTTGCACAAGGGGACGGAACGGGGCCAAAACTTTGCCTTGGCAAAGTTTTGGCTTGTTTTGGCAAAGTCTTGTTCAGGGCGGGGTATAGAGAGGGGCCCTGGCCGCGGTGATCCACCGCCGACCGGCCATGATGGCCGGGCGCCGCGCGTTCCGTACGGACGGCGGCGCGCCACCCCGTCCGGTCGGGCGGCGGAACGGCGACGGCAACGGCGTGGACGAGGTGGGCGGACGGATGGACGGCTCGGTGCAGGCGCTCGGCTACAGCGGGCCGCCGACCTGGCAGTGGTCCGACCTCGCCACCTCGTGGACCGCCGAACCCCTCGTGCTCGGCCTCTCCGTCCTCCTCGGCGCCTGGTACCTCCTCTCCGTGCGCTCCGTCCACCGGGCCGGCGGCGAGCGGTGGCAGCCCACCCGCACCGCGGCCTTCCTCGGCGGACTGCTCCTGTGGATCTGGGCCACCTGCTCGGGCCTCGGCGTCTACGACCGCATCCTCTTCACCGACCGGGCCGTCCAGGTCGTCCTGCTGCTGATGGTCGTCCCGCTGCTGCTCGCGCTCGGCGCGCCGGTCTCGCTCCTCGTCGAGTCCTCGCCCGAGGGGCGGCGGGAGCGGCTCCTGCGGGCGCTGCGCAGCAAGCCGTCCAAGGTGCTGATGTTCCCGGCCGTCTCGACCGCGCTGCTGATGGCGCCGCCTTGGCTGCTCTACTTCACGCCCTGGTACGACTGGTCGGTGTCCAGCGGGACCGGGAACATCGTGCTGCACCTGTCCCTGGTGCTGCTCGGCCTCGCCTACTTCTGGCCGCGGCTGCAGATCGACCCCGTCGGGCACGAGTACCCGCACCTGGTCGGCCTGTTCATCACCTTCGCCGAGGTGATCTTCGACGCGGGGCTCGGGATCGTGCTGATCTACGGCGGCCACCTCGTCGCCGAGCACCACTACGTCGCGCTCGGGCGGCCCTGGGGGCCGAGCCTCGCGCAGGACCAGACTTGGGGCGGCAACGCCTTCTGGGTGCTGGGGGACCTGGTCGGTCTGCCGTTCCTGGCCGCGCTGGTGCGGCGCATGGTGGTGCAGGGGCGGGAGGAGATCAGGGCCGTGGACGCCGAACTGGACGCCCGCTTCGAGGAGGCCGCCGCGCAGGCGCGGGCCGAGGGACGCGAGGAGGAAGAGGAGACGGGGATGCGGCCCTGGTGGCTCGACGACCCCAACCTCAAGCACCGCTACGGCGGCTGAGCCTGCCCTTCCGGGAAATTCCTGGTATTTCCGCAGGTCAAAAACCTGTTGGCGGGAGAATGCCCGTCCGCTAGCGTGTGACACGTCCGGTTCGGGGGCCCTGAAGGGCCGCCCGAGGAGAAGAGAGCAGGAGGTGAACCCCGTGGTCGTTGTCGCCCCGATAGCTGCCCTGGGCAGCACGCGCGTTCACCTCCTTTTCCCGGCCGCCGGCTGACGTTCCGAGCCAGCCGTAGCCCGCCGGGACCATCTCCTCCCGAAGGGCCCACTGCGTTGTTCAACGCTGCCTCCGTTCCGTCGTGCCCGTCTTCCTTCTCTTCCTCGGTTTCCTCTTCCTTCTCCGAGTCGTCCTTCTCCGAGTCGTCCTTCTCCGAGTCGTCCTTCTCCGAGTCGTCCTTCTCCGAGTCGTCCTCCGCGTCGGTTGGCGCGCTGTCCGGCTACGGCTGGACCGCCGAACTCGCCGAGCTGTTCGCCCCGCTCGCCGAGGCCGGCCTCGTCCCGGCCCGCATCGTCCGCGTCGACCGCGGCCAGTGCGACGCCGTCCTGGCCGACCCCGAAACGGGTCAACCGCGCACCGTCCGGCTCGACACCCGCCCGGTCGGCGACGCCGACATGATCAACTGCCCGTGCACCGGCGACTGGGCCGCCGTCGACCTCGACGCCCAGCCGATGGCCGCCGTCGCCGTGCTGCTGCCGCGCACCACCGCGATCATCCGCAAGGTGGCCGGCAAGCGCTCCGACGGCCAGGTGCTCGCGGCCAACGTCGACACCGTCCTGATCGCCGCCTCCCTCGCGGCCGACCCGGACCTCGGCCGGATCGAACGCTTCCTCGCCCTCGCCTGGGAGTCCGGCGCCGAACCCGTGGTCGTCCTCACCAAGGCCGACCTCGTGGACGACGCCGACTTCATCCGCGCCGACGTCGAAGGCGTCGCACCCGGCGTCACCGTGCTCGTCGTCAGCGCCGAGACCGGCGAGGGCGTGGACGTCCTGCGCGCCCGCATCCCCGGCACCACCGCCCTCATCGGGCAGTCCGGTGTCGGCAAGTCCACCCTCACCAACGCCCTGGCCGGCGCCGACGTCATGAGCGTCCAGGCCGCCCGCGCCGTCGACCAGAAGGGCCGCCACACCACGACCACCCGCGAGCTGATAGCGCTGCCCGGCGGCGGCGTGCTGATCGACACACCCGGCCTGCGCGAAGTCGGCCTCTACGGCGGCGAGGGCGTGGACCTGGCCTTCGCCGACATAGCCGACCTGGCCGAGGAGTGCCGCTTCCACGACTGCGGCCACCACACCGAGCCCGGCTGCGCCGTCCAGGCCGCGCTGGCCGACGGCACGCTGCCGCAACGCCGGTGGGAGAGCTACCGCAAGCTCCAGCGCGAGAACGAGTGGATCGCGTCGCGCTCGGATGCCCGGCTCGCGTCGGCGCGGTTGAAGAAGTGGAAGGCGATCACCAAGTCGATGCGGAAGGAGGGCAGTTCGGTCCGGCGCTGACGTCGCACGCACCGCCCGGCCGCGGCCGGCCTCCGCAGAGCGGCTGCGCTCAGCGGAGGTCGGCGAGCACGCGGAAGCGCTCCAGCACCACCGGAGTGGTGTCGTCCACGGTGAAACCCGGGTCACCGAGGGCGGCGCGCATCTCCGGGCCGTGCCAGAAGCGCTCGTGCGCCGAGCGCCAGGCGGCCACCGAGGCGTACCCCTCGCCCTCGTCGAGCGCGTGCCGCAGGTCGACCTCGGCGAGCGGGACCACCTGGACGTCCGTGGTCTCGATCACGGCGACGGCTCGGCCGTCCGAGTCGAGCATCGCCGAGCGCTCGCCAGCCTGGGGTAGCGGGTCGCCCGCGTGCTCGTAGTCGGCGAGCAGGCCGGTGGTGGTGGTCTTGGCACCGCCGAGGACGGACGCGACCAGGGTGTCGCGGAGCGGGCCGGGGAATACGAATTCGAGCGGACGCAGGGCGACGACGCGCGGGTCGTCCGAGGCGGTGTAGGGCTGTTCGCTCATGCGGCCGAGCGTAGCCGCCGGCCGGGCCCCGGGCCCGGGTTTATCGGGCCCGAGGCGGCCCGGCCGCCCGGGCCCGAGGAAGAGAGGCCTCGCCCCTCCCGGAGGGGGGCGTGGGCGGGCGTGGGGACAGGGATCGGGCGGTGGGTGGGGCATGGGCGGATGCCGATCGGATGGGTGGGAGGGGGAGGGGGAGGGGGGAGGGGGGAGGGCCCCCAACGGTCATGTCCGATTCCCGCCAGTCGGGCCCCCTCCGGTGCCGCAGACTGGACAGCGTGATCGACGACGACATCCGGTACCGAGCCGTGGACAGCCGTGACTCCCGCTTCGACGGGATCTTCTTCACGGCCGTCACGACGACCGGTATCTACTGCCGGCCGAGCTGCCCCGCCGTGACTCCCAAGCGCGCCAACTGCGTCTTCTACCCCAGCGCCGCCGCCGCCCAGGGCGCCGGCTTCCGCGCCTGCCGCCGCTGCCGCCCCGACTCGGTGCCCGGCTCGCCCGAGTGGAACCACCGCGCCGACCTGGTCGGCCGGGCGATGCGCCTGATCGGCGACGGCCTGGTCGACCGCGAGGGTGTCGCCGGCCTCGCCCACCGCCTCGGCTACAGCGCCCGCCAGCTCCAGCGCCAGCTCACCGCCGAACTCGGCGCCGGCCCGATCGCGCTCGCCCGCGCCCGCCGCGCCCAGACCGCCCGGCTGCTCCTCCAGACCACCGAACTCCCGGTCACCGACATCGCGTTCGCGGCCGGCTTCGCCTCCGTCCGGCAGTTCAACGACACCGTCCGTGAGGTCTACGACCGCACCCCCAGCGGCCTGCGTGCCGAGGTCGCCGCCGGCCGTCGCATCGCGACCCCGGCCGGCGGCCTCACCCTCCGCCTCGCCTACCGCGGCGCGATCGACAGCGACCACGTGATCGACTTCCTCGCCCTGCGCACCGTCCCCGGCGTGGAGGAGGTCGTCCCGGGCGCGCGCCCCGGCGTCCGCACCTACCGTCGCACCCTCGCGCTCCCGTACGGCCACGGCATCGCCGAGGTCGACGGGCTCGCGCCGGGCGAGGAGCGCACCCGCGGCTGGCTCGACTGCCGTCTCTTCCTCGCCGACCTGCGCGACCTGCCGACCGCCGTCCAGCGTCTGCGCGTCCTGTTCGACCTCGACGCCGACCCCGACGCCGTCGACGAGCAGCTCGGCGCCGACCCGGTCCTCGGCCCGCTGGTCCGCGAGCGCCCCGGCCTGCGCTCGCCCGGCCACGTCGACCCGCACGAGCTCGCCGTCCGCGCCGTCCTCGGCCAGCAGATCAGCGTCGGCGCGGCCCGCACCCTGGCCGGCCGGCTCGCCGAGAAGTACGGCACCGCCCTGCCCGAGCCCAACGGCGGCCTGCGTCTGCTCTTTCCGACGGCGGCCGCCCTGGCCACCGCCGACCCCGGGGACTTCGCGATGCCCGCCGCCCGCCGCAGGGCGCTCACCGGCCTCTGCGCCGCCCTCGCCGAGGGCGTGGTCCGGCTCGACAGCGGCGTCGACCGGGAGGAGTCCGCCGCCCAGTTGCTGGCCCTGCCCGGCATCGGCCCCTGGACGGTCGGCTACCTGAGGATGCGGGCGCTCGCCGACCCCGACGTCTTCCTCCCGAGCGACATCGGCGTCAAGCACGGCCTCACCCGCCTCGGTGCCCCCGGCGACCCCAGGTCCGCCTCCCGCGCCGCCGAGGCCTGGGCCCCTTGGCGCTCCTACGCGGTCCACCGGCTGTGGGCCGGGTCCGCGAGCACCACCAGTACCGGAACGGAGAACGCACGAGCATGAGCACCACCGTCTTCACGACCATGGAGAGCCCGTTCGGGCAGCTGCTGCTGAGCGGGGTCCAGCCCGACGACGGCGGTCCGGCCGCGCTGGCCACCGTCACCGCCCCCGGCCAGAAGTACGCCCTCGCCGAGCCCGCCGACGACTGGGTCCTCGACCCGCAGGCGCTCGCCGAGCCCGTCGCCCAGCTCGCCGCCTACTTCGCCGGCGAGCGCACGGAGTTCGACCTGTCGCTCGCCCCGGAGGGCACCGAGTTCCGGCGGCGGATCTGGGCCGCCCTGGACGGGATCCCGTACGGCGGGACCGTCACGTACGGCCAACTCGCCGCGATGGCGGGCGAGTCGCCGCGCGCGGTGCGCGCCGTCGGCGGTGCCGTGGGCGCCAACCCGCTCCTCATCGTCCGCCCCTGCCACCGCGTCCTCGGCGCCAACGGCTCCCTCACCGGCTTCGCCGCCGGCGTGGACCGCAAGCGCTGGCTGCTGGAACTGGAGAGCGGCACGCTCTTCTGAGGGGTCTTCTGAGGGGTCTGCTGGGGGTCTTGCTGGGGGGCTTCTGAGGCCAGGCCGCCGCGGAAGCCGACGCCCCCGCTACCCGGCCCGCGGAGCCCGCAGGTCGACGCGCCAGTTGTGGCTGCGCATGAAGCGGCCGGGCGGGAACTCGAAGTCGGTCTCCCCGAGGAGCGTGAAGCCGGCCTTCGCGCAGACGGCGTTCGACGCGGCATTGTCGACCGACGGGAACGCGTGCAGGTACCGGTGCCGGGCCTCGCGGCGGGCGGCGGTGACGGCCGCTCGGGTCGCGGCAACGGCGATGCCCCGGCCCTGGTAGGACGGGAGGACGTTCCACCCCATCTCGTGGACCGTCTCGCCTTCCCACGTCCGGGTGCCGTAGCCCACGGTGCCGACGGACTCGCCCCCGGGGAGCAGCACGATCCGGTACATGCAGCCCAGGCCGGACGGGACGAAGTCGAGGTAGCGGCCGTGCCGGACGAGCAGTTGCTCCTCGGTCTCCGGGCCGCCGACGTGCTTCTTCATCTCCGGCGCGTTGACCCGGCGCAGCAGCGCGAGGTCGGCGTCCGTCCAGGGTTCGAGGTGTACCTGTGCCGTGTCCACGACAGGGAAGGTAGCGCTCGCCGGGCGGTCGTGACCAGCGGTCTACGCGGCGGGAGGGGTGGGTTCGGCGAGGGCGCGGGCGAGTTGTTCGAGGGCGGGCAGGGCCTGGACGACGGCGTCGCGGTCGGCGGGGGCGAGGGTGCCGAGCGCGCCGGCGATGCGGCGTTCGTGGGCGTGCTGCCAGTCGTCGAGCTGGCGCTGTCCGGCCGGGGTGAGGGCGATGCGGGCGGTGCGGCGGTCGCCGGGGTCGGCCTGGCGGTCGACGAAGCCGGCGTCGAGGAGTTTGCCGACGAGTCCGCTGACGGTGTTGGGGGCGAGCCGCTGGCGGGCGGCGAGTTCGCCGACCCGCAGGGGTGCGGCGGCGAGGGTCTGGAGGAGTTCGACCTGCGCCATGGGCAGGGACTCCCACGGGTAGTCGGTGCGGATGCTGCTGCGCAGGGCGCGGCGCAGGCGGGTGACGACGTCGGTCAGCCGGCGGGCGTGTTCGACCGACGTTTCGGGGGTTCCGGTGGCGGAGTCGGGAACGTGCGGTGACGACGGCATGGCGGACAGCGTATCGCCTGGTACTGGCCTCTCCGCCCGCCCGGTGGGGGCCTCTGCGTCCACGTCTGGGCCCGCTGCGCCCCGCACTCGTCTGATTGCGAGCAGGTCGTTGAAAGAACATGTCTGCATCGGATATATTTACTGGCATGAACGCCACCGCCTTTGCCGCGTGGCTGCTCACCGAGCATCCACGACCCCGCGGCGTAGCCGGCTGGCGACACGCCCACTGGCTGGCCGTCGGCACCGTGTGTCTCGGCGCCTTCCTCGGCCAGCTCGACGCCAGCGTGATCGCCCTGGTCTTCCCGGCCATCGGCCACCACTTCGGCGCGGGCTTCGCCGCGGTCGAGTGGGTCGCCCTCGCCTACCTGCTCGTCCTGGTCGCCCTGCTGGCCCCGGTGGGCTGGGCGTCCGACCTGATCGGCCGCAAGACGATGTACATCGGCGGCTTCGCCGTCTTCGGCCTGTCCTCGCTCGGCGCCGGGTTCGCCGGCACCCTCTGGATCCTGGTCGCCTGCCGGGCCGTCCAGGCCGTCGGCGCCGCGATGATGCAGGCCAACAGCGTCGCCCTGGTCGCGCGCGGCGTGCCCGGGCACGCGATGCGGCGCGCGCTCGGCATCCAGGCCGCCGCCCAGGGCCTCGGGTTGGCGCTCGGGCCGAGCCTCGGCGGGCTGCTGGTCGAGCACGCGTCGTGGCGGTGGGTGTTCTGGGTCAACGTGCCGATCGCCGTGTTCGGCATCATGGCCGGCTGGTACCTGCTGCCACGCACCAGGGCGGAGCGCCCGGCCGCGGCGCCGAAGCCCCGCCGCGCCGCCGCGCCGGGGTCCCGCGGTGGCGTCGCGCAGGCGCCCGGCTTCGACTTCCCCGGGATGCTGCTGCTCGCCGGCGCCACCGCGGCGCTGCTGCTCGCCCTGTCCACCGCCTCCGGCCTGCCCCTGCCCGGCTGGCTCGTCGCCGTCCTGCTGACCGCCTCCGCCGTCCTCGCGCTCGCGCTGGTGCGCCAGGAGCGGCGGGCCGCCCGGCCGATCCTGGCGCCGGGGCTGGTCAACACCCCGGGCGTGCGGTCCGGGCTGGTGGTCGCGCTGATCGGCTACCTGCTGCTGTTCTGCCCGCTCGTACTGGGCCCGGTGCTGCTCACCGGCGCGGGGGTGTCGACGGCCCGCGCGGGCCTGGTGATCACGCTGCTGCCCGCCGCGTTCGCGGTCGCCGCGACGGTCGGCGGCGGGCTGCTGCCCCGGGACTGGTCGGACGTGACCAGGTGCCGCTTCGGCGCGGTGGTGGCGGGTGCCGGGCTGCTGCTGTTCGCCGTGCTGCCGGTCTCGGGCGCGGCGGTGGCGGCCCCGCTGCTGGTCGCCGGGTACGGGCTGGGCCTGCTGCTGCCGGCCAACAACGCCCTGGTGATGCGGGCGATCCCGGCGCAGTGTTCGGCGGTCGGCGGCGGCATGGTGAACATGGCGCGCAGCCTCGGCACGGCGCTCGGCATGGCGCTGTCCGTCCTCGGCGTCCACCTGGCGGGCGCGGCGTCCGGTGGTCGGACGGTGCTGCTCGTCCTCGCGGCGGTCGCGGCGGCGGCCGTGGTCCTCGCAGGGCCGCCCGCCGCGCACGTTCCTAGCCGGGAAGGGACGGCGCGGAGGCGTTCAGCGCGTCCTGGGCCCGGTTGAGGCCGCGCTGCACGAGTGTCTCCAAGGCGTCCGCGCAGCGGTCCAACACGCCCGGCAGCGCGGCCAGTTCGGCGTCGGAGAACTTCTTCAGGACGAAGTCGCCGATGCTCTGTCCCTTCGGCGGGCGCCCGAGGCCGAAGCGCAGCCGGACGAAGTCGCGGGTGCCGAGGACGTCGCCCACCGAGCGCACCCCGTTGTGCCCGCCCGGGCCGCCGCCGCGCTTGAGCTTGCAGGAGCCGAACGCGTAGTCGAGGTCGTCCTGCACCACCACCAGCTGCTCGACGGGGACGCCGTACCGCCGCATCAGGCCGGCCACCGGGCGGCCGGACAGGTTGATGAACCACTGCGGCTTGGCGAGCAGCACCCGTCGGCCGCCGACCTCGATCTCGGCGACCTGGCTGCCGATCGCGCGCCGCCGGAACCGCGCGCCGTGCCGCTCGGCGAGCCGGTCGACGGCGAGGAAGCCCGCGTTGTGCCGGGTGAGCCGGAACCACGGGCCGGGGTTGCCCAGGCCGGCGATCAGCCAGGGGGCGTCGGGGGTCATCTCGGTGCTCCAGGGAGGGCGAAGAGGGAAGAGGCGAAGAGGGAAGAGGCGAAGAGGGAAGAGGCGAAGAGGGAAGAGGGGCGAAGAAGAAGGAGAAGGCGAAGCGGGAAAAGGAAACGGGTGCGGTGGGGACGGAACGGACCGTCCCCACCGCACCCCCGGCCAGCGGGCCGTGCGGACTCTGGGTCAGGAGGTGGGCACGCCGGGGGCGGCGCCGCGCTCCTTGAGCATGTCGGTCATCAGCTCCAGCTCGGAGGTCTGGGCGACCACCATCGACTGGGCGAGCCGCTTCTCGGTGTCGTTCTTCGCCAGGTCCACGTAGCCCTGGGCCATCTCGACGCCGCCCTTGTGGTGTTCGATCATCAGCTGCAGGTAGTACACCTCGGCGTCCCGGCCGCTGAGCGTGCGCAGCTTCGCCAGCTGGGCGTTGGTCGCCATGCCGGGCATCAGCGAGCCGTCGTGGGCCTGGTAGTCGTGGTCCATCTTCATCCACGCCATCGGCTTGGCCGCCGAGTTCTGCGACAGCCCCCACTGGTCGAGCCAGCCCATCATCATGCCGCGCTGGTTGGCCTGGGTGTTGATGATGTCGAACGCGAGGGTGCGGGTCGGCTCGTCGCCGGTGCGGTCGCGGACGATGAACGACAGGTCCACCGCCTGCTGGTGATGGGTCGCCATGTCGCGGGCGAACCCGGCCTCGGGCGAGTCGTCCGCCGGGACGGACAGCGAGGACGAGCCGGAGGCCGACGTTCCGCTCGCCACCAGGGCCGGCACTCCGAGCGCCAGCGCGACGGCGGCGGCCAGCGCGGCCGGCCACCACAGGCGGCGGCGGGGCCGGGCGGCGGCCTGCGGCTCCTCGACGGCCTGCGGGTCCCCGGCGGCGGCCCCGGGCTCCGCGGCGGTCACATCTGCCCCATGGTGCAGGAGGCGCCCGGCTCCTGGGTCTGCTTGCCCTGGACGTACTTGGTGAAGAACTCGTTCACCCGGGGGTCGCTGGCGCTGTCGACGATCAGCTGGGTGCTCCAGGCGTTCAGGGTGATGGTGCCCTGCTCGTCCGGGTAGGGGCTCATGAGCGAGTACGGGGTGGCCTTGACCTTGTCGGAGAGGGTCTTGATGTCCTCGGGGGTGGCCTTGCCGTTGTACGTCACCCAGACCGCGCCGTGCTCCAGCGAGTGGACGGCGCGCTCGTTCTCGACCGGCTTGTCGTAGACGTGGCCCATGCAGTCCAGCCAGATCGCGTTGTGGTCGCCGCCGACCGGCGGGGTCATCGGGTAGTTGACCTTCTCCTTGACGTGGTTGCGGCTCAGGTCGCCGAAGGTCTTCACGCCCGGGATGTCCGCGTTGGCGGCGGCCTCCTGGGCCTTCTTCTTGTCGTTCTGGTCCTTGAGGACCCAGGCGATGGCGCCGCCCGTGCCGGCCACCAGGACGCACGCGGCCACGATGGCGATGATCTTGTTGCGGCGGTCACGGCGCTGCTCGGCGGCGCGCAGCTCGGCGATCCGGGCGCGGCGGTCGTTGACGGGCTGCTGCTTGTTCTTGTTGGACTGCTTCGAGGCGGAACCCATGGTGGTTGTCCTTGTCCCCGCGCGCGCCCGGCTGCGGGCGCGGCGGTCGGCTGAAGTGGGGCGGAGGGCGGATCCGTCCGGTGCCGGACGGCGGGTTCCGCTCAGGACCGGTGTACTTGGAGCTCGTGCAGATCTGGTGCGGGGTGCGGGCCGACGAGCAGCCCGGCGGGCACCACCCGGGGCAGCGCCTCGGACGCCTGCGTGTGCGGTGACACGGCCGGCTGCGGGTGCGGCGGCGGGTTCGGAAGCTGGGCGTCCTGGGCGCAGTACGGGTGGCTGGAGCAGCCGTTGTCGCGCTGCGGCGGACGGCCGTCTGCCGAGCACCAGGTCCAGTGACGCGGTTCGTCGACGTGCAGGTGGTGGTCGGCGGCCTTGGCGGTGTGGCCGGTCGTGCTCGCGGCGGCCGTGACCAGGACCACCGTGGTGGTCGCGGTGGTCGGCGCGGGGGAGTCCTGGTCGGCGGCCATCGCCCGGCCCGTGCACGGCAGCGCCGTCAGCAGCGCGACCAGCAGCAGGATCCACAGCACACCCGCCGGGCGGCCCGCCGCTGCGGCCCTCCCCGGTCGGGGTGAGCTGGGGGCCGACACGGTCATGGGCACATTTAATCAGCCGAACGAGTGATGCGATGCCCCTCTCCTGGCCCCATTTTCGGCCGCCAATGGCACCGAACGGCACGGAAACGCCCTGCTCCGGGCACTTCCGGCAAGCCAGGACGGAACGGGAACGAACGCGGTTGGCGGACCGGGTGGCCGGGATCGCCCCGGTCGGTGTCCGGTTGTCGCCGAAACCCGGACAGCGTCGTTGCACTCGGAGACAATGACGTCGAGTCCGGCCCCGCCGGGGGCGGCGCGATCACGGACCGACCAGGAGCCGCCAGATGAGCCAACAGGGTGCACCCGCCCAGCCCCACCGGTCCGACGACGGCTGGTGGGACACCGTCTACGACGGCCCGGCGGGCACCCTCCCGGACACCCCCGGGGCGGACCCGGGCGAGGGCAGCGTCGACGACTGGTTCGACACGGCGGCGGGCCTGGTCGCGCCGCAGCGCACCGGCGAGCAGGCGCGGACGGAGGCGGCGGCCGCGACCGTTGCCGCGACGGCGCCCGGGGCCGAGCGGGACAGCTTCGACGACTGGTTCGACACCGCGCTGGGCGTGATCGGCCAGCAGGGACCGTCGACGGAGACGCACAGGTTCCCGGCGCCGGAGTTCCGGACGGGCCCCGTTTCGCCCGGCAAACCGGACGCGCCGGAGCCGGTGGCGGTCGCGGAGCCCGAGCCCACCGCCGATGTCGCCCCGGCACCCGAGTCGGCACGGACGCCGGATCCGGATCCGGATCCGGATCCGGAGCCGGAGGCGGTGCACGCCTCGCCGTCCGAACCCCAGCCGGACCGCGTGCCGGAGCCAACGGCGGTGGCGGGCGCGCGGATTGAGCCCGAGGCCGTCCGCGTTCCCGAGCCGGAGCCTGATCACGCGCCTGATCACGCGCCGGAGCCCGAGTCGGAGGCCAGGCCTGCGGCGGCGGCGGACCCGCGGCGCGAGCCCGAGCCGGCCGGCACGTCCGCCCCCGAGCCGGCCGCCTCGCCCCGGCCCGTCGTCCGTTCGCCGCTGGCCGGTGCCGCGGACGCCGTGCCGCACGTGGGGGCGCGCCCGCCGACGTACGGTCCGGAGCCGACGGCCGTGCCGGAGGCGGACCCGGGGGCGCTGGGGAATGTCGTGCCGGACACCGTCCTGGAGGGCGCCCAGTACGGGTCGGCCATCGTGCGGGCGGTCTCCGTGCGCGGGGACTCCGCCCGCTACCGGGGCGAGCCGCGCCGGGACGCGCTGCTGGTGACGCGGTTCGGCGACGGCCCGGACGGGCTGCTGCTCGCGGTGCTCGGCGGTTTCGACCGCAGCGGTCCGGCCGCCGACGAGGCCGCCGACGAGGCCGTCCCGCCCGAGGTCGTCAGCACCGCGACCGGCGAGGCCTGCCGGCAGCTGGCGGCCGCGGTCGGCCGCAGCCGGGCCGGCCTCGCGGCCGACCTGCGGGACGCCGCCCGCGACCGGCTCCGCTACGGCCTGCAGCGGCTGGCCACCGGCGCGGCGGCCCCGCTGCGGGCGCTGGCGCCGCGCGGGGAGGACGGTCCGTCCCCGGCGTCGCTGCACTGCCTGATGGTGTCGCTGGACCCGGCGGCCGGCTACCGGGCGGCGTTCGGGGTCGGCCCGGGCGGGCTCTACCTGTTGCGCTCCGGCCACTGGATCGACGCCTACGCGGCCCAGCTGCTGCACCACCCGGACGGTGCGCCGCCGGTGCCGGACGGGCCGGTGCCGCAGCCGCGTGCGTTCCGTTTCCGGTTGGTCCCGGCGACGCCGGGTGACATCCTGCTGCTCTGCACGCCGGGCCTGGCGGGCCCGATCGCCGACGAGCCGGCGGTCGCCCACTTCCTGTCCTCGCACTGGGCCCACCCGCACCCGCCGGGCACGGTCGACTTCCTGCGCCAGGTACAGGTCCGCGCCAAGGGCTACGCCGACGACCGCACGGCCGCCGCCGTCTGGACGGATTAGCTCACGGGCCGGACGGAGCGGCTCACGCGCGCAGCAGGATCCCCGCCACCGCCGTGGCGTGGGCGAGGGCCGCGTCGAGGCGGGTGCCGGGGAGGCCGAGGGCGAGGGGGACGGCGAGCCCGTCGAGGAGCGCGCGGATCCGGGTGGCGCGGTCGGCGGCGGGCCCGGGGGTGAAGTGTCCGCCGACGGTGCCCTCGTCGATGAGGGCGGCGAGGTCGGACTGCCAGGGGGCCTCGATGTCCTGCTGCCCCTGGCGGAGTTCGGCGCTGGCGGGGGAGCGGCCCCACACCTCGACCCAGAGGATCCAGCGCGGGTCGCCGGGCCCTTCGGGGAGGTAGAGACGCAGGTAGGCGTCGAGGCGCTGCCAAGGGTCGAGGGTGTGGTCGGTGAGGGCCTCGTGGCGGCGGGTGCCGAGCTGGTCCTCGCTCCAGCGGAGGGTTTCGAGCAGCAGCTGGTCCTTGCTGCCGAAGTAGTAGAGCAGGTGTCCGGCGCTCATCTGGAGCTGTTTGCCGAGGCCGGCCATGGTGAGTTTGGCGAGCCCGTGTTCGGCGATCGCGGCGCGGGCGGTGGCGAAGACCTCCTCGCGGGGGCGTGCCGGTCGGCGCGGGCGGGCGTCCGCCATCTGTCGTGCTCTCCCTCGACGGAATACGGAGGTCTGGGAATACGGAGGTCTCGGAATGAGGTCTCGGAATACGGAGGTCCGAACGCTGCCGGAGCGGGGCGAACAGGCCCCGCTCCGGCAGCGGGGGCGTCAGGCCTCGGGCTTGGGCTGCTGCTGGGTGATGCAGTGGATGCCGCCGCCGTTGGCGAAGATCTCGCGGGCGTCGACGAGTTCGACGGTGCGCCCGGGGTAGGCCTCGCCGAGGATGTCGGCGGCCTCCTGGTCGCGCGGGTCGTCGAAGCCGCACAGGATGACGGCGCCGTTGGCCACGTAGTGGTTGATGTAGGAGTAGTCGACGGGCTCGCCGTCCTCGTCGAACAGCACGGTGGGGGCGGGCAGTTCGATGACGTCGAGCCGGCGGCCCTGCGCGTCGGTGGAGGCGCGAAGGACGGCGACGAGCTCCCGGCAGACCTCGTGGTCGGGGTGGGCCGGGTCCGGCTGGACGTGGGCGACGACGACGCCGGGGCGCACGAAGGAGGCGACGATGTCGATGTGGCCGCGGGTGCCGAACTCGTCGTAGTCGCGGGTGAGTCCGCGCGGCAGCCAGATCGCCTTGGTGGTGCCGAGGAAGGCGTGCAGCTCGGCCTCGACCTGCTCCCTGGTCCAGTCGCTGTTGCGGCCCTCGCCGAGCTGGACGGTGTCGGTGACGAGCACCGTGCCCTCGCCGTCGACGTGGATGCCGCCGCCCTCGTTGATGAGGCGGGAGGCGAAGCGCTGGACGTCGGTCAGTTCGCTGATGTGCTCGGCGATGTGCTGGTCCTTGTCCCAGCGGGCCCAGGACTGGGCGCCCCAGCCGTTGAAGATCCAGTCGGCGGCGGCGAGCGAGCCCTTGCCGTCGATCAGGAAGGACGGGCCGATGTCGCGCATCCAGGCGTCGTCCAGCGGGCGTTCGACGATCTCGACCTGCTCGGAGACGTACTTGCGGGCCTGCTCGGTCTCGCCGGTGTTGACGATGAGGGTCACCGGCTCGTACCGGACGACGGTGTTGGCGACCGCGGCCCAGGCCTCGCGGCCGGCGTGCAGGTTCTCGGGGGTGTCGAAGGTGGGGTTGGCGGTCGGGAAGGCCATCCAGGTGCGGTCGTGCGGGTGCCATTCGGCGGGCATCCGGTAGCCGAGGGAGGCGGGCGTGGGGGTGGTCATCGGACGGTCCTTGGGGGATCAGAGGAAGTAGAGGCGGCTGAGCGAGACGCTGTCGGCCGGTTCGGAGCGCAGCGGCGAGCCGTCGAGCGAGACCAGGCCGGTCTCGGTGACCTCGACGTGGCCGAGGCGGGCGTTGCGCACCATGTCGCGGGGCCCGATGCCGCGGGTGCCCCGGACGCCGACGCGGCGGCGGCGGGTGGGCAGGCCGTCGGCGGGGCGGTCGAGGTAGGCGCCGTCGGCGGCGGCCCGGGCGACGAAGGCGACCGAGATGTCGGCGGCGGTGGCGCCGTGGGCGCCGAACTGCGGTCCGAGGACGAGGGGTTCGCAGCGGTCGGTGGAGGCGTTGGGGTCGCCGACGACGCCGTAGGCGGGGAATCCGGCCTTGAGGACGAGCTGCGGTTTGGCGCCGAAGTGGTCGGGGCGCCACAGGACGATGTCGGCGAGTTTGCCGACCTCGATCGAGCCCACCTCGTGGGAGAGTCCGTGGGCGATGGCGGGGTTGATGGTGAGCTTGGCGATGTAGCGCAGGACGCGCTCGTTGTCGTCGCCGCTCTCCGTGGTGCCGTATCCGCCGTCGAGGGGGCCGAGTTCGGCCTTCATCTTGCCGGCCATGGCGAAGGTGCGGCGGACGGTCTCGCCGGCGCGGCCCATGCCCTGGGCGTCGGAGGAGGTGATCCCGATGACGCCGAGGTCGTGCAGGACGTCCTCGGCGCCCATCGTGCCGGCGCGGATGCGGTCGCGGGCCATGGCGGCGTCGCCGGGCAGGTCGACCTTGAGGTCGTGCGCGGAGACGATCATGCCGAAGTGCTCGCCGAGGGCGTCGCGGCCGAACGGCAGGGTGGGATTGGTGGAGGAGCCGATGACGTTGGGGACGCCGGCCATCTTGAGGACGTTGGGGACGTGTCCGCCGCCGCAGCCCTCGATGTGGAAGGCGTGGATGGTGCGGCCTTCGAGGACGCTGATGGTGTCCTCGACGGACAGGCACTCGTTCAGCCCGTCCGTGTGCAGGGCCACTTGGACGTCGTACTCGTCGGCGACGCGCAGCGCGGTGTCCAGGGCGCGGGTGTGGGCGCCCATGTCCTCGTGGACCTTGAAGCCGGAGGCGCCGCCCTCGGCGAGGGCCTCGACCAGTGGGGCCGGGTCGGAGGACGAACCGCGGCCGAGGAAGCCGATGTTGACGGGCCAGGCGTCGAAGGCGTTGAACGCGTGGCGCAGTGCCCAGGGGGAGTTGACGCCGACGCCCCAGACCGGGCCGAACTCCTGGCCGATGATGGTGGTGACGCCGGAGGCGAGCGACGCCTCCATGATCCGCGGCGAGAGCAGGTGGACGTGGGTGTCGACGGCGCCGGCGGTGGCGATGAGGCCCTCGCCGGAGACGATGGTCGTGCCGGTGCCGACGACGACGTCCACGCCGTCGAGGGTGTCGGGGTTGCCGGCCCGGCCGATGGCGGCGATCCGGCCGTCGATGAGGCCGATGGAGGTCTTGCGGACGCCCTGGATCGCGTCGATGACGAGGACGTTGCTGATGACGACGTCGCAGGTGTCGCGGACGGCGGCGGCCTTGAGGTGCAGGCCGTCGCGGGCGGTCTTGCCGAAGCCGGCCAGGAACTCCTCGCCCGGGGCCTGGGAGTCGGATTCGACGCGGACGATCAGTCCGCTGTCGCCGAGCCGGATGCGGTCGCCGGCGCGGGGGCCGTGGACGGAGATGTAGTCGTGGGGAGAGATCGCGGTCATGCTCCCGCCTCGTTTCGTTCGGCGGACCACGCCCGCGTGGCGGCTCTGTTCGGTCGCGCTCCCCCGGACTTCGGCCGGGGGTACCCCCATCGCTCGCTCATGAGGGCACCTCCACGTCGTCGAAGCTGGTCAGGTAGCCGGTCGCGCGGGCCTTCGCCAGGGCGGCCTCCTTCGCGCCGGGCCCGTCCAGGGGGCCGTCCACGAGCCCCGCGAACCCGATCGCGACGCGTTCGCCGCCGATCGGCACGAGGCCGACCTCGACGGTGGCGCCGGGGTCGAAGCGCACCGAGGAGCCGGCCGGGACGGCGAGGTGGGTGCCGTAGGCGGCGGCGCGGTCGAAGGCCAGGCGCGGGTTGGCCTCGAAGAAGTGGAAGTGCGAGGTGACGGAGATCGGCACCGCGGAGGTGTTGTGGACGGGGAGCAGCAGTGTCTCCTCGACCGGGTCGTAGCCGGCGCCGTCGCCGATGAGGGCGCCGCCGGGGGCCTCGTCGCCGAGTGAGCCGGCGCCCTTGAACGGGTCGTTGACGACGGCGAGGCGGGTGCCGTCGTCGAACACGGCCTCGACCTGGATGACGGTGACGACGTCCGGGACGCCGGGCAGGACGTCGTCGGCGGTCAGGACGCTGCGTCCGGCCTCGATGGCCTCGGCGAGGCGGCGGCCGTCGCGGGCGGCCTCGCAGACGGTGTCCGCGATCAGGGCGGTGGCCTCGGGGATGTTGAGGCGTACGCCCCGGGCGCGGCGGGCGCGGGCCAGTTCGGCTGCTGTGAAGATCAGCAGCCGGTCCCGCTCGGTGGGGGTCAGTCGCACGGTTCCTCGCTCGCGGGTCGTCGGGCCCTTCGGGCAGGTAGGAGGGTCGGCTCGGGGGTGTTCGGGGAGGTGCTCGGGGTGTTCGGGGGTTGTTCGGGTGTCCGGTGAGGTTTAGAACGTCGTTCAAACTTCTCGGGCCATTGAACCCGGCCCGGGCCGCCCTGTCCAGCGTTGCGGCTGCGGGCCGGTTCGGCTCGCCGGGATGGCGCGGGGGGTGAGCCGGGCGGGCCGGGGGAGCCGGCGCGCGGGGCGGGGAGGGTGCGGTTCCGCGCGCCGGGTGTGCGCGGGATCGGCGAAGGGAGGACTCGAATGCGGGCTCTGCGCTTCGCAAACCCGTCCGGCGCGGGCAGTTGGATCACGCGAACCTCCTCGTGCCCCTTTCACCCCACGTGATCGGACGCACACTGTTGCAAACGCCGTCAGCTGGGCATGAGGATGGTGGTCGGAACGAGGAGGGCCACCCGGCGGGCGGGGGATCCGGCCCGGGGGCCCGGATGCGAGGGCGGGGGCATGTGGTGATGGACGGTCAGTCGCGATTCCCGCGGCAGCGGACGAGTTCGGGCGATGCCTACCGGTCCGGGCCGGTCCAGGCCGCGGCCGGCAGCACGGGGACCACCCTGCCGGGCGCCGTCGCCCCCGGCTGCGCGCTGCACCGCCGGCTCCACCTGACGGTCGACCCGGCCGACCTGGTGGCGGTCGGCGCGGTCCGGCGGCGGCTGCGCACGGCGCTGAGCCACTGGGGGGTGCCGGAGCTCTCCGACACCGCCGAGCTGCTCTCCTCCGAGCTGGTGACCAACGCGCTGCTGCACACCGGCAAGGGCGCGGTGTTCGACGCGGTGCTCGGCACCGACCACCGGCTGCGGATCGAGGTGCAGGACGGCACGACCCGCCTGCCCGGCCGCCGGCGCGCCCCGGACGCCGAGTACGCGACCTCGGGGCGCGGGCTGATGCTGGTCGAGTCGCTCGCGGACGCGTGGGGCGTCCAGCTGCGCGGCGACGGCAAGGTCACCTGGTTCGAGCTCGCCCTGCCGTAGCCGCCGTAGCCGTCGGCGTGTCGACACGCCGACGTGCTGACGTGCCGACGGCGCACGGCCCGGTTCGGAGAACACTTCGGACACGGTTCATTCGTTGCCGAAGGACACCCAGAACAGAAGGCGGAACCGAAGATTTCCGGCCCGTTGCCATTGCCGCTCGGCCGAACATTGGCCAGGATGGTGGGAATGTGTGACCACGTGCGGAGAGCAGCGGGGAGACGGTACCTCGACTGACCGCCGCAGGTCGGCACCGCCCGATCCAGCACCACCCATCACATCGCCACGCGGCCCGGCCGGACGGTCGGCGCGGTCCGCCACGGCAGCGGCAGGAGCAGCATGCCCACTGAGCCCGAGTCGCCGGGGCCGGCGCTTCCTCCCGGTGCGTCCACGGCCGATCCGCCCGCCGGCTCAGCCGGCCCCACGACCGCGGGGACGGGCCGGGCGAAGCCGCCCGCCCAGGCCGTGCGCCGGCGCCTGCTGCGCGCGGCGCCCGGGCCTGCCGTGGGCCGCCTGGCACCGGTGCTCCCCGGCGGGCTGCCGGCCGCCTCCGGCGACTCCATGCCGGACTGGCTGGAGCCGGCGATGGCCGCCAACGGCATCGGCTCCTTCGACTGGGACATCCGCCGCGACGTGCTGGAGGGCGACCCGCGCGCCTGCACGATCATCGGCCTGGACGAGCTGGGCCAGAGCCGCTTCGACCGCACCGCCGGCTCCTTCCTGGCGCTGCTGCACCCCGAGGACGCGCCCATCGTGCGCCGCCGGGTCGAGCGTGCGGTGGCCGAGCTCGGCCAGTGCGGCGCGTACTACCGCACGGTCGGGCCGAACGGCACCATGCGCGCCGTGCGCTTCCGCGGCCGGGTGCTCGCGGACGCCTTCGGGCGCGCCTCCCGGATGGTCGGCTTCGTCTGGGACGCCACCGTCGAGCTGCACAAGCGCGACCGCGCCGACCGGCTCGCGCTGCTGCGCGAGGAGCGCTCCCGGTTCATCAAGGAGGCCGCCCGCGCGCTGTCCGAGGCGGTCACCGTCCGCGACGTCGCCCGGGTCTTCACCGAGCTGCCGCTGCCCGGGCTGCCGCCGGACGGCCTGGTGCTGGCCGCGTTCGAGGCCGGGCGGGCGCAGATCCTCGGCGCCTCCGGCTACCGGCCCGGCGCGCTCGCCATCTGGGACCGCACGCTGCTGCCCGCCGGCCACCCGGCCGCGGAGGCGCTGCGTCACCGGGCGCCGGTGTTCGTCTCCTCCCGCGACGAGTACCGCGAGGCCTACCCCGACGTGTGGGAGCCGACCAGCCGCAACGGCCGCGGCTCCTGGGCGTACCTGCCGCTGGTGGCCAGCGGCCGGGCGATCGGCGTGTGCGTGGTCAGCTTCGACGACGAGCGCGAGCTGGACGCCGACGAGCGGACCCTGCTGTCGACGCTGGGCGGCCTCGTCGCCCAGTCGCTGGCCCGGGCCCGGCTGCACGACGCCGAGCACGAGCTTGCGGCCGGGCTGCAGCGGGTGATGCTGCCGCGCACGGTGCCGTCCGTGCCGGGCGTCACCACGGCCGTGCGCTACCTGGCGGCCGGCTCCGGCCTGCAGATCGGCGGCGACTGGTACGACGTGGTGCCGCTGCCGGGCGGGCACGTGGGCCTCGTGATCGGCGACGTCCAAGGCCACGACGTGCACGCCGCCGGGATCATGGGCCAGCTGCGGATCGCGCTGCGCGCCTACGCGGCCGAGGGGCACCCGCCGGCCGCCGTGATGGCCCGCGCCTCCCGCTTCCTCGCCGACCTGGACACCGACCACTTCGCGACCTGCACCTACGCCGAGGTCAACGTGGACTACGGCGTGGTCTACGCGGTGCGGGCCGGCCACCTCGACCCGGTGGTGCGCCGCTCGGACGGCACCGCGGCGGTGGTGCCGGTGGCCGGCGGACTGCCGCTCGGCATCGACCCGGACCAGGAGTACCGGGTCACCCGCTTCAGCCTGGACCCGGGCGAGACGGTGCTGCTGTGCACCGACGGGCTGGTCGAGGCCCGCGGCATGGACCTGGACGAGGGCGTCGCCCGGCTGACCCGGGCGCTCGCCGAGCCGCTGCCGCTCGCCGAGGAGGTCGCCCGCGACCCGCTGGAGGACCTGGCCGACCGGATCGCCTCCCAGGCCGCCGACTCCAGCGAGCGCGAGGACGACATAGCGCTGCTGCTCCTGCGCTGGGACGGCCCGGCCGGCGGCCTGGCCGCCCAGCAGCTGCGCCGCCGGATCGGCCAGGCCGACCTCGCCCGCATCGCCGAGGTGCGGGCGGAGCTGCGCGACGCGCTGCGCCGCTGGGGCGTCGCCGAGTTCATCGACACCGCCGAACTGCTCTCCTCCGAACTGGTCACCAATGCCATCCGGCACACCGACCGGGACGCGATGTTCACCGCCCGGCTCTACCGGGAGCCAGCCTCGGACTGCGGCCGGGTCAGGCTGCGGGTCGAGGTGGAGGACGAGTCGGACCTGTGGCCGACCCGCCGGACGCCGGGGGAACAGGCCTCCTCCGGGCGCGGTCTGATGCTGGTGGAGGCGCTCGCGGACGCCTGGGGGGTGGAGCCGCGCGGCTCCGGCAAGCGCATGTGGTTCGAGCTCAGCGGGGCCGCGGCCGCGTAGCGACCGCGGCCGGGACCGGGACTACCCGAACTGCTGCTCCAGGTCCTTGAGTTTGCGCTCCAGCGAGTCCAGCCGGGGCAGCGCCACGGTGTCCTCGTCGAGGGTGAGGTCGATGGTGCGCCGCTCCGGGTAGGCCGGGAGGCCGGGCTGCACCACGGTGCGCTCGGCGGGGTCCTCGACCTCGCGCGGTCCGGCGGGGCGCTCGGCCGCGGGCCCGCCGGCTATGGCGGGCTCCGAGCCGGCGGACTCCAACTGGCGTGCGCCGCCGCGTCCGGTGCGCCAGGCGCCGTTGCTGCGGTTGATCGCCCGGATCTCCGCGCGTTCCCGGCGCCCGGCGAGCTTGCGGCGCTCCTTCTCCAGCGCCCGCTCCCGCTTCTCGTCGCGGACCTCGTCCACCGCCTCGTCGAGGCTGCGCACGCCCTCCAGGAGCATCAGCGACCAGGCCGCGTAGGTCTCGCGCGGGGCGCGCATCCAGCGCACGATGCGAATCTGGGGCAGCGGCCGGGGGACGAGCCCCTGCTCGCGCAGGGCGGCGCGGCGGGTCTGCTTGAGCGCGCGGTCGAACAGGACGGCCGCCGAGAGCGACATGCCGGAGAAGAACTGCGGGGCGCCGGCGTGGCCGAAGCCACGTGGGGCGTGCACCCAGTTGAACCAGGCGGACGCGCCGGCGAACAGCCAGACCAGCAGGCGCGAGCCGAGGGCGGCGTCGCCGTGGCTGGCCTCGCGGACGGCGAGCACCGAGCAGAACATCGCCGCGCCGTCGAGCCCGAACGGCACCAGGTACTCCCAGCCGCCGGAGAGGTTCAGGTTCTGCACCCCGAAGCCGACCAGGCCGTGGAAGGAGAGCGCGGCGGCGACCGCGGCGCAGCAGAACAGCAGCGTGTAGGAGGCGGCCCCGTACAGGGATTCCTTGCGGCGGCGCCGTTCCTCGGATCGCTCCCAGGTATCCGTGCCTGCGGCGACGGATCCCCGGCTCCGGGCCAGGGCCACGAGGAGGGCGCTGACCAGCAGCCCCACGCCCGCGGTGACGGCCCAGCCGAGCGGTATGTCGGACAATTTCATGGCCGGAACCAGCCTCGCTTTCCTGCGTCGAGTTCCTGCGCCGTGATGGCGGGGACCATCATGACGGATGCTCGGCGGGGGAATGGCGGATTCGCCGTCAATGCGCTGAGTAGGAGGATTTCTGACTCCGACTCAATCACATTGTCATATGAATTGTGGGCGGGCGATTCCCGGAATTGCGGGCTTTCCGGATTCCCTCTCGCACGCCCTTTCGTCAATTCCGCGTGACGCGGGGGCAGCCGCCGCACATGTCCGCCGGCTCCGCGGTGTAGACGAGGCAGCAGCTGGCGCGGGCCCGGTCGGCACCCGAAGGGCCGTTGGGGCCGTCGGTCGCGGGGGCGAAGCCGGCGCCCGGCGTGAAGGGGGACGGAGGCGGGGCGGAGGCGTCGGCCACGCCGGGCGCGTGCGCCGGGGCGGCCGGGTCCAGCAGGACGGTCAGCTCGGCCCGCGCCCGCTCCTCCTCGCCGAGCAGCCTGGCGACGTGCCAGAGCCCCTCGACCGCCGCGTCGGTGGCCATCGCCCACAGCACGCGCGGTCCGCGCCGCACCTCGGGGCGAAGCGCGGCCAGCACGGGCGCGAGGAACTCGCCCAGGGCGTTCCGCAGTTCGGCGGCCAGTGCGGCCTCGCACGGTACCGGGCGGGCCTGCGGCAGCCCGGCGGCCGGATCGCCGGGCAGGCAGGCGAAGGCGCCCGGACGGACCGTCACCTCGCCGGTGCGGCGGCGTAGCGAGACGTCGGCCGGGGTGAGCAGCGGGACGCGCCGCTCCAGGAACCACGGCGCGGTGAACAGCAGGGACGCGGGCCAGGTGAAGCGGTGCAGCCCGAAGCCGGCCGCGACGTCCGGGCGCAGCGGCCGCCCGTAGCGGGCGAGGCCCTGGCGGGCGTCGTGGGCGATCAGCTCGCGGACGGCCTCGGGGTGGGTGGCGAGGTCGGCGGCGGGGATCCAGCCGTGGCCGCGCCGGGGCGGGGCGCAGCGCACGCGCAGCATGGGGGAGAGGACGCCGAGTCGCTGGTACGTGGTGGTGCAGGGGGTGGGGGAGTCGGGTGTGGGGGTGGCGGTGAGCGTCTCGGTGGTGTGTGGGGCGCGAGGCGTGGGGCCGGGGCGGGTGCTGCTCGCGGTCGCGGTGGTCGCGGTCATGGGCGGGCCCCATCGGGTCGTCCGGGGCCGCCGGCGGATGGCGCGGCGGGGCCCGTCGGATGGCTCGGTGGAGCTCCGGTGCGCGCCCGCGCCGGGCCGGGGCATGGCGGTGCCCGGGAGCGGCAAGGCGACCCGGCCGGGGCGCTGCTCCCCCCAGCCAGGTTAGGCTCACCTTAGCTGATGCTGCCTCTGGTCTCGTGCCCGATGCGCCCGTCCGGGGGAGGCGCCGGCGCACGGCCCGCGCCCAGCTGGCGCGCGAGCCACACGGGTACGCCTCCCAGGGCGTGCACGAGCCGGGCGGCCTCGGCGCGCAGCCTGGCCGCCTCGGCCGGTTCGGACACCTCGGCCAGCGCGGCGAGTGCCGGTGCCACGCCCACGGTGAAGCCGAGTTGCTCGCGCAGCCGCAGCGAGGCGTCGAAGCCCTCGCGCGCGTGGCCGCGGTCCCCGCGCGCGAGCGCCAGCGCGGCGAGGTGGCGCCAGGTGTACGAGCGCAGCAGTTCGTCGCCGCGCTCGCCCGCGCCGTCGTGCGCCCGGCGGTAGGCGATCCAGGCGGCGCCGCGGTCCCGCAGGAGGTTCTCCGCGACCAGCCCGCGCCGGAAGTCCAGCAGCGGGCGTCCGGGGGCGTCCGGCGGCAGCAGCGCCGAGGTGCGGCCGAACGCGGCCTGTGCCTCGTCGAGCCGGTCGCGGGGCCCGAGCACACTGGCGAGGTACGCCAGGAAGCCGCGGGCGCAGGCGGCGGCCGCGCGCTGCTCGGTGGTGGTCACGACGGCCTCGGCGAGGCGCAGCGCCTGCTCCGCCTGGGTCCAGTGCGCGGCGGTGAACAGGCACCGCTCGATGAGGAGTTCGGCGCGGCCGAGGGCCACCGCCGGGTCGTGTTCGGCGGCCGGTCGCAGCACGTCGGCGGCCTCCTGCCAGCATCCCCGGGACCGCAGCCGCCACACGGTGTCCCCCGGCTCCTCCGGCGCGGCCTGCCCCCGCCCGTCCGGGCCGCTCGGGCCCCATCCGTGCTCCGACAACGCCACCTCCTTGTGTGCGCCATCCGGCATGGGCACGGACGCGCCGCAACGGCCCGCGCTGTGGCGGCAATTCAACACGGGGGTGAGCTTGTGCACCAGATCACGAGCGCAGGTTGTTGCGTCCGCGGAGGAATTGATCCAGTGGGGCGCGCGGGGTCAGGAGGTCCAGCCGGTCTCCATCAGGGCCTCGGCGGCGCCGTTGGCGGGCTGCGGGACGCCGGCGAGGTCCAGGCTGAACAGGGCGACCAGCAGTTGCTCGCCGCGCACGGTGGCCTGGTGGGAGTAGCCGGCCAGGGTGAACATCGCGGCGGCCATCTCCTCGGCGTGCAGGGTCTGCAGCCACAGGCACTCCACCGACTTGACGTCGGCGGGCTCGGTCCAGGTGTCGACCTGGGCGACCATCCGGCTGCCCAGCAGGGTGACGCCGTCGCGTTCCTGGGCCTCCGTCAGTTCCAGGTCGTCGAAGCCGAGCCACTCCAGGTAGCGGGCGGCGGTGAACACGGCGTCCTGCGAGGTGCGCACCGGGTGCGGGCGGAACGGGGCGCGGTGGCGGAAGGGCCTGGCCTGGCCGCCGCTGCCGCCGGGCGGGGCGGGCACCGGGGCGCCCATCGGGTGGGCCGGGTGGGGGCGGGCGGCCTGTGGCCCGGTGCTGCCGAGCGGGGTGGCGGTGCCGCCGCCGAGGCGGGTGGTGCGGTCCACCGGCAGGCGGACGGTGGCGCCGCAGTTGCAGGTGAACTCGGGCTGCGGCCACTGGTCGGAGCGGCCGCAGTGCGGGCAGCGCATGCTCAGCCAGGAGTCCTCCCAGGAGCGGAACCGCACCTGCACCGGCACGCCGCCGCGCAGCAGCGGCACCTTCAGCGAGGCGCCGCAGGGGCAGGGCAGCGAGGGCGGCTCGTAGAGGTGCTCGCGGCGGCAGGCGGGGCAGCGGATCGCCCGGCCGCCACCGCCCGCCCCCGGCTCGTGACGCGCGGGGTCGTATCCGGTGAAGTCGTCGGGCAGTCCGGCCATCTCGGGCTCCGTCCGTTCGAGTCGGGTGGGAGGACGTCTCCCATGCTCCCTGAAACCGGGGCCGATGGGCGCGGAATGGGGCAATCCTCAGGGAGAGATCAGGGGTGTGCGGCCGGTCGGTGTGCGCAGTGCGTGGCGGGGCCGTGGAGGTGGGGCGGGCCGGTGGGCCAGGGGTGGACGGGTGGTCACCCGGCGGACCACCGGGCCAGGTCGGCCGGGGTGTCGAGGTCGTCCGGGACGGCGACGTCGGCGCACTCGACGAGGGTGACCTCGTCCGCGTGCGCTGTCAGGAGTGCGCGTGCGCCCGCGTCGCCCGTGGCGCCTTCCGCCGCCTGCGCGACGTGCCGGGCGCCGATCAGCACCGGGTGCCCGCGCCGCCCGTCGTAGGCCGCCGCGGCGAGCTCGGCGCCCGCCCGGTGGGCGGCCAGCAGGCGGGCCACCGCGGCCGGGGTGACGCCCGGGGTGTCCACGAGCATCACCAGCACCGCCGACGCGCCCGGTGCCAGCGCGGCCAGGCCGGCCCGCAGCGAGGAACCCATGCCGCCCGCCCAGTCCGGGTTGGCGACCAGGCGGCAGCCGGGCAGGTGCGCGGTGGCGCGGACCTTGTCGCGCTCGGCGCCCAGCACCACCGTCACGTCCGCGCAGCCGCCGGCCCGCACGACGGCCACCGCGTGTTCGACCAGCGGCCGGCCGCCGTAGCGCACCAGCGCCTTGGGCCGCCCGCCGAGGCGCCGCCCGCCCCCGGCGGCGAGCACGAGCGCGGCGACGGGCGGGGGCGGCTCGGAGGCGGTCTGCATGGGCCCAGCCTGCCCGCCCCGGGCGCCGCCGCGCACCGCAGGAACCCATAGTTGTACGAATCCACAAGGCCGAGCCGCAGGCCGCGGCCGGTCCCCGGCGGTTCGGCCGCTGGTGGTCCGGCCCGCCGCCCCCTGTACTTACCGGATGAACACCGCACCGCGCCCGCTGCTGGACCGCTTCGGCCGGGTCCACACCGACCTGCGGGTCTCGCTCACCGACCGCTGCAACCTGCGCTGCACGTACTGCATGCCGGCCGAGGGCCTGGACTGGCTGCCCAGGGCCGAGGTGCTCGGTGACGACGAGGTGCTGCGACTGGTGCGGATCGCCGTCGAGCGCCTCGGCATCACGGCCGTCCGGCTGACCGGCGGCGAGCCGCTGCTGCGCCGCGGCCTGCCGGACCTGGTCGGACGGATCGCCGCGCTCGGCCCCGAGGTGTCGCTGACGACCAACGGCATCGGGCTGGCGCGCACCGCCGTCGCGCTGTGCGAGGCGGGACTGCACCGGGTGAACGTCAGCCTGGACACCCTGCGGCCTGAGCGGTACGCGGCGATCACCCGCCGGGACCGGATCGCCGACGTGTTCGCGGGCCTCGCCGCCGCGCAGGACGCGGGCCTCGCGCCGGTGAAGGTCAACGCCGTCCCGGTGCGCGGCGTCAACGACGACGAGATCGTGCCGCTGGCCGAGTTCGCGGCCGCGCACGGCTACCGGATGCGGTTCATCGAGTCCATGCCGCTGGACGCGCAGGGCGCCTGGGACCGTTCGACGATGGTCACCGCGGACGAGATCCTCACCGTCCTCGGCGCCCGGTGGGACTTGGTCCCGGTCGGCCGCCACGATGCCATGACGGACGGCGGGTCCGCGAGACGTGGCACGCCGCCGGCCGAGGAGTGGCGGATCGCCGGCACCGGCACCGTGATCGGCGTGATCGCCTCCGTCACCCGCCCGTTCTGCGGCGGCTGCGACCGGGTCCGCCTCACCGCCGACGGGCAGCTGCGCAACTGCCTGTTCGCGACCGAGGAATCCGACCTGCGCGCCCTCCTGCGCGGCGGCGCCGGCGACGACGCGGTGGAGGCGGCCTGGCGCGCCACCATCGGCCGCAAGGGCCCCGGACACACCATCGACTCCGCCGCCTTCGTGCGCCCGCAGCGCCCGATGTCCGCGATCGGCGGGTAGGCCCCGGCGTGACCTCGGACATGCCCCCATGGGCGACTTCGGCCCGGCCGCGTGGCTGCCCGCCGACACCGGGATCCGCTGCGCGTACGCGGTCCGCTTCGCCCAGGTGTCGCTCACGTACCAACTCCCGGTCACCGAGGCGGACGAGAAGGCCGTGCTCCAGCAGCGCGGCGGCCGAGGAGCCCCCGGTTCCGGCCGTCTCGGCAGGTCCCCGGCGTGACCGGGACGCCGCGCAGGTGGTATTCGTGGGCAGTGGACTCGATGATCCCCCGGTACCCGCGGCGCGCCCTGCCCGTCCTCGCCGCCGTCCTCGCCGTCGCGCTGCCCGCCGGCTGCACCACCGGCGCCGGCACCCCGGGTGGCGGCGCCGCGGGCGGCCCTTGACCCGCGTGTGATCCGCGTCCAGGCGCTGGAACGTCACCACGCCCATCTGCGTGACCTCACCGGACACGGTGCGCCACGCCACCCGC